>CAUJJO010000250.1 GCA_963205125.1 Pseudomonadota bacterium | reverse complement strand
TTGCGCTGCCGCCGCTGCCCGAGGGCTATCCGGCCAAGGGGCACCGCGTGCTCGCGCTGCCCGACGCGCAAGGCCATGTGCTGCTGGCGGTCGCGCGCACGCTGGAGCTGCCGGAGGACGAGGCGCCGCCGCTGCGCCTGGTCGTCGCCGCCGACCAGAAGCTGATCGCCGAGCCGATCGAGCGCTTCACGCGCCTGCTGGTGATCGCGCTTGCCGTGCTCGGCGCCGGGCTGCTTTGCGCGGTGGCGCTGCAGCTGCAGCTCGCCTCGCGGCCGCTGGCGCGCATGCGCCGCAGCCTGGCGGCCGTGCGCGGCGGGCAGGCCGCCCGCATCGAGGGCAGTTTTCCGCAGGAACTGCAGCCGCTGGTGCAGGAGTTCAACCACGTGCTCGCCGAGAACGCCGAGATGGTGCAGCGCGCGCGCACCCAGGCCGGCAACCTCGCGCACGCGGTGCACACGCCGCTGTCCATCCTCGCCAACGCCGCCGGCAGCGACGACAGTGCGCTCGGTGCGCTGGTGCGCGAACAGGTGCAGACCGCGCGCCGCCAGGTCGACTACCACCTCGCGCGCGCCCGCGCCGCGGCGGCAGTGCGCGCCACCGGGCTGCGCACGCCGGTGCTGCCGCCGCTGCAGGCGCTGCTGCGCACGATGGCGCGCCTGCACGCCGAGCGGCGCCTGAGCTTCGAGCTGGCGCCCGGCGCCGAGGACCTGGCCTTCCGCGGCGAGGAGCAGGACCTCTTCGAGCTGCTCGGCAACCTGCTCGACAACGCCGGCAAGTGG
Organism: Pseudomonadota bacterium; assembly: GCA_963205125.1. GTDB lineage: Bacteria > Pseudomonadota > Gammaproteobacteria > Burkholderiales > Burkholderiaceae_C > Rubrivivax. The sequence goes on along the minus strand of CAUJJO010000250.1, from coordinate 3,227 downwards.
GCGCGCACGCGCGTCGTCGTCGACCTGCGGCAAGACGACGGGCAGCTGTGCATCACCGTCGACGACGACGGCCCGGGCATCCCGCCCGCGCAGCGCGAGCGCATGTTCGAGCGCGGCGTGCAGCTCGACGAGCGGCGCGCGGGCTCGGGCCTCGGCCTGGACATCGTGCGCACGCTGGCCGAGACCTACGGCGGCAGCGTGCAGGTGCAGCAGGCGCCCTTGGGCGGCGCGCGGCTTTCGCTGCGGCTGCCGCGCGCGGACTGAGGCCGCGGCGCGGCGACGGGCCTGCGCGTCGCAGTGGCATCGGCGGCGGCGCACAATGCTCCGCGGCAGGTGACGGTTTTCATCGCACCGTGGCGTAGGCTTCGTGCATCGCCGCGCACCGTGAATCGTGAAGCGTGAGTCGCGCATCGTGATTGCCGTCCTGGCCAGCCCTAGAGAGGAGCCCCGATGACCACCCCCGCCCATCCCTTCGCTTCCACCCTGCAGAGCTTTTCCACCGCGTCGGGGCAGAGCCTGCGCCTGTATTCGCTGCCCGAGCTCGCCAAGACCTATCCGAACATCGAGCGCCTGCCGGTGTCGATGCGCATCGTGCTCGAATCGGTGCTGCGCAACTGCGACGGCCACAGGATCACCGCCGAGCACGTCCGGCAGATCGCCAACTGGGGCGCCAGGGACGCGCGCACCGAGGAGATCCCCTTCGTCGTCTCGCGCGTGCTGCTGCAGGACTTCACCGGCGTGCCGCTGCTCGTCGACCTCGCGGCGATGCGCTCGGCCGCGGCGCGGCTTTCCCGCGACCCCAAGCGCATCGAGCCGCTGGTGCCGGTGGACCTGGTCGTCGACCACTCGATCATGGTCGACGTCTACGGCACCCAGGACGCGCTCGAGCGCAACATGCAGCTCGAATTCAAGCGCAACCACGAGCGCTACCGGTTCATGAAGTGGGGCATGCAGGCCTTCGACACCTTCCGTGTCGTGCCGCCGGGCTTCGGCATCTGCCACCAGGTCAACCTCGAGTACCTCGCGCGCGGCGTGCACCGCAGCGCCGACGGCATCTGCTGGCCCGACACGCTGGTGGGCACCGACAGCCACACGACGATGATCAACGGCATCGGCGTCGTCGGCTGGGGCGTGGGCGGCATCGAGGCCGAGGCGGCGATGCTCGGCCAGCCCGTCTACTTCCTCGCGCCCGACGTCGTCGGCCTGGAGCTCACCGGGCGGCTGCGCGAGGGCGTCACCGCCACCGACCTCGTGCTCACCGTCACCGAGCTGCTGCGCAAACACAAGGTGGTCGGCAAGTTCGTCGAGCTGATCGGCGAGGGCACGCGCACGCTCTCGGTGCCCGACCGCGCCACGCTTGGCAACATGTCGCCCGAGAACGGCGCGACGATCACCTTCTTCCCGGTCGACGACAAGACGATCGAGTACTTCCGCGACACCGGCCGCACCGAGGCCGAGATCGAGGCCTTCGCCGCCTACTACAAGGCGCAGGGCATGTACGGCGTCCCGGACGCCGCCGACCTCGACTACACGACGCTGCTGCGCCTGGACCTCGCCAGCGTGACGCCGAGCGTGGCCGGCCCGCGCCGGCCGCAGGACCGCATCGAGCTCGGCCGGCTCGGCGCGCAGTTCACGAGCCTCTTCTCCAGGCCCAACGCCGAGGGTGGCTTCAACCAGGCGCCCGGGAAGCTGGCGCCGCGCTTTGCGATCGCCCACGAGGCGCACGACCAGCCGCTGCCCGAGGCGCCGGCGCTGCAGCCCGGCGCCGAGCGCAACCAGGCCGAGATGCTGACCAACCGGCCACAACTGCCGGCCGGACACGAGGGTGACGCCGGGACGGCGGACGTCACGGTCGGCCACGGCGACGTGCTCATCGCCGCGATCACGAGCTGCACCAACACCTCCAACCCGAGCGTGATGCTGGCTGCCGGGCTGCTGGCGAAGAAGGCGGTGCAGGCGGGCCTGCGCGTGGCGCCGCACATCAAGACTTCGCTTGCGCCGGGCTCGCGCGTCGTCACCGAGTACCTCGAGCACGCCGGCCTCATGCCCTACCTCGAGCAGCTGGGCTTTGCGCTGGCCGGCTACGGCTGCACGACCTGCATCGGCAACTCGGGCGACCTGACGACGCAGCTCAACGACGCGATCGCCGAACACGACCTGGTGTGCGCTGCGGTGCTCTCGGGCAACCGCAACTTCGAGGCGCGCATCCACCCCAACCTCAAGGCCAACTTCCTGATGAGCCCGCCGCTGGTCGTGGCCTTCGCGCTGGCCGGCAGCGTGCTGCGGGATCTCACGAACGATCCGATCGGCAAGGGCAAGGACGGCCGCGACGTCTACCTGCGCGACATCTGGCCGACGAACGAGGAGGTCGCGGCCCTCGTGCGCCACGCGATGGAGGGCAAGGCCTTCCGCGAGAACTACGCGCGCATCGCCAGCGACCCGGGCGCGCTGTGGCAGGCGATCGAGGGCGAGGCGGGCCAGACCTACGCCTGGCCGCAGAGCACCTACATCGCCGAGCCGCCGTACTTCGACGGCTTTGCGCTTGCCGCGCCCGATGCCAAGGCCGGCGCCGCGCCGCTCGAGGGCGCGCGCATCATGGCGCTGTTCGGCGACTCGATCACCACCGACCACATCTCGCCGGCCGGCTCGATCGCCAAGGCCGGGCCGGCGGGCCAGTGGCTGATCGAGCACGGTGTCGCGCGCGCCGACTTCAACAGCTACGGCTCGCGCCGCGGCCACCACGAGGTGATGATGCGCGGCACCTTCGCCAACGTGCGCATCAAGAACCTGATGCTGCCGGCCAAGGCCGACGGCTCGCGCGAGGAGGGGGGCCTCACGCTGCTGCAGCCCGGCGGCGAGAAGATGCCGATCTTCGACGCCGCGATGCGCTACCAGGCCGCGGGCGTGCCCACGGTGGTCTTCGCGGGCGAGGAGTACGGCAACGGCTCCAGCCGCGACTGGGCGGCCAAGGGCACGCAGCTGCTGGGCATCAAGGCGGTGATCGCGCGCAGCTTCGAGCGCATCCACCGCAGCAACCTCGTCGGCATGGGCGTGCTGCCGCTGCAGTTCCAGGGCAGCGATTCGTGGGAATCGCTGGGCCTCACCGGCAAGGAGGCGATCGCCATCATCCCGGACCCCGCCCTGCGCCCGCGCAGCGAGGCGAAGCTCGTGATCCACCGCGCCGACGGCAGCCGCGCCGAGGTGAAGCTGACGCTGCGCATCGACAC
>CAUJJO010000249.1 GCA_963205125.1 Pseudomonadota bacterium | reverse complement strand
TGGCCCGACGCGCTGCCGGCCGCGCTGCCCGGCGTCCACGTGGCAGTCGCCGACGACACGCTGCCCCCGAGCCAGGTGCGCCGGCTCGGGCCGCTGCGCATGGCCGCCCCGGACCGCCCGCGCGAACTGGCGCTGGCCTTCCCGCGCGGCAACCTGCGCGGCCCCTCGTTCGCCTGCACGCGCGTGCTGCTGCACCTGGCGCGCGAACAAAACGCCGCCCGCGGCTGATCCACCCACGGTCGCGCGGCGTCGCAGGTCGGTCCTGCAGCGCGCGGTCCTGCAGCGCGCGCCTTGACGCGCGACAATCGCCGCGGCTGAAGACACCGCGCGGAGACCCCCATGCCGATCTACGAATACCAGTGCGAGGAATGCGGCAGCGAGTTCGAGCTGCTCGTGCGTTCGGACACCCGACTCGCCTGCCCGACCTGCGACTCGACGCAGCTCGAAAAGCAGCTCTCGGTCTTCGCCACCGCCGACGCGACCCCGGCCCCGGCACCCTTCGCGCCCTGCGGAAGCTGCGGCAACCCCGACGGGCCGGGGGCGTGTCGGATGCAGTGAGGGTGGGGCGCCCTCGCCCCTGCGCTACCCAGGGGCCTGAATTCGGAAGCGGCGCGAAGGGTGCTTTCTTGTATTGGCCAAGCCGCATGCCGAGGCGTCCAGAGCAGGCACGCCTGCGGGGTTCCGGGGTGCAAGCCGGCAACGCCGCCGCTGCATCCGTCTCTCTCGTAGGAGCGCCGGCAGGCGCGATGGGGCGCCGCGCGTGATCATGCCAAGGCCGCATCGCGGCTGCCGCCGCTCCTACGGGCCCGTTTACGGGGCCGTTTACGGGGCCGTTTGTGGGGCCGTTTGTGGGACTGTTGGGGTCCGTTGGGGGGCAGTACGTGGGTCCATTCACGGGTCCCACCGGCGGGCGCACTCGGCGCGGCGCAGGTCGCGCCCCCCTCACCCCGACCCTACCCAGGAGCCTGAAAATGGAAGGGGCGCGGAGCGGGCTTCTTTGTGTATGGAAGCCTCACGACGAGGCGCTCAGAGCGGGCACACCTACCCGGTTCGGGGGCGAAACCCGGCAGCGCCGCCGCTGCATCAGTCTCTCCCACGCGTGGGAGAGGGAGCCGCTGCAAACGCGCCTCAGCGCTCGAGCCGGATCACCCGCCCGTCCGGGCTGTCGGTGAGGATGTAGAGCCAGCCGTCGGGGCCCTGGCGCACGTCGCGGATGCGTTCGTTCAGGTTCGTGAGCAGGCGCTCGTCTGCGACGACGCGGCGGCCCTCCAGCGTCAGCCGGTGCAGGACCTGGCCGCGCAGCGCGCCGATGAAGAGGCTGCCCTTCCAGCCGGGGTAGCGCTCGCTGGTGAGGAAGGCCATGCCGCTGGGCGCGATCGAGATCGGCACCCAGGTCTTCAGCGGCTGTTCGAAGCCGGGCTTGGGGCCCTCTTCGCCGATGCGCGTGCCGGTGCCGTAGTTGCGGCCGAAGGTCAGCAGCGGCCAGCCATAGTTGCGCCCGCCTTCGATCAGGTTGATCTCGTCGCCGCCTTGCGGGCCGTGCTCGCTCGCCCAGAGCTCGCCGGTGTCGGGATGCAGCGCGGCACCCTGCACGTTACGGTGCCCGAGGCTCCAGATCTCGGCTGCCGCGCCCGGTCGGCCGGCGAAGGGGTTGTCCGCCGGCACGCGGCCGTCGGCCTCGATGCGCACGATCTTGCCGAGGTGGTTGGCGAGGTTCTGCGCGTCCTCCTTGCGCGAGAAGCGGTCGCCGAGGGTGACGAAGAGCCGCCCGTCGCGCGCAAACACCAGGCGCCCGCCGCAGTGCTGGCTGCTGGCCACCTTGGGCTGCTGGCGAAAGAGCAGCTGCACCTCGTCGACGCGGCCGTCCTGCAGCCGCCCGCGCGCCACCGCCGTGCTGTTGCCGCCCTCGCCCGCCTCGGCGTAGCTCCAGTAGATGCGCTGGTTCTCGGCGAACCTGGGGTCGAGCACGACGTCGAGCAGCCCGCACTGGCCGCTGGCGGCGACCGGCGGCAGGCCGGCGACGGGCGGCGAGACCTGCCCCGCCGCAGCGACGATGCGCAGCCGCCCGGCGCGCTCGGTGACGAGCATGCGGCCGTCGGGCAGGAAAGCCAGCGACCAGGGATGGTCCAGGCCGCGCGCCACGTCGACCGGGCGCAACGTCTGGGCCTGGGCCTGGGTCTGGGCCTGGGCCATCGTCGATGCCGCCAGCGATGCCGCCGTCAGCACCACCGCACATCCCAGCGCGGCCAGGGGCAGCGCCCGCTTCGTCGTCTTCATGGCGCATCATCTTGCCCGAATCGGGCGCATACCGGGCGGGCGTGCACCGGGCTGGCGTGCACCGGGCGGGCGCGCACCGGGCGGGCGTGCAGCGGGCGGACGCGCCCGCGGGAGACCGCCGTCAGGCTGGTGCACGCTTTCCGGCCGAAGATCCTTGGCGTCGACCGCGCTCCCGCCGTCGGCTCCATCCATCACCCAGGAGGTCCCACCATGCTGAAGGACAAGGTCGCCATCGCCACCGGAGCCGGCTCGGGCATCGGCCGCGCCGTGGCGCTGGCCTATGCGCGCGCTGGCGCATCGGTGCTCGTCTCGGACCTCACCGCCCCCGGCGGCGAGGAGACGGTGGCGCAGGTCCGCGCCGCCGGCGGCACCGCCAGCTTCTTCGCGGCCAACGTCGCCGATCCGGCGGCTTGCGAGGCGCTGGCCGCCGCCGCGGTCGAGCGCTACGGGCGCCTGGACATTGCCTGCAACAACGCCGGCATCGGCGGCGAGGCGGCACTCACCGGCGACTATTCGATCGAGGGCTGGCGCCAGGTCATCGACGTCAACCTGAACGGCGTCTTCTACTGCATGAAGGCGCAGATCCCGCGCATGCTGAAGAGCGGCGGCGGCGCCATCGTCAACATGGCGTCCATCCTCGGCGCCGTGGGCTTCGCGACCGCGCCGGCCTATGTCGCGGCCAAGCACGGCGTGCTCGGGCTGACCAAGACCGCGGCGCAGGAATACGCGGCCCGCGGCCTGCGCGTCAACGCCGTCGGCCCGGGCTTCATCCACACGCCGCTGATCGCCGGCCTCGAAGCCGACGCGGCGACCAACGCGATGCTCGTCTCGCTGCACCCGATCGGGCGCCTGGGGCGCCCTGAGGAGGTCGCCGAGCTGACGCTGTGGCTGAGCTCGCCGGCCGCCTCCTTCGTCACCGGCGCCTACGTGCCGGTCGACGGCGGCTATCTGACGCGCTGAGCGGGGCGGCGCGGGCGGGCACGAATCAGCCCGCCAGCGCCTGCACCACCATCTGCACGCGCGACTGGCCGTTCCACTCGTCGAGCGAGAGGCGATAGGCCAGCCGCGCGCGCTCGGGCAAGGGCTCGACGCGGCCGAACCAGATCGCCTCGCGCGGCGCGGCGGAGCCGGGCAGGCGCAGGCGCAGCTTGAGGTGCTTCTCGCCGACCAGGCGCTGCTGCAGCACCTCGACCTCGTCGACGAAGAGCGGCGCCTCGAAGCCCTGGCCCCAGACCTGCGCGTCCAGCAGCGCCACGGTTTCGGCGTTGAACCACTCGAGCGGCAGCGCGCCGTCGCTGCGCAGGCTGCGCTCGAGCGTGGCGGCGTCCAGCCACTCGCCGGCCACCTTCACCAGCGCAGCGGCGAAGGCCTCGAAGCCCTGCGCCGCGATCGTCGCCCCGGCCGCCATGGCGTGGCCGCCGAAGCGCAGCAGCAGCCCCGGGTGGCGCTTGGCGACGAGGTCCAGCGCGTCGCGCAGGTGAAAGCCCGCGATCGAACGCCCCGAGCCCTTGAGATGCCCGTCGGCGCCGCGCGCGAAGACGAAGCTCGGCCGGTGCAACTGGTCCTTCACGCGCCCGGCGACGATGCCCACCACGCCTTCGTGAAAGCTCTCGTCGAAGAGCGCCAGCGCCGGGGGCAGCGCCTGCGCCTGGGCGATGGCCGCGAGCGCGGCCTCGGCCTGCTCGCGCATGCCGTCCTCGACCTCGCGCCGCTCGCGGTTGATGGCGTCGAGCTGCGCCGCGAGTTCGGCCGCGCGCGCGGCGTCGTCGGTGAGCAGGCACTCGATGCCCAGCGTCATGTCCGCCAGCCGCCCCGCGGCGTTCAGGCGCGGGCCAAGCGCGAAGCCGAAGTCCGCGGCGCTGGCCTTGGCGGGCTGCCGGCCGGCCGCGGCGAAGAGCGCCGCCACGCCGGCCTGCATGCGCCCGGCGCGGATGCGCCGCAGGCCTTGCGCGACGATGCGGCGGTTGTTGGCGTCGAGCTTCACCACGTCGGCCACCGTGCCCAGGGCGACGAGGTCCAGCAGCGCGTCCAGCCGCGGCTGGCTCGTGCCATCGAAGCGCCCGCGCCGGCGCAGCTCGGCGCGCGTGGCCAGCAGCACGTAGAACATGACGCCGACGCCGGCCAGCGCCTTGCTCGCGAAGCCGCAGCCGGGCTGGTTGGGGTTGACGATGACCTCGGCCGCGGGCAGCCGCACCTCTCCGTCCTGCAATGCCGGCAGGTGATGGTCGGTCACCAGCACCTGCATGCCCAGGCTGCGCGCGTGCGCCACGCCCTCGACGCTGGCGATGCCGTTGTCGACGGTCACCAGCAGCTGCGGCTGCAGCGCCTGCGCAAGGTCGACGATGGCCGGCGTCAGGCCGTAGCCGTGGCGCGCGCGGTCGGGAACGACGTAGCCAAGGCGCGTGCGCTCGGCGCCCAGCGCCGCCAGCCCGCGGATCGCCAGCGCGCAGGCGGTGGCGCCGTCGCAGTCGTAGTCGGCGACGATGCAGATGCGCCGGCCCGCGTCGATGGCATCGGCCAGCAGCACGCCGGCCGCCTGCGCGCCCTGCAGCGCGTCGGGCGGCAGCAGGTGCTGCAGGCCGTCGTCGAGCTCGCCTGCGCTCCTCACGCCGCGCGCGGCCAGCAGCCGCGCCAGCAGCGGATGCACGCCGGCCTGTTCGAGCGCGAAGCACACGCGCGGCGGCACGTCGCGCACGACGACGCGGGGCGCGGGCTGCGTCGTCTGCCCGGTCGGTGCTGCGGCGAGGGCCGGGCTCACAGCGACTCCAGCGCGCGCACCAGATCGGCGGCGGACAGGCGGCCCGACAGCAAGGCCGAGGCACGCTGCAGCAGGCCGCGCGGCGGCAGCGCCAGCGTCCAGCTCGCGCGCTCGCCGCAGAGCGTGATCTGCGTCGGCGAAAGGCGCGGCAGCTCGGCGTCGAGCTGCGTCCAGGCCTGCGCCCAGGCGGCCCAGTCCTCGGCGAGTGCAGGACGGCGCAGCCGCGCGTCCACGCGCACCGCGCTGCGTGCGGCGGCCGCTGCCTGCTGCGCCGTGCCGCAGCCGCTCAGCCAGAGCGCGTTCACGGTGGGCAGGCCACGCGCCTCGCGCGCCTCGTTGAGCGCGTGCGTGTGCAGCAGCATCTGCGCCTCGTTGAGCAGGCGGCGCAGCAGCCGCGCGGGCGCGCCCTCGGGCAGCCAGCGGTCGACGTTGCGGCCGATCACGCGGTCCAGCGAGGCGGTAGGCAACTGCGCCAGCGCCTCGTGGGCGATCAGCCACTGCGTCGGCGCGCCCCAGTGCACGAGGAAGCCCTCGCTGGTGAAGAGCGGCGCGACCGCCTCGTAGAGGCCGTGCGATTCGGCTTCGGAGAGCGCCAGCGCGTCCGGGTCGCCCATGCTCACCTGGTCGGTGCCCAGGTGCCAGTGCGCGGGCGTGAGCAGGCCGAAGGCGAGGTCGCCGGGGTCCAGATCCTGCGCGCGGGCCTCTTCGGCGGCCCAGGGCAGCAGGCCGTCGGCGCCGGCCCAGCCCCAGGCGCGCGCCAGCGCCCGCTCGTGCGGGGTCGAGAGCGAGAACTCGTCGCCCTCGTCGCGCTCGCCGCGCCGGCCCGCCAGCAGCGCCTGCAGGTTGGGCAGGCGCAGGCCGGCGAGCACGCCGCGCCCGGCGTCGGACAAGGGCGCGGCAAACGGGATCAGCAGGTGCATGAGCCGCGATTATCCGGGGCCACAAGGCTCCGGGCGGGCTCCGGGCGGGCTCCGGACACAGGCTCCGGGCAGGCGCCGCGCCGCGCTGCCGCCCCTTCAGCGTCCGGACGGGCGGCAGAGGATGACGTTCGTGGCGTCCATGCTCATCACCAGGGCGCCATGCTGGTTGAACATCTCGATGCGCGAGTGCACGATGCCGCGCTCGGGCCTGCTCTTCGAGACCCGAGCCTCCTGCACGGTGACGCGCACCGAGAGCGTGTCGCCCGGGCGCACCGGCTGTGGCCAGCGCAGCGATTCCACGCCCGGCGAGGCGACACTCGAGGCCGGCGAGAGGTAGTTCACCGCGTAGAGCCGCATCATCAGCGAGCAGGTCTGCCAGCCGCTGGCGATCAGCCCGCCGAAGGGCCCGCGCGCGGCGGGTTCGGGGTCGGTGTGGATGGGCTGCGGGTCGTAGCGGCGCGCGAACTCGAGCAGCTCCTCGGTGTCCAGCGTCACCGTGCCGAGTTCATGCACCGCGCCGGGCACGTAGTCCTCGAGCCAGCGTTCGCTCATCTGTCGCTCCTTGTCGGCTTCGTAGGCGCGTATGCCCTTCTGTTCGTGGAAGGCGCGCAGCGCCACGCGGTAGGCGTCGATGTCGGCCTGCGGCACGACCTCGCCGCATTCGTAGCAGGCGCCGCTCATGCGGTCGAACCAGCGACAGCCGCAGGCGTTGCAACCGAGCTCGGGCGCGCCGGCCGGGTTCTGGAAGATCATCGGCAGGCTCCCATGAAGGCCAGGCCCAGCGACTCGAGGAAGTCCTCGTAGCCCTCGTCCAGAAGCTGCGCCTTGGCCACCATCACGTAGAGCAGGATGCCGCCCTGGCGCAGCTGCAGCTTCATCTGGCCGAGCGCGTTGTCGTGCAGGCGCGCATGCACCGCGGCCAGGGCCCCGGGCTGGGCGACGAAGAGCACGGCCACGCCGCAGTCGGCAAAGCCGCGGTAGTCGCGCCACTGCACCTCGGTGGCGCCCTGCGCGCGCGTCCACGCGAGCATGCGACCGGCCCCGGTATCGGCTGCCGCGCGCTCGACGAAGCCCACCGCGCCGCCCTCGATCCAGGATTCGAAGAGGTGCGCGTGCCGCTGCAGCAGTGCGCGCCAGCCGGGCAGGTCGGCCCAGGCCGCGGCGTCCTGCGCGGCCTGCGTCGCCAGGTCCTCAGATGCGGGC
>CAUJJO010000248.1 GCA_963205125.1 Pseudomonadota bacterium | reverse complement strand
AAGTGGCCGCTCGAGCGCATCTACGAGATGTTCCCGCGCCTGAAGGAGCGGCGCACCAGCCGCGGCACCGACCTCTCCGGCGGCGAGCAGCAGATGCTGGCGATCGCGCGCGCGCTCGTGCGCAGTCCCAAGATCGTGCTGCTGGACGAGCCCTTCGAGGGCCTGGCGCCGGTGATCGTGCAGGACCTCGTGCGCGCCTGCCGCCAGCTCGCGCAGGCCGGGCAGACCATCGTCGTCGTCGAGCAGAACCTGGCCGCCGCGCTGGCGCTGGCCACCCGCGTCTACATCATCAACAACGGGCACATCGTGCACGAGGGAACGGCCGCCGGCCACAAGGCCGATCCGGAGATCCTGCAGCGCTACCTGGGCGTGTGAGCGCAACGGACCGCCCCCCGGCGCTCGTCCCGGAGCACGCAGTGCAGAGCTTCGCCCGATGAGCACTGTCTTCGAGCGCCTGCTGGCCGACGAGCTGCCTTGCGCCAAGGTCTACGAGGACGAGCTCGTCTTCGCCTTCATGGACGCCGGCCAGGTCAACGACGGCCACGTCATCGTCGCGACCAAGGCCCCGCGCGAAACGCTGCTCGACTGCAGCGAAGCCGAGGCCGAGGCGCTGATGCGGGTCGCGCGCCGCGTCGCGCTGGCGGTGCAGAAGGCCTTCGCGCCCGAGGGCATCACCGTGCTGCAGGCGAACAGGCCCGCCGGCTGGCAGACGGTGCCGCACCTGCACCTGCACGTGCTGCCGCGGCATGCGGGCGACGGCGTCGAGCTGAGCTGGCCGCGCAAGGAGCCGGGCATCGAGCGCCTGCGCGAACTCGCCGCGCGCCTGCGCGTCTGAGGCGCCCGCCCTCGCCTTCCTCCTCGCCTTCCTCCTCGCCTTCCCCACGCCTTCCCCACGCCCTGCTCGCGCGCCCGGGCCGGCCGCCGCGCCGGCGCTGCGACAATCCGCGCCCTTGACGGTGAACCCGGGAAGCGACGAGGACATGAACGACGAAGGCATGGCGAGCATCGACCCCGCGCTGCTGCAGCGCATCCGCATGAACGACGAGCTGGCGCAGGCCATGGGCGGGTTCCACCTGCGCGGCTGGAACGCCGCGGACGGCGTCATCGACGCCGGCTTCACCGTGCAGCGGCAGCACTGCCACTCGGAGGGGCGCATCGCGCAGGGCGGCTTCATCACCGGCTGGCTGGACGCGGCGATGGCGTTTGCCGTGATCCTGCAGACCGAGGGCCAGCAGACGGTGAACTCGCTCGAGATCAAGGTCAGCTTCTACGAGAAGGTCGGCCCCGGTGCCGGACACGTGCAGGCCCGCGTGGTGCGGCGCGGGCGCCGCGTCGCCTTCCTCGAGGCCAGCCTCTTCAACGCCGAGGGCAAGCTCGCGGCGCAGGCCTCGTCCACCGGCATCCTCGTCGACTACCGGCCGTGAGAACCTGGGCACGCCCGAGCAGTTGAGCGGGAGTCGAGCGAGCCCAGGAAAACGAAACCCCTCCGGGCCGAAACCTGGAGGGGCGGGTGGCCTAAGCCACCAGTGGGGCTCCGGAGGGATGGGGTCCGGGGCCCCTGACGCGCAGGGACTGCGCCGTCGGATGTACCTGCATGGCAGGTGCAGCAAGAGTAGGCGCGATCGCCTTCGCCTGCAATCGGAATCGCCTATGTCGCGCGCGCTGCCGAGAGCCTGCAGCCGCGGCCGGGGTCACTTCGTCGCAGGCGAACCGGCCAGCAGGCGCTCCACCAGCGCCTCGGTACGCCGCAGCACCTCGGCGTCCATCGTGATCACGCGGCCCCATTCGCGCGCGGTCTCGCCGGGCCACTTGTTGGTTGCATCCAGCCCCATCTTGCCGCCCAGGCCGCTCACCGGCGAGGCGAAGTCGAGGTAGTCGATCGGCGTGCGCTCGACCAGCGTGGTGTCGCGCACCGGGTCCATGCGCGTGGTGATCGCCCACACCACGTCCTTCCAGTCGCGGATGTCGACGTCGTCGTCGGTGACGACGATGAACTTGGTGTACATGAACTGCCGCAGGAAGCTCCAGAGGCCGAACATCACGCGCTTGGCGTGCCCGGCGTAGGCCTTGCGGATGCTGACCACCGCCAGGCGGTAGCTGCAGCCCTCGGGCGGCAGGTAGAAGTCGGTGATCTCCGGGAACTGCTTCTGCAGGATGGGCACGAAGACCTCGTTGAGCGCCACGCCCAGCACCGCCGGCTCGTCCGGCGGCTTGCCGGTGTGCGTGCTGTGGTAGATCGGCTGCGGGCGGCGCGTCAGCCGCTGCACCTCGAACACCGGGAACCAGTCCTGCTCGTTGTAGTAGCCGGTGTGGTCGCCGAAGGGCCCCTCCAGCGCGTGCAGGTGACCGCCCCGTTCGGCCAGCGGCACGCCGTGCTCGGAGCGACCCTCGAAGCCCGGCGCGGCCGGCACGATGTGCCCCTCGAGAACGATCTCGGCGTGTGCGGGAACCTGCAGCATCAGCCCGCCCTCGCCCACCGCGGTGTCGGCGAGCTCGCTGCGGCCGCCGCGCAGCAGGCCGGCGAACTGGTACTCGGAGAGGCTGTCGGGCACCGGCGTCACGGCGCCCAGCAGCGTCGCCGGGTCGGCACCCAACGCCACCGCAACCGGGAAGGGCCGCCCGGGGTTGGCGCGCGCGAACTCCGCGAAGTCCAGCGCACCGCCGCGGTGCGCGAGCCAGCGCATGATGAGCCGGCGCGGCCCGATCAGCTGCTGGCGGTAGATGCCCAGGTTCTGGCGCCGACGCGGGCGCGCCACGCCCTGCGGGCCGCGCGTGACGACCAGGCCCCAGGTGATGAGCGGCCCGGCATCCTCGGGCCAGCAGGTCTGGATCGGCAGTTGCGCGAGGTCGATCTCCGCGCCCTGCAGGATCTCCGCCTGGCAGACCGGGCGGCGCACGAGCGCGGGCTTCATGTCCCACAGCGCGCGCGCGAGCTCGAGCAGCCGCCCGGCCTCGCGCAGGCTGCGCGGGGGCTCGGGTTCCTTCAGCGCCGCCAGCAGCTGGCCGACCTCGCGCAAGGCTGCGGCCGACTCGACGCCCATCCCCAGGGCCACCCGTTCAGGGGTGCCGAAGAGGTTGATCAGCACCGCGGTGGAGAAGCCCGCGGGCTGCGTGAAGAGAACCGCCGGCCCGCCGCTTCGCAGCAATCGGTCGCCAACGGCCGTCATTTCCAGCCGCGGAGACACCGAATCGGCTACTCGACGCAACTGGCCGCGGGCTTCGATCTGCCCAAGGAAGTCCCGCAGGTCGCGGTATTTCATTTGTAACGTATATAACGATTGCGTTTGTTATTCTTGACCATGTATGTAGCGGTTTCTAGAATCTTTTCCGCATCAAGGGTTAACCCTTAGTCGACTGCCTTCTGCAATGCAGACGTGCAGCACGGGCTTGGAAGAACCGGTCGCCGCCAAGGCTCGCGCAGAAGCCGCGACACCGGTTCGCGATTATCGCCGTCGCCCTGTCTTGCCCCGCGGGCTCGCGGGTGCGGGCGCCGGCCACTGAAAGGAGCGAGATGAAGGCGATCCAGTCGCTGCGCCGCGCGCCGCGCGCCTGTGCGCGATCGGCCACCATCTTCCTGCGGGACGTTGGGCACGGCCTGCTCGAGATCAGCCACAACACGCTGGCCCTGCTGGGCCTGGCGGTGGTGGCGGTGCTGGTGTTCGGCGCCGGCCGCGCCGAGTTGCGCGAGCAGGTGGAGGTGCAGGCGCTGCAATGGCTGCAGGGCCGCCAGGAGGCGCGCGCGCTCGGTGCGGGCGACCTGCTTGCGGGCGTCGCCGAGCAGGATGCGGTGAACCGCGCCACCGCGGTCGACCCGCGCGAGCTGACGCGCGAGCAGGCCGCCGTGGCCCAGTGGATCTCGCGCCGCTACCGCGTCGCGCCGGAGCCGATCGGCCGTCTCGTTCAGGAAGCCTGGACGATCGGCCAGCGCGCGCGCCTGGACCCGACGCTGATCCTCGCCATCATGGCCATCGAATCCAGCTTCAACCCCTTCGCCCAGAGCTCGGTCGGCGCGCAGGGGCTGATGCAGGTGATGACGCGGGTGCACGACGACAAGTACGAGGCCTTCGGCGGCGTGCACGCCGCCTTCGACCCGGTGAGCAACCTGCGCGTGGGCGTGCAGGTGCTCAAGGACTGCATCGCCCGCGCCGGCACGCTCTACGACGGCCTGCGCTACTACGTCGGCGCCGCGGGCCTGGGCAGCGACGGCGGCTACGCCGGCCGCGTCATCGGCGAGCAGGCCAACCTGCGCGCAGTAGCCGACGGGCGCAAGCTCCCGGTCAACGCGCCGATCGTGGCGCCCGCGCCGACTCCGGCCCCGGTCACGGCGGCCGACGAGTCGACGCCGCCCGGCCCCGCGGCAAGTCCGGCGGCTGTTCCCGACAAGGCGGGCCCTGCCGCCCTGCCCGCCCATCTTGCCCAGTTGAGCCTGCCGCGCTGAGCCCGCCGCACCGAGCCTGCCACGTCGTGATCCTTACACGTTGAGCTCGGCGGGTACACTGGCCGGCTTCGCATCGAAGGCCATCATGTTCGACCGTACCCGCTCCACCCTCGCCCACGTCGACCCCGAAGTCTGGGCCGCGATCCAGGCCGAGAACCTCCGCCAAGAAGAGCACATCGAGCTCATCGCCTCGGAGAACTACACCAGCCCCGCGGTGATGGCCGCGCAGGGCAGCCAGCTCACCAACAAGTACGCCGAAGGCTATCCCGGCCGGCGCTACTACGGCGGCTGCGAGCATGTCGACGTCGTCGAGACGCTGGCCATCGAGCGCCTGAAGCAGCTCTACGGCGCGGGTTTCGCCAACGTCCAGCCGAATTCGGGCAGCCAGGCCAACCAGGCGGTGCTGTTCGCGCTGCTGCAACCCGGCGACACCATCATGGGCATGAGCCTGGCCGAGGGCGGCCACCTCACCCACGGCATGGCGCTGAACATGTCGGGCAAGTGGTTCAAGGTGGTGAGCTACGGCCTGGACGCGCAGGAGGCGATCGACTACGAGGCGATGGAGCGCCTCGCCCACGAGCAGCGGCCCAAACTCATCATCGCCGGCGCCAGCGCCTACAGCCTGCACATCGACTTCGAGCGCTTCGCGCGCGTGGCCAAGGCGGTGGGCGCCTACCTGATGGTCGACATGGCGCACTACGCCGGGCTGATCGCCGCGGGCGTCTACCCAAGCCCCGTCCCGCACGCCGACGTCGTCACCAGCACCACGCACAAGAGCCTGCGCGGCCCGCGCGGCGGCGTCGTCATCACCAACAACGAAGAGATCGCGAAGAAGATCAACAGCGCCGTCTTCCCCGGCCTGCAGGGCGGGCCGCTGATGCACGTCATCGCCGGCAAGGCCGTGGCCTTCAAGGAGGCGCTGGCGCCCGAGTTCAAGACCTACCAGCAGCAGGTGGTGACGAACGCGCGCGTGCTCGCCGAAACGCTCGCCGAGCGCGGGCTGCGCATCGTCAGCGGCCGCACCGAGAGCCACCTCATGCTCGTCGACCTGCGCCCCAAGGGCCTGACCGGCAAGGAGGCGGAAGCGCTGCTGGGCCGCGCGCACATCACCTGCAACAAGAACGGCATCCCCAACGACCCGCAGAAGCCGATGGTGACGAGCGGCATCCGCCTGGGCTCGCCGGCCATGACCACGCGCGGCTTCAAGGCGGAGCAGGCGCGCCTGACCGGCCAGCTCATCGCCGACGTGCTCGACCGCCCGCAGGACGAGGCCAACGTCGCCGCGGTGCGCGCCAAGGTCGCCGCGCTCACGCGCGAGTTCCCGGTCTACCGCTGAGCCGGGCCGCCCCCATCCGGGGGAGACCCGCCGGGGGCCCACTTCGGGCCGCGCCGCAAACCCGCCTGCGGGGGACGCGCGCGGGGCTTCCGTTTCCTACAGTGACGCCACTGTCAAGGAACCCGGAGCCCGCGATGAACCACCGCCCTGCCCGCCCCGCCGCAGCCGCGCCGGCACCGTCGCGCCCAGGCTCCTTGTGCGGCAAGGCGCCGCGCCCCGCCCGCGGCGTGACGCTGGTCGAGGCCGCTGCAGTGCTCGCCATCGTCAGCATCCTGCTCGGCAGCGCCCTGCCCGGCTTCGACGAGGCGCGTCAGCGCCAGCATCTGCACGGCCTGGCCGCCCAGCTCGAGACCGACCTGCACCTGGCGCGCAGCGAGGCGGTGGCGCGAAACCGCACCGTGCGCCTGAGCTTTGCCGGCCGCGGCGGCCACGCCTGCTACGCCATCCACACCGGCAACGCCAGCGACTGCGACTGCAGCCGCGGCTCCTGCACGGGCGACGCCCGGCTGCTCGCGCTGCGGCGACTGGAGGGCAAGCTGCCGCTGGCGCTCGAGTCCAACTCGCCGAGCCTGGCCTTCAGCCCGCACTACGGCACCGTCACGCCGACCGCGACCCTGCGCATGCAGAACCCCATCGGCGACGAGATCCGCCTCGTCGTAAACATCACCGGCCGCGTGCGTAGCTGCACGCCCAGCGCCGGCCTGCGCAGCTTCCAGCCCGCCTGCTGACCCCCCAGAACGTCGCCCGGGCCGACCACCGGCCCTTCTGGCCCGACGAGCGGTCAAGGGCGCGCTGGCCGCGGGCGCGGCCCCCGACCCACAATCGCCCCATGCGCTCACCGCCTCACCGGACGCCCGCACCGCAGCGCGGCTTCACGCTCATCGAGTTGATGATCGCCGTCGTCGTGGTCG
>CAUJJO010000247.1 GCA_963205125.1 Pseudomonadota bacterium | reverse complement strand
CCGGCCGAGCGCGCGTTGCGGCGGTTGGCCCAGGCGCTGCCGAAGCGTTCCTCCCAGCCCGGCGGCGTGAGGCCGCAGTAGAACTCGTCGGCGCCGGCCTCGAGCAGCGGCTCGACCTCGGCGGCGTCGCGCAGCGGGGCGAGGATCTTCACGGCGTGGCCTCCTCGTGCAGCACGATGCGGTCGGCGTGGGTGAGAAAGCCCTGCAGCGCCGCGGGCGGCATTTCGTAGAACAGCGTGTTTCCCGCACGCCACTGCGGCACCGTGGTGTCGCTGCGCGGCGCGGGCAGCGGGCCGGCGCGGCAGGGCGCGCTGCAGCGCTCGGCGATGGCCTGCGAGAAGCCGTCGCCGTCGCGAAAGAGCAAGGCCTTGAGCGGGCAGTTGCGGCCCGAGGCGGCGAAGGTGTAGGGCAGGTGCAGGGTGCGCTGCATGGCGGTCTCGCCTTCGCCGAGGAAGCCGCCTTCGAGGTCGGCGTCGGTCTCGATCGCGGCCACGCCCGCGTCGACGAGGAAGCGCCGCATGCGCGCAAAGCGCTGGCCCTCGTGCGTGGCGCGGCCCTCGGGCGCGTCGCGATACGCGCGCGGGTCGCGCAGCGAGCGGTTCATCAGCCGCCCGGCGCGCCGCGGCAGCGTCGGGTGATCCTGCCGCAGCAGGCCGAGCACGCCCCAGTCGTTGAAGACCACCGCAGGCTGCCAGCCGCCGTTGCCCAGCTCGTCGAGCAGCGCCTGCACGCGCTGCAGCGCCTCGGGTGTCGCCAGCGGCGTCAGCAGCGTGGGCTCGAGCCCGTGCGCCAGCGCCAGCTCGCAGCTCGCGCGCGCCTCGGCGGGCGTGGGCAGCCGGTCCTCGCAGAACTCGGTGCCGAAGTAGAGCGCGACGGTCGGCCCCGGCGGCAGCAGTTCGCGCCAGGGCGCGGGGCAGGCCGCGCGCGGATCGGCGGGCAGCGCCTCGCCGCGTGTCAGGCGCAAGCCGTATTCCATCGTGCGGGCCTCACTCTTGCGCAAGCCGCCGTGCGAAGGCGCGCTCAGCGCGTGATGCGGCGCACGTCCATGCCGTCGGTGGCCATGTGCAGCACCTTCAGCGGGCGCAGCGACTTCGCGTCGTAGACGGTCAGCGTCGAGCCGCCGGCACCGACGTAGAGCTTGCTGCCGTCGCTCGAGATGTTGACGCCGTAGGACGTGCCCTCGACCAGCGGCACCGACTTCGTCACCACGCGCTTGTCCATGTCGAGCACGTTGATGTCGTCCATCACCGCGTAGCCGGTCTTGCGGTCGGGCGAGAGGATCACCGAGTAGGCCATCGCCGGGTCGCCCTTGAAGAGCTGCTCGCGCACCTCGCCGCTGGTCTGGTCGATGCGCAGGAGGCCCATCGCGGTGGCCGTGTAGTAGGCGGCGACCATCTCGTCGCCGTTCTCCCACGGGTACTCCCAGAAGGGCAGGATGTTCATGCCCTTGTCGAACATCGGATGCGTCTGCACGATGCGCGGCTGCGCGCCGTTGGTGTCGATCTTGAAGAGGTCCTGGCCGACCGCCCAGAGCTGGCCGCCCTTGACGCGCACCAGGTGGCCCACGCCCCAGGGCACCTCGACGCTGCGCAGGATGCGGCCGTCGGCGAGGTCGAACTGCGCAACGACCGGCTTGCCGATCAGCGGCTCGCCGTCCTTGGCGCTGCGCGACATCAGCGCGCCCCAGGCGGTCTTGCCGTCGGGGTCGAGCGCGAAGCCGTACATGAAGTACTCCCAGCCGTCGCGGTTGAGATCGATCGTCGAGACGATGCGGTGGCTGTCCAGATCCAGCTTGTGGATGAGGTGCCGGCTCGTCGCGACGTAGAGGTGGCGGCGATCGGCGCTCAGGTCGACCTCGCGCACGAAGCCCTTCATCGGGATGTCGGCGATGATGGTGTCGGTCTGGCCGTCGACCACCTGGACCATCTGGTAGCCGAGGAAGTAGAAGTAGTCGCGCGGCTGCGCGCCGGCCGCGCTGGCCAGGCCGCCGACGACGAGGGCGAGCAGGGCCAGCAGCGCCTGCCTGCTTGCACGCAGCAGGCGCGCGGCGCCGGCCGCGGCGGGGAATGGGATGCAGCGCATGGGCAACTCCTAGTCGTACTTCAGCTTGCGCCAGTCGCGCGCGATGTTCGGGCAGGCTTCGTCGAAGTCCTTGTGGTTGGTCAGCCCGTCGGGCGCCTGCGCCGGCCACCAGCAGTCGCCGACGCAGCCGTGGAAGTCGCGCGCCGAGGCCTGGCAGTTGCCGATCGGGTAGGTCGGCCGCGGGTTGGTCTCCCAGCCGGTGTCGAAGATCGTGTTGCAGCCCTGCGGCATGCGCGGAATGGCCAGCGCCTGCGCGTTCTGCCGCTCGCCCTCGGCCAGGCGTTCGATGGCGCGGGCCTTCTCGTTCAGCGCCTCGAGCGGTTTTCTCTTCGTCGTCATCGCGATCTCCTTGTCAGCCTTCGGCCCGTTGCGCGAGGAAGGCCAGCAGCCGCTCGTCGGCGCTGCGGCGCACCTGCGCGTAGGTGCGGATGCAGATCTCGAACCAGCCGCGGATGAAGTCGCACATGCCGCCCGGGTTCTGCCCGAGGTCGTGCTCGCGGATGTGGTTGTCGTGGTGGCAGCCGCCGGCGCACAGGCTGCGTGCCCAGCACTTGCTGCAGGCGTCCTGGCGCGGCGCGGCCTGCTCGGCCAGGCGCTTCGCGATGCCCGCATGGTCGATGCCGTGCTCGAGGTCGCCGACGCGGAAGTGGTCCATCCCCGCCATGCGGTGGCAGAGGTAGAAGCGGCCTTCGCTGTCGATCGCCAGATACCCCAGGCCCGCACCGCAGGCGACGTCCTTCACCTGCCCGACGTGCAGGCGGGCGAGCACGTCCAGCAGGTTGGAGAAGGGCAGCAGCTCGCCCTCGGCGGCCTTCTGCACGAAGCGCTCGGCAAGGCGCGCGAAGCCGTCGAGCAGCACGCGCTCCTGCTCGGGCGTGGGCAGCATCTTCGCGTTCATCGGGCTCACCGGCGCGATGCCGACTTCGAGGAAGCCCATGGCCGCGACGTGATCGAAGACCTCGGGGATGCGGTGCCACTGCTCGGGCGTGAGCGTGACGCGGCCGGCGGGCGGTCGCGGCAGGTGCTCGCGCAGCTCGGCCAGGCCGGCGACGATGGCCTCGTAGGTGCCGCGCCCGCTGCCGGCAAAGCGGCGGTTGGCATCGTTCAGGTCGGGCGGGCCGTCGATGCTCACCGACAGCGACACCGGATGCGCGCGCAGGAAGGCCAGCACCTCGGGCGTGAAGCGCGTGCCGTTGGTGGTCATCGACACCGTCACCGTCTTGCCGTGCTCGCGCGCGGCGTCTTCGGCCTCGACCACGGCGGCCTCGATGGCGCGCAGGTTGAGGAGCGGCTCGCCGCCGAAGAGCACCAGCGTGACGTTCTGCCGGTCGCCCGAGGACTCGACCAGGTAGCGCGCGGCGCGGCGTGCCATCTCGGGGTCCATCAGCCGCGCCGCACCGCCATAGGAGCCGCCGCCCGCGAAGCAGTAGGTGCAGCGCAGGTTGCAGGTCTGCGCAGCCTCCAGCACCAGCGTGCCCAGCGGGATCCGCGCCGGGTCGTAGGGCGCGCGTCGCGGCGGGCGCTGGTGCTCCGTGGGCACCAGCAGGCGCGCTTCCTGCAGCGCCTGCAGCACCTCGCGGTCGGCCTCGGGAACGTCCGCGAGGTCGATCGCCGAGACCTCGCGCCAGCGCTTGATCACCGCGCGCGTCGTCTCGTCGACGGTGAAGAGGCTGGCGTCGTCGGCGCCGAAGAGCAGCGCGTCCTCGGCTGCGGCCCCCGGGGTGGCGAAGAGGCGGTGGTCGCGAAAGGCAAAGTGGGTCATCGTGCGTCCTTCCTGTGTCCTTCGTGCATCCGGTGCGAAGGCTTCAGCGCAGCCGGCGGATCAGGTCGGGCAGCGTCACGGCCAGGTGGGCCTGCGCCTTGTAGGTCTCCTTGCCGTGCCGGTACTGCGCCAGCACCTTGACGTAGCCGCTGTTCTCGCCCCGGAAGCCGCGCGCCGGGTTGGGGCCGAAGTCGACCATGGGCACGTAGCTGCCGCTTTCCTGGATGCGGCC
Organism: Pseudomonadota bacterium; assembly: GCA_963205125.1. Taxonomy (GTDB): domain Bacteria; phylum Pseudomonadota; class Gammaproteobacteria; order Burkholderiales; family Burkholderiaceae_C; genus Rubrivivax. The sequence continues at coordinate 14,797 of CAUJJO010000247.1, read as the reverse complement.
CAGCCAGCGCATGTCGTCGTCATCGGGCCGCGTCTTCTCCTCGGCAAGCTGGAACGAGGCCGGCACCGCGCCGAGGGCCACCTTGCGCTTGCCCTCGCGGGCGTAGGCGATGGCCTCGAACTGCACGCCCTCGGCCGGATGGTCGTCGTTGACGCCCACGCGCGCGCGGCCGCTCTCGGGCGTGATGGCGATGTGGTCGATGCGCGGCGCAAGCGTCAGCGCCGGGGCGGCGAGGCCCTTCACCGTCAGCTTGGCGCTGGCGATCTTCGCGGCGCTGCTCTGCACGACGAGCTGCAGCGCATCGGGCGCGATGCGCCGGGCCGAGAGCACCTTCACCGGCGCGCCGCCGAAGGAGACGTCGCCTGCGCGCACCTCGGGCAGGTTCAGGCCCTCGACGGTGAGCGTCGTCTTCTCGCCGGCCAGCAGGTAGCCCGGCAGCACGCGCGCGATCTTCGCGCTGCCGTCGTCGCGCAGCCAGGTCGCGCCCGAGGTGCGGAACTCGGGCGCCGGCAGATGCCATTCGCCGCGCGCCTGGTCGCCATCGACGATGAAGGCGCCCATGCTCTCGAGCCCGTTGTTACGCGTGCGCGTGCGCAGCGCGTAGCCGCCGTAGAGCGTGGCCTCGCCGCGGAAGTCCTCGCCCAGGCCGTCGGCGTGCATGACCTGGCCTTCGACGCGGTACTCGGCGTTGCCGGTGCCGCTCACCTGCGCCTGGCCGCGGTAGGCGCCGCGCCCGGGTTGCCAGCCGAACACGCCCCAGCGGCCGTCGAGCCTGGCCGCGGGAGCCGTCCACGCCTTGTCGTAAGGGAGCTGCGTGGCGAGCCAGCCGAGCACGGCGTCGGCTTCCTCGACCCAGCGCATCTCGCGCAACTGGTAGACGACGGTGGGGATGGTGTAGAGGTGGTTGTCGCGCACCTTGGCCCAGGCCTTGGGCGTCATGCGGTAGGAGAACACCTTGCCCGCCGAGTGGCAGCGCACGCAGGTGGCGAAGAAGCGCTCCTCCTCCTTGCCTTGCGGCTCCTCCATCTGCTGCGCGTTGTGCCACAGGCTCAGGTAGGACACGCGCGCCTGCTCCTTCGGCGTGAGCAGTTGCGTGCTGGCCAGCTCCTTGAGCAGGCGGTCCAGCTCCTCGGTGCTGTACTTCAGGCCGTGCAGGCGGCGCATGCGGTCGACGATGACCGTCCACTCCTCGGGCGTGGTGCGCAGTTCCTCGACGCGGGCAAGGCGCCCGTCGGCGCCCGGCGCGTGGCAGCCGCCGCACTTCTGGCGCACCAGCGAATCGGCCTCGAAGGCCTGGCTGCCTGCAGGAAGCCAGGCGGCAAGCGCTGCGGCAAGGGGCACGAGAACGGGCGTGAGCGCGCGCAGCGCGGCGTGCAGTCGGGGGCGGCGGTTCAAGGGCATCGCGCGTCTCCATCGGAGCCTGGGCAAGGCCATCGCAGGACCGATGCGGCCGACGCGATGGCGGGGGGTGCGGACGATTGTGGGCAGCGATGCGCATGCCGCGTTATCCCGAAACGGCAAGGCAGGGCCGCCAAGCGCCCGCCAGATCAAGAAAGAGCGCCGCTGCGCGCGCCGCGAGGCCGCGCGCGCGCCGAAGTCGGCGATGATGAATACAGGCAAACACCGCTTCGCAGCGGGTGCGGGCAGGCGCTAGGGTCGCCGACGCGCACATTGGCGAACGACCCACGAACGACCCACGAACGACGAACGACCGAGGAACAAGGAGACACGATGGCCCAGGAACCGCACAGCGCACTGCACCGCGACGCCCTCGGCGTGGCGGGCATCGTCTTTCTCGTGCTCGCAGCGGTGGCGCCGCTGACGGGCATCGTCGTCGTCGCGGCGCTGGCGATCGCGCTGGGCAACGGCGGCGGCACGCCGATGTCCTTCCTCATCGTCTCGCTGGTGCTGCTGCTGTTTGCCGTCGGCTACGCGCAGATGTCGCGCCAGCTCGTCAACGCGGGCGGCTTCTACGCCTTCGTCGTCAAGGGCCTGGGGCGCACCGGCGGCCTGATCGCCGGCCTCATCGCGACGCTTGGCTACAACTTCTTCGTCGTCGGCACCATCGGCACCAGCGGCTTCTTCATGCAGGTGGTGATCGCCGACCTCACCGGCTTCGACCTGCACTGGTACGCCTGGGGCTTCCTGTCCATCGTGGCGAGCTACGCGATGGCGCGCTCGGGCATCGACTTCAGCTCGCGCATCCTCGGCGTCTTCCTCGTGCTCGAGGTGCTGATGCTGGTCGTCTTCGACGTCGCCGTCTTCATGCGCCACGGCTTCGACCTCTCGGCCTTCGGCGCGCAGGCGGTGTTCTCGGGCTCGCTGCCGATCGGCCTGCTGCTGGCGGCCACCGGCTTCCTCGGCTTCGAGGCGACCTCGCTCTTCAGCGAGGAGGCGCGCAATCCGATGAAGACCATCCCGCGCGCGACCTACACCGCGATCATCGCGATCGGCCTGATCCTCGGCCTCACCACCTGGGCGGTGGTGACGGCCACCGGCGTTGCGCAGGCGCAGGAGGTGGCCTTGAAGCACCTCGCCGACGGCGACCTCATCTTCGCGCTCGGCAAGACCTACCTCGGCCCGACGATGGCGGTGGTGATGCAGGTGCTGCTGCTGGTGAGCCTCTACGCGGCGATGCTCGCCTTCCACAATTCGGCCACGCGCTACCTCTACGCGCTGGGGCGCGCGCGCGTGCTGCCGGTGGGCCTTTGCCGCACGCGCGAGAACGGCGCGCCGGTGACCGCGGGCGTGGTGCAGGCGGGCTTCGCGGCGGTGGTCGCGGGGCTGTTCGCGCTGGCCGGGCTGAACCCGATCGAGACGCTGGTGCCGGCGATGCTCGGCTTCGGCACGCTCTCCATCCTCGTGCTGCAGGCGCTGGCGGCGCTGTCGATCGTGATGTGGTTCCGCAAGCGCAGCGACCCGCGGCTGTGGAGCACGCTGGTGGCGCCCGGCATCGGCTTCCTCGGGCTGCTGGCGATCGTCACGCTGGCGGTCCTGAACTTCAAGGTCGTCGCCGGCTCGGAGAATCCGCTGATCCTCTCGCTGCCGCTGCTGCTGGTGCTGGCCGTCGTCGGCGGCATCGTCTACGGCGCCTACCTGCAGCGCGCGCGGCCCGCGGTCTACAACGGTCTGGCCGCCGACCTCGAGCAGTTCAACGTGCACGGGCAGTAGTCCGCCGCCCACGCCCCCGCCGCACACGCCGCCCCGCCGCCGCGCCCGGCGGCGGCGCTCAGGCCGGCCGCGGCGTCTCGGAGGGGCGGCAGCCGAAGAGCTGGCGGTAATGCGTCGTGAAGTGGCCGAGGTGCCAGAAGCCCCAGCGCGCGGCGATGTCCTGGATCGAGGCGACGCTGCGCGGCGTCGACTTCAGCTCGCGGCGCACGCCGTGCAGGCGCGCCACGCGCAGGTATTCCAGCGGCGAGATGCCCAGCGTGTGCTCGAACGCGTACTGCAGGCTGCGCCGCGAGACGTTGGCGTGCTCGCACAGCCGCTCGACCGACACCGGCTCGTCGCGGTGGGCGAGCACATGCGCCGTGGCGCGCTGCACGATCGCGCGCTGGTTGACGTGGCGCGCGGCCGGCGTGGCCTGCACGACGCCGTCCCAGGCGGCGGTGGCCAGCGCATCGATCACGTCGTCGCGCACCTGCTCGCGCACGGCGGCGGCGGCAAGCCGCGCCGGGTCGGCCTCGATGGTGTCGAAGATCGATTGCATCACCTCGCGCAGCCGCGCCGCCGAGCTTGGCTTCAGGTGCACGAGGCGACTCGCTGGCCCACGCCCGTGCCTGCCTTCGCCCGGGTCGTCGAGCCAGGTCAGGCGGTCCTGCGGGATCGCGATGCCGACGATGTCGAGCTGCGGCGAGGTGACGAGATCCAGCTCGTCCGAAGCGCCCAGCACCATCATCGAGTCCAGGTCCATCGGCTGGCCGCAGAAGCGCGCCTCGCCCTCCATCGACAACAGGATGCCGAAGGTCACCGATCCCGGCCACGAGCGCCCGGCCTGGTGGATGCGCCGGTTGCTGCGCTCGCGAAAGAGCTGCATGGGCTCGCACCAGAGGTCGGTCGTCAGGCCCTCGAAGCGCCCCGGCGTGAGCTGGCGGTAGGTCTGGTCCCAGGCGTGCAGGCGCTGCGCGGCCTCGTCGGCGTCGTGGTTGACGATGCGGGTGTAGGCGAAGCCCGCCGCGGCAGGGTGCGCGGGCGCGTCGTGGGAAGAGAGCGTGGCGTGGTACATCGAGAGGCGGGTGCGCCCTGCCGGGGAGCCGAGGGTCGCGGCCTTCGCCCGGCGAACAGGTCGCGATGCTCGCGCCGCTGCCGAGGGGATGCCATTGCGGCAATCACCGAGGCGCGACGCGTGGCCCGCAGTGTCTGGCGCGCGCGCGCGAACGGGCTTGGTGAAACCCCTTGGATGGGCGGCGCGGCGGCGCTGGCGCCGTTGTTTTCTTGATCTGGCGCAGGCAAGCCCGCCTGCGCTTGCCGATCTGGGATCACCGCTGCGGCGGCGCCCACGCTATCTTTTGCCCTGCCTCGGGCAAGACGACCCTGCCGCCTTGCCCGATCCGCATGTGGCGGGAGGCGCGTTCGCGCAAGCGCGGTCGCGTTTGCGTTCGCGGCAGACGCAAAGAAGGCACCGGTCATTCCGGCAAATGGAGACACGATCATGAGCGACACTCGCACCCGCGTGCTGGCCCGCACGTCCATCGGCCTGCTGCTGGCCGCCTTCGGCGCCAGTGGCGCCGTTGCCGCCGACGCCTCGCGGCTCGGCACGGAGTTGACGCCCTCGGGCGCCGAGAAGGGCGCCAACAAGGACGGCAGCATTCCCGCCTGGGCCGGCAACCAGCCCGCTTCCGACGGCGCCTGGTCCTACGGCAAGCTGCGCAGGGAGCACTTCAAGCACAAGGCCGACAAGCCGCTGTTCTCGATCGACGCGAGCAACGCCGACAAGTACGCCGACAAGCTCTCGGCCGGTCAGCTCGCCACGCTCAAGCAGGTCAAGGGTTATCGCATGGACGTCTACCCGACGCGTCGCACCTGCGGCATGCCGGACTTCGTCGCCGAGAACACGAAGAAGAACGTCGGCACCGCGGCGCTGGCCGCCGATGGCTGGGGGCTGAAGGAGGCCGTCGTTCCCGGCATCCCGTTCCCGCTGCCCGAGACCGGCATCCAGGCGATGTGGAACAGCAAGATGCGCTACCGCGGCGTGGGCATGGACTACAAGAACACGGTGACGACGCTCTCGCCGCGCAAGGGCAGCACCGAATGGATCCGCGCCGGCCAGGAGTTCACGGCCTTCTACCCCTGGGGCGCCAAGGGCTCGACGCAGCTCTCCAAGCTGCCGCCCATCGAATACAACGCCTACTTCGGCTACAACTCGCCGCCGGCGCTGGCTGGGCAAGCGCTTGCGATCACCTACTACCTGGACACCGCCGGCAGCGAGACCTTCTACTACTTCCCCGGCCAGCGGCGCGTGCGCCGCATGCCGACCTACTCGTACGACTCGCCGCAGATCGGCTTCGAGAACCTCTACACGCTGGACGAGCCCTTCGTCTTCAACGGCACCTTCGACCGCTTCGACTGGAAGCTCGTCGGCAAGAAGGAGCTCTACGTCCTCTACAACGCCCTGGGCGCCTACGACTTCAGCGGCAAGGTCGACGACATCACCAAGCCCGACTTCGTCGACCCGGGGCACCGCCGCTACGAGCTGCACCGCGTCTGGGTGGTCGAGGCCACCGTCAAGCAGGGCATGCGCCACACCGCGCCCAAGCGCACCTTCTACCTCGACGAGGACAGCTGGAACCTGACCGTGGCCGACGACTTCGACGCCCAGGGCAAGGTCTTCAAGGTGCGCGAGGGCTTCCTGATCCCGGTCTACGAGACCGGCACCTGCGACACCTCCGCCTTCGTGCAGAACATCGTCTCCGAAGGGCGCTACGTGTTCGACATGCACGCCGCGGGAACGGGCAAGGACGTGCAGTACCTGACCGAACCCAAGGGCCCGCGCATGACGACCAACTTCTACACCGCCGACAACCTGCGCGCGGTCAGCGAGCGCTGAGCCGTGGCCACCCCGCAGCGATTCCTGGAGGGACAAGACGTGAGCACCACCCGATTCCTGCTGCGCCCCGTGGCGCTCGCGGCGCTTGCCGCCGCCGCCACCACGGCGTCCGCGTTCACCTTCGAGGCCGGCGACATCCGCGGCAACTTCGACTCGACGATCTCGGTCGGCACGGGCATCCGTGCCCGCGCCCCGAGCTGCTGGGCCGTCACCGACGGCGCCAGCGGCCCCGGCGCCCCCGCCGGCTGCCTGGCGCCGACCTCGGCGCTGGGCGACCAGGGCGACCTGAACTACGGCAAGGGCGACTTCTTCGCCGGCTACCTCAAGGGCAACCACGAGCTGCTGCTGAAGGCGCCGGGCGACTTCACCTTCATGGGCCGGGTCAACTGGGTCAAGGACTTCGCGGCGACGCACACCACCGGCATCCTGAGCGCCACCACGCCGCCCGAGCTTACCGACGGCTTGGCCAGCGACGCGCGCAAGGACCTGAAGTTCAAGGGGCGGCTGCTCGACCTGTGGGTGTCCAAGTCCTTCCAGCTGGGCGAGCAGAACGCCCGCGTTCGCGTGGGCAACCAGGTCGTCTCCTGGGGCGAGAGCCTGTTCCTGCCCGGCGGCATCAACAGCACCAACGCGATGGACATCATGCGCCTGTCGCAGCCGGGCACGCAGCTGAAGGAGGTCTACCTGCCGGCGCCGATGGTCAGCTTTGCCAGCGGCATCGCGCGCGGCCTGAACTTCGAGGCCTACGTGCAGACGAACTGGAACAAGAGCTACTTCCCGCCCACGGGGAGCTACTGGTCGGTCGTCAACGGCCTGGGCAAGGGCCATGCGGCCTACGGGCTGGAGGAAAAGCGTGCGCGCAATTCCGGCCAGTGGGGTGCTGCGCTGCGCTACGAGCCGCCGGGCATGCAGCTCAACCTCGGCCTCTACGCGATGAACTATCACGACAAGACGCCCAACTTCAGCCTGGACATCGACGGCACCGGCGCGATGGGCTGGGTCCACGTCGAGGACCGCAAGCTCTACGGCGTGAGCGCCAATTTCCCGGTCGGCGACTGGGCCATCGGCACCGAGCTGTCCTACCGCCCGCGCGACGCGGTGGCGCTCAACGCCGCCACCAGCGGCTGCGCCTCGCAGAAGGGCAACTGCTGGGTCGACGAGGCGCGCTGGCAGTGGCACGGCACGGCGCTGCTGAGCCTCACGCCCGACGTCGGCGGCGGCATCCTGAAGGCGCTGGGCGCGCAGACCGCCACGCTTCTGTTCGAGGCGGTGGCGATCCGCTACCCGCACATGAAGCAGAGCTACGACGGCGACTTCGTCACGGCCGGCGGCTGGGGCTGGGGCCAGCTCACCAACCCCGACGGCACGCCGGTGCCGATGGGCACGCGCACCTCGATGGGCTTCAACTTCGACTTCAGCTGGGTCTACGACGGCACCGTCATCCCGGGCTGGCAGGTGATGCCCGAGATCTACTACTTCCAGGCGGTGTCGGGGCGTACGCCCAACCTCTCCGGGCTCTTCATGAAGGGCGCGAAGTCGGCCAACCTGATGGTCAGCTTCATCCAGAACCCGGCGAAGTGGCAGATCACGCTGAACTACGCGCGCTTCTTCAACGGCAAGGAGCTGCTGGACCAGCCGCTGAAGGACCGCGACTTCTTCGGCATCGCGATCTCCCGCAACTTCTGAACCTCGCCCGCGCAGCGGTCCGGCGCCCCGCGGCGCCGGGCCGTTCGCGCATGCCGCTGCGCCGCCCGACCGACCACCACCGAGCATGGCCCACGAATCGAACCCGCCCTCGGTGCTGCTGCGCGTGCTGCAAGGGATCGAGAACCACCTCTTCCGCCGCCGCACGCCCATCCTGCTGGCGCTGCTCGTGCTCACCGTGGCGATGGGCGTGTTCGCGCTGCAGTTGCGCATGGAGGCCGGCTTCGAGAAGCAGATGCCGATCGGCCACGAGTACGTGGCCACCTTCAAGGAATACCGCAACGACCTGCTGGGCGCGAATCGGCTGACCTTCACGGTGCGCGCGCGGCAGGGCAAGATCTGGACGCGCGAAGGGCTGACGCGGCTCTACGAGGTGACGCAGGCGGTGATGGCGCTGCCCTACGTCTCGCGCGGCAGCGTGCAGTCGCTGTGGACGCCCAACGCCTTCGTCAACGAGATCACCGAAGAGGGCTTTCGCGCCGACCCCATCATCCCCGGCACCATCACCCCGGCCGGCCTGGACGAGGCGGCGATCGCCGCGATCGCGCGCTCGACCAGCCAGGGCGGCTACGTCGGCGTGCTCGTCTCGCGCGACCAGGCAAGCGCGATGATCACCGCCGAGCTCAACGAGTTCGACGCCAAGGGCGTGCCCATCGACTACGTCGCCTACAACGACGTGCTCGAGGACCAGATCCGCAAGCCCTTCGAGGACAAGGACTACGAGGTCCAGATTATCGGCTTTGCCAAGCAGGTCGGCGACATCGCCGCGGGCGCCTCGGCGGTGCTCGAGTTCTGCCTCGTGGCACTCGTGCTCACGGCGCTGGCGGTCTACTGGTACTGCCACTCGCTGCGCTTCACGCTGCTGGCCATCGGCTGCTCGCTGGCCTCGCTGGTGTGGCAGTTCGGCACGCTGCGGCTGCTGGGCTACGGCCTGGACCCGCTGGCCGTGCTCGTTCCCTTCCTCGTGTTCGCCATCGGCGTTTCGCACGGCGTGCAGCAGATCAACTTCATCGTGCGCGAGATCGCCCAGGGCAAGAGCTGCGGCCAGGCCGCGCGCGCGAGCTTCATCGGCCTCCTGATCCCGGGGACGCTGGCGCTGCTGACCGCCTTCGTCACCTTCATCACGCTGCTGCTGATCCCGATCCCGATGGTGCGCGAGCTGGCGATCACCGCGGCCATCGGCGTCGCCTACAAGGTCATCAGCAACCTCGTGATGCTGCCGCTTGGCGCCTCCTACTTCGAGGTCGGCAAGGCCTACGCCGACAAGGCCATCGTCAAGCGCGAGCAGCGCGCGGCCTGGCTGCGCGCGGTCGTGCGCTTAGCCGAGCCGCGGCGCGCGCCGATCGTGCTGGCGCTGGCCGCGGGCGTGCTCATGCTGGCGGCCTGGCAGAGCCACGATCGCGTCGTCGGCACGCTGCAGCCCGGTGCGCCCGAGCTGCGCGCGGACGCGCGCTACAACCGCGACGCGGTCTCGATCGCCGAGAACTACGACGCCGGCCTGGACTGGCTCACCGTCGTCTTCGAGGCGCCGCCGGATTCCTGCGAACGCGTGGCGCTGGGCGCCTACCAGGACCGCTTCGCCTGGGCGATCGAGCCGGTGCAGGGCGTCCTCGGCGTGACCTCGTATTCGTCGATGCTGCGCCAGTACAACGAGGGCTACAACGAGGGCAATCCGAAGATGGCCGCGGTGCCGATCGACCCGGCCAACTACGCCGCGCTGTCGACCGAGATCGGCCGCGTGCCGGGCATGATGCGCAAGGACTGCAGCATGACCGCGGTGCACATCTACCTGGCCGACCACAAGGCGACGACCATCAACCGGCTGATCGCCGCGGTGAAGGACTTCCGCGCCCGCGAGCCGATGCAGGGCGTGAAGATCCGCCTGGCCGCGGGCAATGCCGGCGTGCTGGCCGCGATCAACGAGGAGGTCGAGCACAGCGAGCTGCCGATGATGCTCTACGTCTACGCGGCCATCGTCATCCTCGTCTTCCTCGTCTACCGCGACCTGCGCGCGGTGCTCGCCTGCTGCCTGCCGCTGACGGTGGGCACCTTCATCGGCTACTGGTTCATGAAGGAGCTGCAGATCGGCCTGACCGTGGCGACGCTGCCGGTGATGGTGCTGGCGGTGGGCATCGGCGTCGACTACGCCTTCTACATCTACAACCGCCTGCAGCTGCACCTCGCCAGCGGGCAGGGCATCGTCAAGGCGGTCGAGCACGCCATCCTCGAAACCGGCATGGCGACCATCTTCACCGCCATCACGCTGGCCATCGGTGTCGCGACCTGGAGCTTCTCGGCGCTCAAGTTCCAGGCCGACATGGGCAAGCTGCTGGCCTTCATGTTCATGGTCAACATGGTGATGGCGATGACGGTGCTGCCGGCCTTCGCCGTCTGGCTCGAGCGCGTGTTTCCGCGGCGGCGTCCGGCGCGCGCGCCGGGCATGCTCGGGCATTGAAGCCGTGCGTGCTTTCCTGTCACCATGCGACCCCGACGGCGTGCCGCGCGCGGCGCTGCCGGTGCAACCCAACCCCCACCCCAGGAGCAGTCGATGCAGACCTACCTGAACACCGTCAACGGCAAGGCCGTCGGATCCGACAAGACCTTCCAGTCCATCAACCCCGCCAGCGGCGAGGCGATCGGCCTGGTGCCGATCTCCACCAAGGAGCAGGTGGCCGAGGCCGTGGCCGCCGCACGCGCCGCGCAGCCGGCCTGGGCCGCGCGCCCGGACGCCGAGCGCAAGGCGCTGATGATGAAGGTCGCCGAGATCATCAAGGAGAACTCGGCCTACCTCGCCGAGTGGGTGACGCGCGAGCAGGGCAAGCCGCTGGGCGGCGTCGGCCCCGACCAGGTGCCCGGCGCGCGCTTCGAGGTCTGGGGCTGCGAGGCCTGGACGCAGGTTCCGGCCAGCCTGGACCTGCCGGTCGAGGTCGTCTTCGAGGACGCCACGCGCCGCGACGAGGTGCACCGCAAGCCCTTCGGCGTGATCGGCGCGATCGCGCCCTGGAACTGGCCGCTGCTGATCGCCATCTGGCAGATCATCCCCTCCATCCGCGCCGGCAACACCGTCGTCATCAAGCCCTCGGAGTACACCTCGATCGGCACGCTCGAGCTCGTGCGCCTGATCAGCGCGGCACTGCCGCCGGGCGTCGTCAACACCGTCAGCGGCGCCGGTGAAGTCGGCTCCTGGCTGGTCTCCGACCCGCGGCTGGACAAGCTGATGTTCACCGGCTCGGCACGCACGGGCGCCAAGGTCGCCGAGGCGGCGGCGAAGAACGTCATCCCGGTGACGCTGGAGCTCGGCGGCAACGACGCCGCCATCATGCTGCCCGACGCCGACCCCAAGGCGATGGCCATGGGCCTCTTCTGGGGCGCCTTCATCAACATGGGCCAGACCTGCGCCGCGGCCAAGCGCCTCTACGTTCCCGAGAACCTCTACGAGCCGACGGTGCAGGCGCTCAAGGAGATCGCGCAGGCCATGCCCATGGGCGACGGCATGAAGGACGGCACCGTGATGGGGCCGATCCAGAACAAGATGCAGTACGACAAGGTCGTCGACCTCGTCGAAAGCGCCAAGAGCGAAGGCGGCACCATCGTCTGCGGCGGCACGGCGCCCGGTGGCCCCGGCTACTTCTATCCGCTGACCCTGGTCACGGGCCTGAAGGACGGCAACCGCCTCGTCGACGAGGAGCAGTTCGGCCCCGTGCTTCCCATCATCAAGTACCGCGACGTGGAAGACGCCATCGCCAGCGCCAACCGCCTGGACGCGGGCCTGGGCGCCTCGGTCTGGTCGGCCGACACCGCCAAGGCCGCCGAGGTCGCCGGGCGCATCCACGCCGGCACGGTGTGGATCAACCAGCACGGCATGATCCACCCGATGGTCCCCTTCGGCGGCGCCAAGGGCTCGGGCTACGGCGTCGAGTTCGGCGTCGACGGGCTGAAGGCCGTCACGCGGCCGCAGGTCATCAGCATCAAGAAGTGAGGCCGGCGGGCGCGGGTGCAGCGATGCGGGCTGCGAGTTTGCTGGGCCGCGGCATGGCGGCGCTCGCGCTGGCCTTGTCCGGCGCGGGCGCCCCAGCGGCCGATCCTGCCGCCGCGGCAGTCCCGGCCACGGCAGCGACCGGTGCCGGGGCCGGGGTCGCGGCGCTTGCTGCGGTACCCGCGGCCCTCGCCGCGAACGCCGAGAAGGCGATGATGCTGGGCCTCGCGCGCGCGGGGCGAGCGATCGTCGGCGTCGGCGACCACGGCATCGTGCTGCGCTCGGAGGATGACGGCGCGAGCTTTCGCCAGGCGAAGTCGGTCCCGCTGAGCTCGATGCTGACGGCCGTCAGCTTCGTCGACGACCGACACGGCTGGGCCGTCGGGCAGTGGGGCGCGATCCTCGCCACCGACGACGGCGGGCAGAGCTGGCGCGTGCAGCGGCTGGACACGGCCGAGGACCGGCCGCTCTTCGCCGTGCATTTCCTCGACGCCCAGCGCGGCGTCGCGGTCGGCCTGTGGTCGCTCGTGCTGACGACGGCCGACGGCGGCAAGAGCTGGCAGCCGCGCGAGCTGGCGCCGCCGCCGGGCGCCAAGCGCGCCGACCTCAACCTGCAGGCGCTCTTTGCCGACGACAAGGGCACGCTCTACGCCGCCGCCGAGCGCGGCTACGTGCTGCGATCCGACGACGCCGGGGCGAGCTGGACCTACCTCTCGACCGGCTACAACGGTTCGTTCTGGAGCGGCATCGCGCTGTCGCCGCAAGTGCTGCTGGTCGGCGGCCAGCGCGGCAACGTCTACCGCAGCAGCGACGGCGGCCAGAGCTGGAAGCGCGTGGACATCGGCAGCCAGAGCTCGGTCACCGGCTTCGCGCGCCAGGGGCAATCGGTGCTCGCCGTCGGCCTCGACGGCCTGCAGGCCGTGAGCCACGACGGCGGCATGAGCTTCACCCCCGCACTGCGCGCCGACCGCCTCTCGCTCACCGCCGCGCTCGACGCCGGTGACGGCACCTGGATCACCGCCTCGCGCGCGGGCATGTTCCGCGAGGCGCTGAAGTAGCGGTCAGCGAACCCATCGGCTTGCACACCAGTCGCCCCGAAGAACCTCCTGGCGCGATGCCGTAGCGCGCCAGCCAGGGCTGGGGTTAGCCGGCGCCGCACTCAATGTTCAGCGCCGCCCGCCACCGTACCCAGGGCGGCGCCTTCGTCAAGATCTCGCCTGCGCCCCAGGATGAAGGGTGACGGTCATCCTTGGAAGCGTGCTCGAAGTTGGGCCATCGCTTCTTCAAGCGGGAGGCCGACGACAGCGCCGGAGTCAAGTTCGGCCTCGCGCTGAGCCGCCAGTTGTTCCCACTCCTCTTCGGCCTCGGCATCTACGTCCAAGCTGGCTACCAGCCGCTCCAGTAGGCGCGAACGGTCCTCTTTCGAGAGGCTCATGACCTGGGCTTGCACGACTTCGAGGGTGGGGGACATGGCTGCTCCGGCGCTGGCCGTGCGTAGGAGGCCCTAGCTTGCCACAAACGGCGGTTCGAGGTGGCGCATTCGCGGCTTGCGCTGGTTGACGTTCGAGCCAACCGGCCCGAAGCGACATGGCACCAGGCCTGCGCAGGTCGGGTGCCATGCTGTGGCGGGTGCGGTTGCGCGACGGGCGTCGCCGCGCCTGGCCTTACGACCCGGACACCGCAAGCACGGCCCGAGGATTGGTTCGGGCGATCGCCAGCAAGGTACGCGCTGCCCCGCTGGGCTGCTTGCGGCCTTGTTCCCAAGCTTGGAGCGTGCGAACGGATACTCCCAGGAGGGCGGCGAACCGAGCGGAATGTTCGCCATCTCGGCCTTGGCGAACATGGTCAGAAGGTACAGCTCGCCTGCTCCAAGCAGGTTGGGCTTCGCGAAGGCAGAGCCGGGCGACCCTTCACCTCGATGATTGCATATTCAGTCACAAATGCTATCATTTTGCCGTGAACGGATCACAGCGCAAGACCCTTGAGAAGGTGCTGGCCGACCCCGTCAATGGAAACATCGAGTGGGCGCGAATCGAGTCCATGCTCAAAGCGGCTGGATGCAGAGCGGTTGAAGGTGCGGGCTCTTCCATCACGTTTGAGTTTGGCGGCCGCAAGATGACACTCCATCGGCCCCATCCGGGCAAAGAGGCACTGCGCTACCGCGTCTTGGCCGTTCGAGAGTTCATCGCAAGAATGGGAATCGAGCCATGATCAATTCCATGTCCTACAAGGGCTACACGGCAAGCATGGTCTTCGACGCGGAAGACAAGGTCATTGTTGGGCGCGTCCAAGACATCGACGACATCATCTCCTTCCACGGCGAGTCGGTGTCGGAGTTCGAGGCGAACTTCCACGCGGGCATTGAAGACTACTTGGCCGCATCCAAGGAGCTCGGCTCGGCTCCAGAGAAGCCGGCCAGCGGCAAGGTCATGCTCCGCATCGCTCCGGAAGTTCACGCCGCGGCTCTCAAGGCTGCCGCGAGAAGCGGCACCAGCCTCAACAAGTGGGCTGAGGGCGCACTCAGGCAAGCCGCTCGGAAAACACCCACGCGGGCTACTGCGCGCAGGGAAGCCTAACCAAATACTGTCCGCTTAGGCGATACAGACTACGGCGATGGCGCTCCGGCTGGCGGAAAGCCTCGACGCTTACGACTACCGCAAGTGCCCGCAGCACACCCAAGGCGCGCGCGGATTCGACACACTGCCGGACGATTTCGAGACCGATGCCCACTGACGCATAACGTTCAACATGAGCGGCAGGCGACCGGCGCAGCCGGTTGACAGGCCGCTCGATGGAGGGGTAGACGTCAATACTGTTCGCTTAGAGGACTCTTGCCTACAATCGCCGTCGTGGCAACTCGACGGCGGGAGGTGGCATGGCGCGAACCAAGGCGGTCTTGGGTGCTGGAGCCCGGCTGAGCGACTTTCTGGCTGCCAGCCTGTTGGCCCGAGCCGTGCCGGCCGATGTCGTGCATGCCGCGCTTGACGAGCACGGGTGCAACAGTCAACGCATCCGCAGCTTCCCCGCGGTGGCGGGGGTTTACTACTGCATGGCCTTGAGCCTGTATCCGG
>CAUJJO010000246.1 GCA_963205125.1 Pseudomonadota bacterium | reverse complement strand
CAAGAAGCGGCTGCGCCTGACCGACGCCGGCCGGCTGCTGCTGGGCGAAGCCGAGCGCCGTTCGGCGGATTCGAGCCGCCAGCTGCTCGACGTGCTCGGGCAGGAGAAAGCCGGCCAGCTGTTGAAGCTGCTGGCCGAGCTCTCGACCGCGGCGGGCCGCCCCGGCACGGCGTGATCAGCCCGCGGCGCGCGCCTTCACGAAGGCCTCGAAGGCCGGCAGCGGCATCGGCTTGCCGAACAGGTAGCCCTGCTGCTGCAGGCAGCCCATGGCGATCAGGCGGCCGCACTGCTCCTCGGTCTCCACGCCTTCGGCGATGACACCGATGTCCAGGCTGCGCGCCATGCCGATGATGGTCTGCACGACGACGGCGTCGGATCGGCTCTGCGTCAGCTTGCGCACGAAGGACTGGTCGATCTTGAGCTGGTCCAGCGGCAGCCGCGTCAGGTAGGACAGCGAGGACTGACCGGTGCCGAAGTCGTCCAGCGACAGGCGCACGCCGAGCGCGCGCAAGGCGTGCATGGTGGCGACGACGCCGTCGACGTCGACGAGGATCAGGCTCTCGGTGAGTTCGAGCTTGAGCTGGTCGACCGCGGGCCCGAGCGGCTGCACGATGCCGCGCACGGTGTCGCAGAAGCCGGCCTTGCGGAACTGCCGCGCGCTGACGTTGACCGCAAGCTGCAGCGCGGGCCAGCCGGGGCGCTCGCGCCACGCGCGCAACTGCTGCGCGGCAGCCTGCAGCACCCAGCTGCCGATGTCGACGATGAGGTCGCTCTCCTCGGCCAGCGGGATGAAGACCGAGGGCGGGACGTGGCCGCGCGTCGCGTGATTCCAGCGCAGCAGCGCCTCGGCGCCGATCACGGCGCCGCGCGCGTCGACCTGCGGCTGGAAGTACAGCTCGAGCTGCTGCTGCTCGACGGCCTGCCGCAGGTCGGCTTCGAGCTCGACGCGGTGCTCGAGCTCGGCGTGCAGTGCGGGATCGAAGAAGCGATAGGCGTTGCGCCCGGCGCGCTTGGCGACGTACATCGCGCTGTCGGCGCGCTTGAGCAGTTCGTCGACGCCATGCCCGGCACCGACGAAGACGTGGATGCCGATGCTCGGCGAGCTGTGGTGGCGCAGGCTGCCCAGCGCGTAGGGCCGGTTGAGCTCGCAGCGCATGGCCTCGGCCAGCCGCTCGGCCTGGCTGGCCGCCTGGGCGGCATCGGCGCTCAGCCCGGTGACGAGGACGACGAACTCGTCGCCGCCCTGGCGTGCCACCGTGTCGTCGCTGCGCACCCCCGCGTAAAGGCGCGAGGCGACCTCCTGCAGCAACTGGTCGCCGACGTCGTGCCCCTTGCTGTCGTTGAGCTCCTTGAAGTTGTCGAGATCGATGAACAGCAGCGCGGCGTGGCGCCCCGATTGGGCGCTGGCGGAGATGGCCTGCTCGATGCGGTCGCGCAGCAGGCGCCGGTTGGGCAGCTTGGTCAGCGGGTCGAAGTAGGCCAGCGAGTGGATGGTCTCGTCGGCGCGCTTCTTCTCGGTGATGTCGGTGAAGACGGCGACGTAGTTCGTCGTGTGGCCCTGCTCGTCGCGGACCGCCGTGATGTTCATCCACTGCGGGTAAATCTCGCCGCTCTTGCGGCGGTTCCAGATCTCGCCCTGCCAGAGCTGCTCGCGAAGCAGCGCCTCTTCCATGGCCGCGTAGAACGCGGGCTCGTGCCGCCCGGAACGCAGCAGCTCGCCCATCGTCCTACCGCGCGCTTCGTCGATCGAGAAGCCGGTGATGCGTGTGAACGCGGCGTTGACGCGCAGGATGCGCTTGTCGGCGTCGGTGATGGCGATGCCGCCCGAGGAGTCGAAGGCGATGGCGGCGATGCGCAGGTCGCTCTGCACACGCTTGAGCTGGGTGATGTCGGCCGTCACGGCGACGTGCCCGCGCGCCGCGCCGGACTCGTCCTGCAGCGGCTGGATGTCCACATCCAGCCAGAGGTCCAGCCCGTCGTGCGCGCGCTGGTGCATCTGCAGGCGCTCGCCGCGCGGGCTGCCCAGCGCGCGGTGCAGCGAGGACCTCGTCTGCCCGTCGTCGCCCGCCGGCGCGAGCAGCGACAGCGCGTCGCGCCCGACCGCTTGGGCCGGCGCGATGCCCGTGATGCGCGTGAAGGCCTGGTTGACCCAGGCCACGCTGCGGTTCTCGTCGATCAGCAGCACGGCGTTGGTCGTGCGCTCGGCCACCAGCGCCAGGCGCTGCAACTCCAGCGCCTGTGCGGCCAGGCGCCGGTACTGGCGCCGGATCGAGCGCACCGCCGGCTCCACCGCGGCCAGCGCCAGCACCGACAGCAGGACGATGTTCAGCCCGGTCCAGAGCTGCGTCTGGCGCACGCGCTCGGCGTGGCTGCGCGCCGCCGTGGCGTGCATCGTGTCGAGCAGCACCTGCACGCGCGTCAGCGCTTCGTCGGCGCGCGCGCCGACGGCGACGGTGCGGCCGGCGTCGATGGCCGTCGAATCGATCTCGGCGTGGTCGGCCAGCGCCTTGGCGCTTTCGGCCATCTCGATGCGCCTGCCGACCCAGGCGCGCCACGCCTGCCCGAGCTCGGCGCGCTTGCCCTCGCCATCGCCCTCGTCGAGCAGTTCCTGCGCGATCAGCAGCTCGCGCAGGCGCGCGGCCTGCGTGTCGGACTGCGCGACAGTGCTGCGCAGCTCGCGCGCGGTGGCCGGGTCGGTCAGCAGCGAGGGCGACAGCGCCAGCCGCGCGATGCGCTGGCTCAGCCAGCGCTGCGTGGCCGCCAGCTCGACCGCCTCGTTCTCGATGCGGCGGCTCTGCTCGGTCTGGCGCGCATGCCAGTTCTGGATCACGAAGTTGCCGCACAGCGCGATCAGCACGCCGTAGAGCGTCAGCCGCACGCGCCGGTAGTTGACGGTGCCCTCGCGCACCACCGACTCGACCGATTCCAGGCGCGTCGACTCGAAGGGCACGGTGCTGCGTGCCCGCAGCACCCGGCAGCCGAGCCACAGGGATGCCGCGCACAGGACGACCGCTGCCGCGCCGATCGCCACCTGCAGCGCCGAAGGCCCGAAGGCCAGCGTGGCGGCGACGACGAGGGCAAGCCCGGCGGCAGCGACCGTGCCCGCGCGGCAGGGCACGCAGGCGCGCAGCAGCCGCGGTCGGCGCGGCGCGGCGTGAAGCGTCGGTCGGCTCATCCGCTCATCCGCCCGTCATACCGCGCGGCCTCGCGCGCGTCGGCGCGGCCTTCACGCCTTGTCTTCACGCCCGGCCGTCCCCGGCCACGACACGCGATGCGTCGGCGGCACCGCGCAGCTTGAACACCCCCACCGCGTCGACGAGCTGGCCCGCCTGCATGCGCAGGCTCTCGGCGGCGGAGGCGCTTTCCTCGACGAGCGCGGCGTTCTGCTGCGTCGTGCGGTCCATCTCGCCGACGGCGCTGACGACCTGCGCGACGGCGGCGCTCTGCTCGACGCTGGCGTTGCTGATCTCGCCCATGATGGCGGTGACGCGGCCGATCGCCTCGACCACCTGCTCCATCGTCGCGCCGGCGCGATCGACCTGGTTCGAGCCCTCCTCGACCTGGCCGACGCTGGCGGTGATCAGCGCCGAGATTTCCTTGGCCGCTTCGGCGCTGCGCTGCGCGAGGCTGCGCACCTCGCCGGCCACCACCGCGAAGCCGCGCCCCTGCTCGCCGGCGCGCGCGGCCTCGACCGCGGCGTTGAGGGCGAGGATGTTGGTCTGGAAGGCGATGCCGTCGATGACGCCGATGATGTCGGCGATGCGCCGGCTGCTCTCGTTGATGCCCTTCATCGTGCCGACCACCTGCGCGACGACGGCGCCGCCGTCGACCGCGATGGTCGAGGCGCCCTGCGCGAGCCGGTTGGCCTCGCGCGCGTTGTCGGCGTTGTGCCTGACGGTGGCGCCCAGTTGCTCCATCGACGCCGCGGTCTGCTCGAGCGCGCTGGCCTGCTCCTCGGTGCGCTGGCTCAGGTCGTGGTTGCCCTGCGCGATCTGCGTGCTTGCCATCGCCACCGATTCGGCGTTGTCGCGCACGCTGCCGACGACCTCGGCGAGGTTCTGCCGCATGCGCGCGAGCGCGCGCAGCAGCTCGCCGACCTCGTCGCGGCTGCTCGCCTGGACCTGCACCGAGAGGTCGCCCGCGGCGACGGCCTGCGCCATCTGCAGTGCCGCGGCCATCGACTTCGTGGTGCCGCGGCTGACCTGCCACATCACCCACACGCCCAGCAGCGCCAGCGCCGTGCAGCCCAGGGCGACGAGCAGGATCTCGTTGCGGGCGCGCGCGCGGTCGCGGGCGAGCCGGTCGGCGAGCAGATCGCTTGCCGCATCGACCAGCTTGAACTGCTGCTCGATCGCGCGCGAGGCGAGCTCGTAGAACTTCGCCGGGGCCAGCTCCAGCTGCGCGGCCTTGACGATGTGCGTCTCGGTCGCTTCGAGGGCGCCGTCGACGGCGGCGGCGGCGGCCTGGATCGCCGGGCCGATCGCCGACTGCGCCGCGGCATCGCCCTCGACCGCGAGCTCGAGGTACTTGCGCGCGTCACCGCGCACGCTCCAGACGGCGTTGCGCATCTCCGAGATGCGCACGCGCTCCTCGGCGCTGGCCTGGCGCTGCGACAGCAGCGCCACCCCCAGGCCGCGCGCCTGCGCGAAGGCTTCGGTCAGCCGCGGCAGCTGGCCGAGCACGGCGGCCTGCAGGTAGTAGGTGCGCGCGTCGGGGACGAGCACGAGCTGCGAGACATGCGTCGCGTCCTTCAGCAGCTCGAGCTGGCCGCGGACCAGGGCGGTGTGCCGCTCGAGGCTGCGCGCCGGGGCCAGCTTGCCGGCCTCGACCTCGTCGGCGAGTTCGCGCCAGCGCTGCACGAGCTCGCGCGCGGTGGCCGACAGCCGCTCGTCGTGCAGCGCGTCGACGGCGGCCTGCGCCCGCGCGGCGGCCTCGTCGGCGCGGACGCGCTCGCGCCGGCGCTCGGCGGTGACGCCCGCATCGCCGCCCAGCTGCACCGCCGACAGGCCGCGGTGCTGCTGCGTCAGCCGGATCCACTCGGCCGCGGCGCGTGCCGGGGCCAGCCCCTCGTACTGCCGCTGCGCCGCGCCGAGCTGGCGCAGATTGGCCTGCAGGATCAGCGCTGCCGGCAGCGCCAGCATCAGCGCGG
>CAUJJO010000245.1 GCA_963205125.1 Pseudomonadota bacterium | reverse complement strand
CAGCGTGTGCGTGAAGGCCAGCCGCAACGTCCCGGCGGCCATCAACCGCCTGACCTACGAACTGCGCCACGGCGGCCAACGCGACCACGATCTGCAGTCGGCGTGGAACGCGCATGGCGCCGCGGGCGTCACCCTGAACGTGCTGGAACTGGTGCGCGAGCGCGACGATCCGGCGTTCGACTACGGTGCCGAGCTGGCGCTGCTGGAGACGCTGTATCGCGCGGAGCTGTCGCAAGGAGCCACGCCATGAGCGCGCCGGGCCGCTCCCAAGCGCTCATCCCGCAGCGCGCAGCGTGCAGGGTAGCCCAGTGACCGCCGCGGACGATCGCCTGTCGCAGACGCTGCAGCAGCATCGCCGGCTGGCCTGCCAGGTGCAACAACTGGACGAGGAACTGGGCCTGCACCACGGCCTGTGCTGGAGCGACCTGCTGCTGCTCGACGCGCTGCACGGCGCGGGCGGCAGGCTGTCCGCGGCCCGGGCCGGCGAAGCCACGGGCCGGTCCCCGTCCGCCCTGTTGCGCCAGGTGCTGCCGCTGGAGAAGATCGGCCTCGTCCAGCGCGTGCGCGACGGCAGCGGCCCGCCGCAGCTCGTGCTGGCCACGGGCGGCGCCCGTCGACTGCGCGAGGCCCGCGACACGGCGCGCGCCGTGCTGGACGCGTTTGCGTAGGCGTCCTGCCGAGCGCTCGGCGAAAGCCCGGAGCCTCACTTCTGCGGCACGAGCTTCACCTGCCCCGTCATTCCGTCCGCGACAACCAGTAGCCCGGCCTCTTGCTGTCCGCCGCAACAGCAAGCACGAGCACCTCGGTTTCGCTGTACCGATAGAAAATGCTGAACGGGAACCCTTTCACTGTCTCATGCAGCAACTCGGCCTCGGAAGCCGGCAGGAAACGAAGTTTCACCGAGCGATCGCAGAGGCTCGGGCGAAGACCTGCTCGGCATCGATGGCCTGCACTTCGCCTCGGTCGTAGGCTGCAAGCCGTCGGCGGATCTCTTCGTCCCATGCGGCTTCGACGCTCGACATCGGCTCCGCCTCGAGGGACGAAAGCAGCAGCTCGGCCAGGCGTGCCCGCTCATCCGCCGGGAGGGACAGTGTCCGTTGAGCCAGTTCGGCAAGCTGTTCCTTCATGACCTGCCTCCGATTCCAAGTCGCGGATCCTGATTGCGCCATCGTAGCCTTGTGTTCCCCAGTGCGGGGCGGCAAGGCCCCGGCGCCCACGTCTGCCCTCCTACAATCGCCGGCTTTCGAGGCCGTGGCCGAGTCGGCTGCGGTCGCCGCTGCGCGAGGAGTTTCGTCTTGTCATCGCCATCATCCGATCCCGCCGCCGGCACGGCGGCGAATGCGCCGCTCGAGCGTGAGCTGGCGCAGCTTTTCGTCGAGGCGCTGAACCTGGAGACGCCGGCCGAGGAGGTGGACGTGACGGCGACGCTGTTCGGCGACGGCCTCGGGCTCGACTCGATCGACATCCTCGAAGTGGCGCTGGCGATCTCGCAGCGCTACGGCTTCCAGTTGCGCTCGGACGACGAGCACAACGTGCGCATCTTCCGCTCCATCCGCGGCCTGGCGGCACACGTCGCGGAGCATCGGGTCAAGTAGCCATGTCGGGCGTGGGCCTCGTTGCCGCGGGGCTGGGCCTGGCGGCCTACTCCGCGCTGTCCTGGTGGCTGATGGCCTATGCGCCCGAGCATGCCTGGACGGTGCTTGCGCTGTTCGGGCCGCTGCTGGCGGGTCTGGCGCTGGCGGGCCTGCAGCGGCGCCACGCGCCGACGCTGACCGCGTGCGCGGTGCTCGCGGCGCTGCTGCTTTGGGTCTGGCAGCGCGGGGGCGTGGACGTGAACCGCCTCTACGTGCTGCAGCACGCGGCCATCCACGCACTGCTGGGCTGGAGCTTCGCGATCACGCTGCGGCCGGGCGCCAGGCCGCTGGTCACGCTTCTCGCCGAGCGCGTGCACAGCCAGCCGCTCGAGCCTGCACTTCGCGCCTACACGCGGCGCGTGACGCTGGGCTGGTCGCTCTTCTTCGCCGCAATGATCGTCGCCTCGCTGCTGATCTACGCGCTCGCGCCCTGGGCCTGGTGGTCCTTCTTCTGCACCGTGCTGACGCCGCTGGCGGCGCTGCTGGCCTTCGTCGGCGAGTACGGCTGGCGGCGCCTGCGCCACCCCGAGTTCGAACCCGTGTCGATGCACAGCGCGATCCGCGCCTGGCGCGAGCACGGTCCACGCAGCCCCGTCGGATGAGCCTCGAAACCCCTGCCCTCCTCGCCCCGCGCGATCCGGCCGCGCCGCTGGCCTGGCATGCCGGCAAGCCCATCAGCGCGGCGCAGTTCCTCGCCGAGGCGAAGGCGCTGGCCGCCGCACTGCCGAGCGAAGGCCCGGCGGTGAACCTGTGCCAGGACCGCTACCGCTTCGCGCTCGGCCTGGCCGCGGCGCTGCTGCGCGGCCACACCAGCCTGATGCCGCCCAACGCGCTGCCGCAGACGCTGCAGCGCCTGCGCGAGCTGGGCGCCGAGCCCTACGCCTTCGTCGACGGCGACGAGGTCGACGCCGCCGGCCTTGCGCGCGTGCCGGTGCAGCGCCTTGCCGTGGACGCCCGCGCCGAGCCGGTGCCGGCGATCGACGCCGACCTCGTCGCCGTCTGCCTGCTGACCTCGGGCTCGACCGGCGTGCCGCAGCCGCACGCCAAGCGCTTCGGGCCGCTGGTGCGCAACATCGCCGCCGAGGCCGAGCGCCTGGCGCAGATGATGGGAAAGCCCTCGCTGCAAGGGCTCACCCTGGTCGCCACCGTGCCCGCGCAGCACAGCTACGGCTTCGAGTCCAGCGTGCTGCTGGCGATGCTGGGCGGCGCGGCCTTCGAAAGCGGCCGCCCCTTCTACCCGGCCGACATCGTCGATTCGCTGCAGCGCGTGCCGCGCCCGCGCGCGCTGGTGACGACGCCGTTTCACCTGAAGACGCTGCTGGCCGCGGGCGTCGAGCTGCCGGTGGTCGACCTCGTGCTCTCGGCCACGGCGCCGCTGTCGCCGCAGCTCGCCGCCGAGGCCGAGGCGCGGCTGGGCGGCCGGCTGATCGAGATCTACGGCTGCACCGAGGCCGGGCAGGTGGCCTCGCGCCGCACCACCGAGGGCGAGGTGTGGACGGCGCTCGGCGAACTGCGGCTGTGGCAGGAGCGCGCCGAGGACGGCAGCGATCGCTTCCTCGTCGAAGGCGGGCACGTCGTCGAGGCCACGCCGTTGGCCGACATCCTCGAGCTGCTGGACGCGCGGCGCTTTCGCCTGCTCGGGCGCGCCAACGACCTCATCCACGTCGCCGGCAAGCGCAGTTCGCTGGCGCACCTGAACTTCCACCTCAACCGCGTGCCCGGCGTCGTCGACGGCGCCTTCTGGCTGCCCGACGAGGTGGCCGACGGCGTGGTGCGCACGGTGGCCTTCGTCGTCGCGCCGGGGCTCGAGCCGCGCGAGGTCATCGCCGGCCTGCGCGAGCGCCTCGAGCCCGCCTTCGTGCCGCGCCGCGTCGTGCTGCTGCCCGAGCTGCCGCGCGAGGCCACCGGCAAGATCACCACCGCCACGCTGCGCGAGCTGTGCGCGCGCCACCTGGGCGGCGCGGCAGCATGCACGGAGGACGCGGCGAGCGCAGCGAACGCAGCGAACGCAGCGGCAGCGCCCGCGGCCCGCGAGGGCGAGGCGCAGGCCCACGCCTTCGAGACCGTGGTGGACATCGCCGCCGACCACCCGGCCTTCGACGGCCACTTCCCCGGCCAGCCGGTGCTGCCGGGCGTGGTGCTGCTGACGCTCGTGCTGCAGGCCGTGCAGGCGCAGCCCGCGCTGCACGCGCGCCTGGGCGCCACGCCGACGATCGAGCAGGTGAAGTTCACCGCGCCGGTGCGTCCGGGTGCGCGGCTGCACGTGCAGCTCACGCCCGATGCGCGCGGCGTCGGCTTCGCGCTGCACGAGGGCGCGCAGGCCGTGGCCCGCGGCCGGCTCCTGCCGGGCTGACGCGGCTGCGCACGGCGGCGATGCATGACGACGGTGCCCGAGCCCGACCCGATCCCTGCCGGCAGAGCCGGCGCGGCGTCCTGGGCCGGGCAGCGCGAGCGCAGCAACCGCGGCGCGCTGCGGCTGATGGCCTGGATCGCGGTGCACCTGGGCCGGCGCGCGGCGCGGCTGCTGCTGCTGCCGATCACCGTCTACTTCCTGCTCTTCTCGCCGATGGCCGCGCGCCACTCGCGGCGCTACCTCGCGCGCGCGCTCGGACGCGCGCCCGGCTGGCGCGACCGCTGGCGCCACCTGCACGCCTTCGCCTCGGTGGTGCTGGACCGCATCTACTTCGCGCGCGGCGGACCGAAGGACCTGCGCGTCGAGGTGCAGGGCGGCGAGCTCGTCTACGCCGCGCTCGCCAGCGGGCGCGGCGCCTTCATGCTCGGCGCGCACATCGGCAGCTTCGAGGCGCTGCACGCGGTCGGCAAGGGCGAGCAGCTGCCGGTGGCGATGGTCATGTACCCCGACAACGCGCGCATGATCCAGGGCGTGCTGCACGCCGTCGCGCCCGAGCTGAAGCTCGAGATCATCGCCATCGGGCGCCCGGGCTCGACCCTGGCCATCCGCGACTGGCTGGAGCGCGGCGGCCTGGTCGGCATGCTGGGCGACCGCCTGCCGCCGACGAGTGGCGCCGGCGGCGGCGCCGGCGGGCGCGGCGACCTCGAGCGCCTGCCCTTCCTCGGCACGCCCGCGGTCTTCGGCACCGGGCCGCTGCGCCTGGCGCAGATGCTGCGCCGGCCGCTGCTCTTCATGGTCGGCCTCTACCTCGGCGGCGACCGCTACCAGGTGCGCTTCGAGGAGCTTGCCGACTTCAGCGCCAGCGCGGCCGACCCGGCGCTGCGCGAGCAGGAGCTCGAACGCGCGCTGCAGGACTACGTGGCGCGGCTCGAGGCGCTGTGCCGCGAGGCACCCTACAACTGGTTCAACTTCCACGACTTCTGGAGCGAGGATGGGCCGCGGGCTTGATCGACGCGCGTTGTCGCTGTCGCTGTCGCTGTCGCTGGCGCTCATGCTCGCGCTGGGCGGCGCGGCGCCGCTGCGCGCGCAGACCTTCGACCTGAAGACGCTGATGCAGCGCATGGCGCTGCGCAAGGCGGGCACGGCACGCTTCACCGAGGAGCGCGTCGTCGGCGGCATCGACGGCCCGCTGCGCAGCAGCGGCACCCTGTCCTTCAGCGCGCCCGACCGCTTCGAGCGCCAGAACCTGCACCCCGTGAAGGAGACGCTGCAGATCCAGGGCCGCACGCTCCTGCTGCGCCGCGGCGGGCGCACGCGGCAGATGGACGTCGACGCCGTCCCCGAGCTCGGTGCGCTGCTGGAGGCGCTGCGCGGCACGCTGACCGGTGACGCCGCGCTGCTGCAGAAGCACTTCCGCACGCAGCTTTCGGGCGGCGAGGCGAAGTGGGTGCTGCTGCTCGAGCCGCTGGACGCGCGCCTGGCACAGCAGCTCGCGCAGATCGAGGTCGTCGGCCGCGGCAGCGACGTGCACAGCATCGCGCTGCAGATGCGCGGCGGCGACCGCTCGCTGATGCTGCTGGAGCCGATGAGCACGGCCGCCGCGGCCTCCGCGAGCACGCCATGACGTCGCGGCCGCGCAGCGCGCCGCGGCGCGGGCTCGTGCTCGCGCTGTGGCTGCTGCTGGTGCTGCTGGCCCTGCTGCAGATCGCGCGCACGCCGTTCACCGCCGACCTCGCCGTCTTCCTGCCCGCAGCGCCCGACGCGCGCCAGCGCCTGCTGATCGAGCAGATCCACAGTGGCGTGCCCTCGCGCACGCTGCTGCTGGCCATCGAGGGCGGCGACGCGGCGGCGCGCGCGCAGGCCTCGCGCACGCTGGCCGCCGCGCTGCGCGCAAGCGGCCGCTTCGACCAGGTCGCCAACGGCGAGCACGAGGGCTTCGCGGGCTTCGGCCAATGGCTGTTCGAGCACCGCTACCAGCTCAGCCCGGCGATCACGCCCGAGCGCTTCACCGCCCAGGGGCTGCGCGAGGCGATCGCCGAGTCGACCTCGCTGCTGGGCACGCCCGCGGGCGAGGCGATCAAGCCGCTGCTGGATCGCGACCCGAGCGGCGAGACGCAGCGCATCGCCGAGGCGCTGATCCCCGCGCGCACGCCGCGCAGCGAAGACGGCGTGTGGGTCGGACGGCAGACGCCGCGCGCGCTGCTGGCCGCCACCGTCAGCGCGCCCGGCGCCGACATCGACGCGCAGGCCCAGGCCATCGACCTGGTCCACGAGGCCTTCGCGCCCATGGCCGCGCGCGGCCTGCTGCTGCGGGTGAGCGGCGCGCCCTTCTTCAGCGTCGACAGCCGCGCGCGCATCGAGCGCGAGGTGCAGCGTCTGGCGATCGCCGGTGCCCTGGTGATGTGCACGCTGCTGTGGCTGGCCTTCGGCTCGCTGAAGGCGCTGGGCGCGGCGGCGCTGCCGGTGGCCACCGGCGTGCTCGGCGGCATCGTCGCGGTGAGCCTGGGCTTTGGCAGCGTGCACGGCATGACGCTGGGCTTCGGCTCGACGCTGATCGGCGAATCGGTCGACTACGCGATCTACTACCTGATCCAGTCGCAGTCACCGTCGCGCGCAGGCGCCGGGCAAGGCGAGGGCGGCTGGCGCCACTGGGTGCGCACGAGCTGGCCCACCGTGCGCCTGGGCCTGCTGACCTCGGTCTGCGGCTTCGCCGCGCTGCTGTGGTCGGACTTCCCCGGTCTTGCGCAGCTCGGCGTGTTCTCGGTTGCGGGGCTGGCCACCGCGGCGCTGACGACGCGCTACGTGCTGCCGGCGCTGCGGCCCGAAGGCGCAAGCAGCAGCGCGCTCAGCCGGCGCCTGGGGCGCGCCGCGCAGTGGGCGATCGCACGGCTGCCGCGCCTGCGGCTGCCGGTGCTGCTGCTGGCGCTGCTGGCCGCCCTCGTGCTGGTGCAGCGCGGCGAGCTCTGGCGCGCCGACCTCGGCTCGCTCAGCCCCGTGCCGCACGCGGCGATGCAACTCGACGAAGCCTTGCGCGCCGACCTCGGGGCCGGCGAGGGCGGCACGCTGGTCGTCGTGCAGGGGGCCGACGTCGAACAGGCCCTGCAGCGCGCCGAGGCGGCGAGCGCGCGCCTGGAGACGCTGGTCGAGCGCGGCGCCATCGCCGGCTTCGACAGCGCCGCGCGCCTCCTGCCGAGCCAGCGCACGCAGCGCGAGCGCCAGGCCGCGCTGCCCGCGCGCGCGGCGCTGCGGGCGGCCCTGGAAGAGGCCACGCAAGGCGGCCCGCTTGCCGCGACGCGGCTTGCGCCCTTCGTCGACGCGATCGAGCAGGCGCGCCGGGCGCCGCCGCTGAGCTGGCCATCGCTGCGCGGCAGCGCGGTCGCGCCGGCCCTCGACGCGCTGCTGCTGCGCCGCGCCGACGGCAGCGCCGCGGCGCTGCTGCCGGTGTACGCGGCAGCGGGAGGCGAGGTCGACCACGCCGCCGTCGGCGCCGCGCTGCAGGGCCTGGCCGACACGCAGGTGCTGGACATCGGCGGCGAGCTGCGAAACCTCTACGGCGGCTACCTCGGCGCGGCGCAGGCGCAGGCGCTGCTCGGCGCGCTGGGCGTGGTGCTGCTGATGGCGCTGTCACTGCGCTCGTGGCGGCGGCTGCTGGCCGTCTGCCAGCCGCTCGTGCTCGCGGTGCTGCTGGCGATGGGGGCGCTGGCGGCGCTGGGCGTGCAGCTGGGCATCCTGCACCTCGTCGGGTTGCTGCTGGTGGTGGCCGTCGGCTCGAACTACGCGCTCTTCTTCGACATGCTTTGCGAAAGCGGCGACCAGGGCGTGGATACGCTGGCTTCGCTGCTGCTGGCCAACATCACCACCGTGGCCTCGTTTGCGCTGCTGGCCGCCTCCAGCATCCCGCTGCTGGCAGCCATCGGCTCGGTGGTCGCGCCCGGCGCGCTGCTGGCGCTGCTGCTGTCGGCGATCTTCATGCGCGGCGCCCCGTCGCGCGGGGCGGGCGCGGCGGCGGCCGACAATCCGCGGCCGTGAACGCTGCGCCGCCCCCATCCCCGCCCTGGCCCTGGCCGCCGCTCGTGAAGGCGAGCGCAGCCGTGCACGTCGGTGCCGCGGCGCTGGCGCTGGCGCCCGGGCTCTGGCCCTTTGCGGCCGGCGCCGTGATCGCCAACCAGGCCGTGCTGACGGCGGCGGGCCTGTGGCCGCGCAGCACGCTGCTCGGGCCCAACATCACGCGGCTGCCGCCGGCCAGCGCTGCGCGCGGCGAGATCGCCATCACCCTGGACGACGGCCCCGACCCCGAGGTCACGCCCGCCGTGCTCGACCAGCTCGACGCCGCGGGCGCCCGCGCCAGCTTCTTCTGCATCGCCGCGCGCGCCGCCGCGCAGCCCGCGCTCACGCGCGAGATCGTGCGCCGCGGCCACGCGGTGCAGAACCACAGCTTCGCCCACCGCCACCACTTCGCCCTGCTCGGCCCGCGCGGCTTCGCCGCCGAGATCGGCCGCGCGCAAGCGGTGCTCGCCGACCTGACCGGCTGCGCGCCGCACGGCTTTCGCGCCCCGGCCGGCCTGCGCAACCCGCTGCTCGACCCGGTGCTGCACCGCCTGAACCTACAGCTCGTGAGCTGGACGCGCCGCGGCTTCGACACCCGCGACCCCGACCCCGCGCGCGTGCTGCAGCGCCTGACGACGAAGCTTGCCGCCGGCGACATCCTGCTGCTGCACGACGGCAACGCCCGCCGCAGCGCCAGCGGTCGTCCGGTCGTCCTCGACGTGCTGCCCAGGCTGCTGCAGCACTGCCGCGACGCCGGCCTGCGCACGGTGACGCTGGACGCGGCCCTGCCGCCGCGCCGCGAGCTTCTTCGTCCTTCTCCCTCTCCCACAAGTGGGAGAGGGCAGGGGTGAGGCGCGATCAGCCCGCGCCGCCGGCTTCAGCGCCTTGATCAAGGAGGATCGTGCGCTTCGCTGGTACAAATGCGTCGCGTGCGGGGCGTTCGACTCGCTCCGCGTGATCGGCAAGTCCCTCGTCATCGAATGAAGCACGAGTTGGCTGAAGACCCGCGTGAGGCGCCGCAGCCGGGGCGCAGCGCTATCGCTGCTCGGCCGTCTTCCTGTAGCCCGGGCCCCTGCGCTTATGCGCGATCGCACCGATGCGAATGCCTTCATCCGTCGCGCGGTAGATGAGCGAATACGGATAACGGAAAACCGGGAAAACCGCCCACCCGTTGCCGGTCATCGTTCCCAGGCCCGGCTCCCGCTCCACGAGTCGCGCCGTACGCTCGAACTCCTCGAGGAAGATCGCAGCGACTCGCGAACTCGCATGCGCAAGGTACCACTCGAAGATTTCCTGGAGTTCCTCCGCAGCCTCCGGCGCGAGGACGTAGCTCACTTCAATTCGGCACGAAGGCGGGCAAGGACCTCGTCACCGCGTATCCAGCTTGACTGGCCGGTGACGATCAGTGCCTCGCGACGGTCGACTTCACCCGTCCAGGCCCTCTCCCAGGCAGGATCGAGGGGCTCGGGATCAAAGCTCGCAAGCAAACGATCCAGGAGTTGCGAGCGCTCGACCGGCGGCAGGGCAAGCGCTTCTGCGGCCAATACTTCCATCGGGATAGCCATGGGAACCTCGGACACGCTGCTGTGCTTGGCATCATAGCGGGCGGCCTCGAACCCGAACGGCAACACTCCACCTGATTCGAAACGATCCTAAGCCTGGCTCACGCACTGAGCCACCCACGCCCTGCGCTGACGGCATCTCCCCAGCCTCCGAGGTGCCGCACCGTGGCCTACAACCCGATCCAGTTCCAGCACGGCATGTCCTTGCCCGAGTTCCTGCAGTCCTTTGGCACCGAACCCAAATGCTGCGAGGCCGTGATGCGCGCGCGCTGGCCCGCGGGCTTCGTCTGTCCGCGCTGCGGCAGCAGCGCGCATTGCGTGCTGCTCAGCCAAGGCCGTCCGCTCTTCCAGTGTCGCGCCTGCCGACGCCAGACCTCCCTGACGGCCGGCACCCTGTTCGGCAGCACCAAGCTGCCGCTGTCGACCTGGTTCCTGGCGATCTACTTCATCAGCCAGGCCAAGACAGGGATGTCGGCCCTGGAGCTCAAGCGCCACATCGGTGTGAGCTACCCCACCGCCTGGCTGCTGCACCACAAGATCATGACGGCGATGGTCGCCCAGGAGCGCCAGCACCGTCTGGACGGTGTGGTGCAGGTCGATGACTCCTACCTCGGCGCCTTCGCCTACCGCTTCAACCGGCGCTTCGATCTGGCCGACCTGGTCTGCCGGCTCGTCGTGGACGTGAGCCGCTGCAGGGCCACGCCCGAGCGGGCGATCAGGCAGGCTTAGGATCATTGGGAATCAGGGTCCACCGTGTTCCCGGATGCTGCACCGCCTGAACCTGCGGTTCGTGAGCTGGACGCGTCACGGCTTCGACACCCGCGACCCCGGCCTGCGCACGGCGACGCTGGACGATGCCCTGCCGCCGCGCCGCGAGCTTCTTCTTCCTTCTCCCTCTCCCACAAGTGGGAGAGGGCAGGGGTGAGGGTGGTGCCCAGCAGCGGCAAGGCCCCTCACCCCAGCCCTCTCCTCGCAAGCGGGGCGAGGGGGAAACCGGGCCGCGCCGGCAGGCTTGGCGGCCATGGCGCAAGAACGGCCCGTGCGCTGTGCCGCCTCGCCGCCGCTGGCGCGATCTTGCTGAGTGCCTGCGCGCCGACCCATTCACCTCCGACCCGCGCCACCGCCCCGGCCGCAGCCTGGTGGGTCGATCTCAAGATCGAACCCACCGGAAGCGAAGTCCTCGGTATCGACGTTCGTCGCATCGACAAGCATTGGCGGCAGGCAAGCGTTCTCGACGGCGAATGGCTGCGCCGCGTCACCTCCGTCGCCCAGTATCGCCAGTTCGCCGACTCCGGTCTGTCCCTGTCGCTGCAGACCGATCTCGACGCGGACGGCACGCCGGAGCACATCGTCGTGGGCGTCTACCGCACCGACCTGGGTGAAACGGGGCGCTTCCTCGCCGTCTTCGTCGATGGCCGGATCCAAGCCCACTTTTCCGAGCGAGGCGCCGCCGGCTTCAGCGCCTTGATCAAGGAGGATCGTGCGGTTCGCTGGTACAAATGCGTCGCGTGCGGGGCGTTCGACTCGCTCCGCGTGATCGGCAAGTCCCTCATCATCGAATGAAGCAAGAGTTGGCTGAAGACCCGCGTGAGGCGCCGCAGCCGGGGCGCGAGGCCCGTCCCGCCCGCGCCGACGGCGTCGCGCCCGACGCCGCCTGGCGCGCCCTGCTCGACGGCGCGAGCGCCCCCTATCGCGCCGCCGGGCGCTTTGCCTGGCACTTCGCGCGCGGCAAGCTCGGGCGCGATCCGGTGTTTCGCGCGCTGCTCGAACGCGGCGAGCTGGCCGGACGCGCGCGCGTGCTCGACATCGGCTGCGGCCAGGGGCTGCTGGCCAGCCTGCTGCAGGCCTGCGCCGAGGCGGCGGCGCAGGGCCGCTGGCCGGCGGCCTGGGGCGAGGCGCCGGGCGCAAGGCAGTACACCGGCATCGAGCTGATGACGCGCGACGTGGCGCGTGCGCAGGCCGCCACCGCAGGCCTGGCGCTCGCGCCGCGCTTCGTCTGCGCCGACATGCGGCAGGCCGAGCTGCCGGACTGCGACCTGGTCGTCATCCTCGACGTGCTGCACTACGTGGACCACGCGGCGCAGGCCGCCTTGCTGGCGCGCGTGCGCTCGGCGCTCGGCCGCCGCGGCCGCCTGCTGCTGCGCGTGGGCGACATGGATGATGCGCGCGGCTTTGCCGCCAGCCAGTGGGTCGACCGCCTGGTGACGACGGTGCGCGGCCACCGCGTGCCGCCGACCTGGGGCCGCAGCGTGGCGCAGTGGCGCGAGCTGCTGCAAGGCCTGGGCTTTGCCGTGCAGGCGCTGCCCATGAGCCGCGGCACGCCCTTTGCCAACGTGCTGCTGCTGGCCGACGCCGCGGCCATCGACGGAGACAGCGCATGAAGCCTCTTGCGGTGAGCGACTTCACGCTGGTCAGCGCGCTCGGCGACGGCCGCGCGGCGACGCTGGCCGCGCTGCGCGAAGGGCGCAGCGGCCTGCGCCAGCGCGACTTCGAGACGGCGACGCTGGGCACCTGGATCGGCATGGTGGATGGCCTCGACGGCCTCGATGCCCTGCCCTGGGACGCGGCGCGGTCGGCTTTCGACTGCCGCAACAACCGCCTCGCCGAGCGCGGCCTGCAGGCCGACGGCTTCGCGCAGAGCGTGGCGCGCGTGCGCGAGCGTTTCGGCGCGGCGCGCGTGGCCGTGCTGCTGGGCACCAGCACCTCGGGCATCCTGCAGACCGAGATCGCCTACCGTCACCGCGACCCGGCCAGCGGCGCCCTGCCCGCGGGCCTGCACTATGCGCAGACGCACAACACCTATTCGCTGGCGCGCTACGTGCGCGAGCGCTTCGCGCTGCAGGGGCCGGCGGCGGTGGTCAGCACGGCGTGTTCGTCCAGCGCCAAGGTGTTCGGCCAGGCGGCGCGGATGATCGAGCTGGGCCTCGTCGACGCTGCCATCGTCGGCGGCGTCGACAGCCTGTGCCTGACCACGCTCTACGGCTTTACTTCGCTCGAACTCGTGTCCAGCGACATCTGCCGGCCCTTCGACGCCGCGCGCAAGGGTTTGTCGATCGGCGAGGCCGACGCCTTCGCGCTGCTCGAGCGCGACGCCCCGAAGGCACAGGCCTGGCTGCTGGGCTGCGGCGAGAGCAGCGACGGCCACCACATGAGCAGCCCGCACCCGCAAGGCCTGGGCGCGGCGATGGCCATGCGCCAGGCGCTGGCGCAGGCCGGCTGCGAGCCCGCGGCGATCGACTACATCAACCTGCACGGGACCGGCACGCCGGGCAACGACGCGGCCGAGGCGCTGGCCGTGAACGCAGTCTTCGGCGCCGCCACGCCCTGCAGCAGCAGCAAGGGCCACACCGGCCACACGCTGGGGGCTGCCGGCGCGGTCGAGGCGGCGATCGCCATGCTCGCGCTGCAGCAGGGCCTGGCGCCCGCCGGGCTGAACGTGCAGCAACTCGACCCG
>CAUJJO010000244.1 GCA_963205125.1 Pseudomonadota bacterium | reverse complement strand
GCCCACCTTGACGATGCCGCGCTCTACCCGCCCGGTCACCACGGTGCCCCGCCCAGAGATGCTGAAGACGTCTTCCACCGGCATCAGGAAGCTGCCATCTACCGCCCGCTCAGGCGTGGGGATGTAGCTGTCCAGCGCATCCGCCAGCTTCATGATGGCCTGCTCGCCAAGCTCCCCCTTGTCGCCTTCCAGCGCCAGCTTGGCCGAGCCCTTGATGATGGGGGTGTCGTCGCCGGGGAAGTCGTACTTGGACAGCAGTTCGCGCACTTCCATCTCGACGAGCTCCAGCAGCTCGGCGTCGTCCACCATGTCGCACTTGTTCAGGAAGACGATGATGTAGGGCACGCCCACCTGGCGCGCCAGCAGGATGTGCTCGCGCGTCTGCGGCATCGGGCCGTCGGCGGCCGAGCACACCAGGATCGCGCCGTCCATCTGCGCCGCACCCGTGATCATGTTCTTGACGTAGTCGGCGTGCCCGGGGCAGTCCACGTGCGCGTAGTGCCGGTTGGCCGTCTCGTACTCGATGTGCGAGGTGTTGATCGTGATGCCGCGCGCCTTCTCTTCGGGCGCGTTGTCGATCTGGTCGTAGCCCTTGGCTTCGCCGCCGAACTTGCTCGACAGCACGGTGGCGATCGCCGCCGTCAGCGTCGTCTTGCCGTGGTCCACGTGCCCGATCGTGCCCACGTTCACGTGCGGCTTGGTCCGCTCGAATTTGCCTTTTGCCATGTCTTGCGCTCCTGGCGTTCTGAAGGTTGACGGCCGAGATGGGGCCGGGGTACGGCGCCTCGATTCGGTGGTGCCCATGGCGCGGATCGAACGCGCGACCTCTCCCTTACCAAGGGAGTGCTCTACCACTGAGCCACATGGGCATCGATACGGGTCTGCCGACCCTTGCCGCCTGCCCATCGAGAGATCGGCAGACCCGTAGCGATGTTCTTCCTGCACAGGGCCAAGGCCGCACGCCCTGGCCGATCACTTCCTCCGTGGAGCGGGAGACGGGAATCGAACCCGCGTCATTAGCTTGGAAGGCTAAGGTTCTGCCATTGAACTACTCCCGCCCGGCATCCCCGCATCAACGCAGTCTCTCTGGTGGAGGAGGCTGGATTCGAACCAGCGTAGGCGTAAGCCAACAGATTTACAGTCTGCCCCCTTTAGCCACTCGGGCACCCCTCCGCAGAGCCGGTGAGTATAGCACTCTTGGCAAGTCTCGCACGATCTCTTGCCTCGCCCCCCGCCCGGCGGCCCGCCGGCCGGCCCGGCGCGGTCAGGGGAAGAGGCGCGCCAGCGCCTGCCCCGGCTCCGGCGCGCGCATGAAGGCCTCGCCGACGAGGAAGGCGTGCACGCCGGCCGCGCGCATGCGGGCCACGTCCGCCGCCTGCAGGATGCCCGACTCGGTGACCAGCAGCCGGTCGGCGGGCACGGCGGGCAGCAGGTCCAGCGTCGTCTGCAGCGAGACTTCGAAGGTCTTCAGGTTGCGGTTGTTGATGCCGACGAGCCGCGTCCGCAGCGCCAGCGCCCGCGCCAGCTCGGCGGCGTCGTGCACCTCCACCAGCACCGCCATGCCCAGCTCATGCGCCGCGGCTTCCAGCTCCGCCAGCGCGCCGTCGTCCAGGCAGGCGGCGATGAGCAGGATCGCGTCGGCGCCCATCGCGCGCGCCTCGTAGACCTGGGCGAGGTCGACGACGAAGTCCTTGCGCAGCACCGGCAGCGCGCAGGCCGCGCGCGCCTGGCGCAGGAAGTCGGCGCTGCCCTGGAAGAAGCGCTCGTCGGTGAGCACGCTCAGGCAGGCGGCGCCATGGCCTTCGTAGCTCGCGGCGATCTCCGCGGGCACGAAGGGATCGCGCAACACCCCCTTGCTCGGGCTGGCCTTCTTCACCTCGGCGATCACCGCGGCGCTGCCGTCTGCGATCCTGCGGCGCAGCGCAGCCTCGAAGTCGCGCAGGTCGCCCGCGCGCGCCTGCGCCGCCTCGCACAGCGCAGCCGGTGGGCGGCGCGCCAGCAGCGACGCCACCTCCTCGCGCTTGACGGCGACGATGCGCTGCAGGATGTCCGCCACGCCCGCCCCCGGCCTCAGGCCGCCGTCCGCAGCCGCTGCGTGACGGCGACGAACTGCGCCAGCCGCGCCGTCGCCGCCCCGGAGGCGACCGTCTCGCGGGCGCGGCGCACGCCGTCCTCGATGCTCGCGGCCACCCCCGCACAGTAGAGCGCCGCACCGGCGTTGAGCAGCACGACGTCGCGCACGGGACCCTCTTCGCCACCGAGCGCACGCCGGATGCACTGCACCGACTCCGCCGCGTTGGCCACGCGCAGCACGCGCGAGTCGTAGACCGGCAGGCCGAAGTCGCTCGGGTGGATGGCGTACTCGCGCACCTGCCCGTCCTTGAGCTCGCCGACCATCGTCTCGCCCGAGAGCGAGATCTCGTCCATGCCGTTCATGCCGTAGACGACCATCACGTGCTCGCTGCCCAGGCGCTGCAGCACGCGCACCTGGATGCCCACGAGGTCGGGGTGGAAGACGCCCAGCAGCTGGTTGGGCGCGCCGGCCGGGTTGGTCAGCGGCCCGAGGATGTTGAAGAGCGTGCGCACGCCCAGCTCCCGGCGCACCGGCGCGGCGTGCTTCATCGCCTGATGGTGGTTGGGCGCGAACATGAAGCCGATGCCGGTCTCGGCCAGGCACTGTGCGACCTGCGCGGGCGCAAGGTCGATCGCCGCGCCCAGGGCCTCGACCACGTCGGCCGAGCCGCTCGTGCTGGAGACGCTGCGCCCGCCGTGCTTGGCCACGCGCGCGCCGGCCGCGGCGGCGACGAACATCGAGGCCGTGCTGATGTTGAAGGTGTGCGAGCTGTCGCCGCCGGTGCCGACAATGTCGACCAGGTGCCTGCGCTCGGCCACCGGCACGGGCGTGGCGAACTCGCGCATCACCTGCGCCGCGGCGGCGATCTCGCCGATGGTCTCCTTCTTCACGCGCAGGCCGGTGGCCAGCGCCGCGATCATCACCGGCGACATTTCGCCGCTCATGATGCGGCGCATCAGCGTCAGCATCTCGTCGTGGAAGATCTCGCGGTGCTCGATGACGCGCGTCAGCGCCTCGGTGTTGGTGATGGTCATGAGGGGTCTTCCGATTCGTTCGTCGTTCGTGTTTCGCCGGTGCGTCTTCAATGGGCCGCGCCCATCCGCAGGAAGTTCTTCAGCAGCGCGTGGCCGTGCTCGCTCTGGATCGACTCGGGGTGGAACTGCACGCCTTCCAGCGGCGCCGCCGTCGCCGCCAGCTCACGATGCCGCACGCCCATGATCTCGCCGTCCTCGGTGCTCGAACTGATCTCGATCTCTGCGGGCAGCGACTCGCGCTCGATCGCCAGCGAGTGGTAGCGGATGACCTCGAAGCGCTCGGGCAGCCCGGCGTAGACGCCGCGCCCGTCGGCGGCGATCGTGCTCGCCTTGCCGTGCATCTGCACCCGCGCGCGAACGACCCGTCCGCCCAGCGCCGCGCCGATCGCCTGGTGCCCGAGGCACACGCCGAGGATGGGCAGGCGCCCCTTGAAGTGGCGGATCGCGTCGACGCAGATCCCCGCTTCGGCCGGCGAGCAGGGCCCGGGCGAGAGCACGAGGTGCCTGGGCGCAAGCGCCGTGATCCCGTCCAGCGTGATCTCGTCGTTGCGAAAGACGCGCACCTCGGCGCCGAGTTCGCCGAAGTACTGCACGAGGTTGTAGGTGAAGCTGTCGTAGTTGTCGATCATCAGCAGCATGGCGCAAACCCTTCAGGAACGGGGGACGCAGCAGGTGCATCCGCGATTCGGGCATTCGGGCCCTCGTGCGCGCCGGACGGCGCGCAGCCGGCAACAGGCGCGGCGTGCAAGGGATCCGGGTTCTAGGCGGCGCTGCGCGAATGCGCGGCGCCCAGGGGTGGGGTGGTCAGGCGGATGGCTTGCGCCAACGCCAACCGAAGCGCGCTGCGGGGATCGGACGGATCGCAGACATGGCGCGCATTATCGCTTCACACGCAAGTGATCCGGGCGCGGTCGATGACAGCGCGGCCGGCCGGCGCCATCACGGCTGCGCCGGTCAGCCTCGTCGCTTCGACTTCTGGCGCGACGCGCATCACTTCGGAGAGTTCGAGATCCGTGGGGCTGAAGTTGCTGACCCGGATGATCGGGGCGCCATCTGCGACCGGCGAACCAGGCTGCACGATGCCGCAGCGGATGGACCCCGGGACCGCACAACGATCGAGCGACGAGCCGGTCCTTGCGCCGCCGGGCAAAGCGGGCAGGTCAAGACTCATGCGTGCCGCATGGCCGCCGGCACTCGGCATCAGCCGGATCGTGCCGCTGCGGCTCCCGAATAACGAGATGCCGCCTCTCGATGGCTGCACGAAACGCCAGAGGCAACTCGGATGCATCGTGCGCTTCCACCAGCATCGGCAGCGAACTGGACTGAAGCGCCTCCCGCAGGTCGGCCAGTCCTGCCACCGGCTGGTTCGAGTCCTGCGCGTTGCGTAATGCCAGGTCCAGATCGCTGCCTTCGTGCGCACCACCGGTCACGCGGCTACCGAACGCCCAGACCACGGCATCGGGTACGTGGCGGTCGAGCAGTGCACGCAACTCGGCGAGGTGGCGTGCAGACAGGACCAACTGCGACAGCTCAGCCGGCGGCATCGAAGACTCCTTGCAGGGGCGCCGCAAGGGCGCGGACGTCCTTCAGGTACGCAGGCAGCAACTTCAGCGTGACGTTGGCGAAGCCTTCACCGTAGTCGTGCGCGGTGCTGTTTCGATTGGCGCGGTAGGCCAGCCAGCGTCCGACGCCGGCTTCGTCCAGCAAGCCGTGCTTGCCCGCGTGGCGCAGCACGTCGTTGAAGACCAGGGCGTCCACGCTGCGCGGGCTGCCGCCGTAGGCCTTCAGCGCCTTGCGGATCAGCTTGCCGGCAGTCTCCAGCGACAACTCGAAACTCTTGATGGCGGCGTTGCGGAACAGATCGAACATCACGGCGTCCTCGGGCGGCGTCCGCTCGATGGCGAACAAGGCCTGCTCCAGCGTGGCGGCAGTGCGAAGCAGATGCTCGACGTTCAGTGACATCGGACGAAGCTCGGAATCCATGGTCCAGGCCCGCTAGTTTGCGCCGAATCAGGGGGCCCGGTTTCGCCCCCTTCGCCATCTGCTCGTCCGGCCTTTCGGTCCACGCCTGCATCATGGCCTCGAAGTCCTCATCGTCGTCGACGGCCTTCGCTCCGACATGGCGACCCGGCTTCGGCACATGCCCATGCGCGACGATCTCGGCCAGCTTCACGCTGCGGCAACGACCCGGCGCGGCGGCCCACGGCGGCCAGCCGCCAGCGTCCCTTGCGAGAATCCCATCCGCCACCCCTGTCCAACCGCGCAACATCCGACGCCCCCATGCCCACCGCCACCTCCCGCAAGTCCTCGGCCAAGCCGGGCGCCAAGCGCGCCAAGGCGCGCAAGCCGGCGCCGCCGCGCCTGTCGCATACGCGGCGGCCGGCGCAGTTGTCGCCGGCCGACTGGCAGACCGCGCTGCGCCGGCAGTTCGGCGCGGAGCAGGCCTTCGAGCTGCACAACCTGGGCAGCGAGCCGGTGTTCTCGGAGTTCGCGGTGCACAACCCGGCCAGCGCCTCGTGCTGGCGGGTCGCCATCCGCGGGGCGGCACCGGGGCAGAACTTCTGCAGTTGCCCGGACTTCGCGACCAATACGCTTGGCACCTGCAAGCACATCGAGTTCACGCTGGCGCGGCTGGCCGCGCGGCGCGGCGGCAAGGCGGCGTTGCGGCAGGGTTTTGCACCGGCCTACAGCGAGATATGGCTCGACTACGCCGCGGCGCGCGTGCTGCGCTTTCGCGCCGGCAGCAGCTGCCCGCCGGGCCTGCTGGCCAAGGCGCGCGCGCTGTTCGACGCCGACGCCGGCTGGGCGCTGCCGTGGAGCCGGCTCGACGGCCTGCAGCCGCTGCTGCAGGCGGCACATGATGCCGGCCACGAGCTGCGCTGCTACGACGACGTCTGGGCCTTCGTCGCGCAGATCCGCGACGGGGAACGGCGCCGCGCGGCGCTGGCCGAGGCCTATCCCCGGGGCGCGGCGGACAAGGGCTTGCGCAAGCTGCTGAAGGTCGGGCTCTATCCCTACCAGGCCGAAGGCGCGCTCTTTGCCGCACGCGCCGGGCGCGCGCTGATCGGCGACGAGATGGGCCTGGGCAAGACCGTGCAGGCGATCGCCGCGGCCGAGTTGTTCGCCCGCCACTTCGGCGTCGAGCGCGTGCTGGTGGTCTGCCCGACTTCGCTCAAGCACCAGTGGAAGAAGGAGTTCGAGCGCTTCACCGCACGCGAGGCGCAGGTCATCCACGGCCTGCGCACGGTGCGCGAGAGGCTCTGGCGCGAAGACGCCTTCTGCCGCATCGTGAACTACGAGATGCTGGCCAAGGACGGCGACCTGATCGACGCCTGGGCGCCCGAGCTGGTGATCGCCGACGAGGCGCAGCGCATCAAGAACTGGAACACCGTCGCCGCGCGCGCGCTCAAGCGCATCGGCTCCCCCTACGCGGTGGTGCTCACGGGAACGCCGCTGGAGAACCGGCTCGAGGAGCTCATCTCCATCGTGCAGTTCGTCGACCGCCACCGCCTGGGGCCGACCTGGCGCCTGCTCGACGAGCATCAGAAGCGCGACGAGTCCGGCCGCGTCATCGGCTACCAGGGCCTCGATCGGATCGGCCAGACGCTGGCCCCGGTGATGCTGCGCCGACGCAAGGCCGAGGTGCTGGCGCAACTGCCCGAGCGCGTGGACAACCGCATCTTCGTGCCGCTGACGCCCGAGCAGCGCCGCCACCACGACGATGCCGGCGAGGTCGTCACCCGCATCGTCGCGCGCTGGCGCAAGACGGGCTACCTCTCCGACAGTGACCAGAAGCGCCTGCAGTGCGCGCTGCAGATCATGCGCATGGCCTGCAACAGCAGCTTCCTGGTCGACCACGAGACCGACCACGGCCACAAGGTCGACGAGCTGATGGCCGTGCTCGACGAGCTGTTCGAGGACCCTTCGGCCAAGGCGGTGGTCTTCAGCCAGTGGCTGGGCACGCACGAGCTGATCCAGCGGCGCCTGGGCAAGGGCAAGGGCCAGCGCGACTGGGGCCACGTGCTGTTCAGCGGCAGCGTGCCCAGCGAGCAGCGCGCTGCACTGGTCGAGCGCTTTCACGAGGATGCGGACTGCCGCCTGTTCCTCGCCACCGATGCCGGCGGCGTCGGGCTGAACCTGCAGCACGCGGCGGCGGTGGTCGTCAACATGGACCTGCCCTGGAACCCGGCCGTGCTCGAGCAGCGCATCGGCCGCGTGCACCGCATGGGGCAGTCGCGCGGCGTTCAGGTGATCAACTTCGTCGGCCAGGGCTGCATCGAGGAAGGCATGCTCTCGGTGCTGGCCTTCAAGACCTCGCTCTTTGCCGGCGTGCTCGACGGCGGCGCGAGCGAAGTCTTCCTGCAGGGAACGCGGCTGTCGAAGTTCATGGAAAGCGTCGAGCAGGTGGCCGGCGCGATGGGCGAAGGCGAGACGGCCGACGAGGCGGCTGCGGCACGCGACGGCGCCATGCGAACATCGGAGGCGCCCACCGCATCGGCCCCCACGGCCAGGCCCGCGGTGGAAGACTGCGAGTTGGACGCGGATGCCGACGCGTCGACGGTCGGGCGCGCCGAGGCGCCGCCTGGCGAAGTCACCCCCGCGCCCGCCGCCGACCCCTGGCCTGCGCTGCTGAAGCTGGGCGCCAGCCTGCTGCAAGGCCTGGCGCAAGGCGCGGCGAGCCCCGGCGGCGTGGCCACGCGCATCGAGACCGACCCGGTCAGCGGCAAGCCCAGCTTGCGCCTGCCGCTGCCCGAGCCCGAGCTGCTGCGCCGGCTGGCGCAGGCGCTGCAGCCCTGGGCGGACTGAAGGCCGCCGGAACTGCCGAGCCCTGCTGCGAGGACTCGCGCGCAGCGGGCGGCCGCGACTCTCGTCAGTCTTCGCGCAGCAGGTCGATCAGCTCGTCGGCGGCCAGCGGTGCGCTGCCGTCCTGGTCGGCGAGCAAGCCGTCGGCGAGTTCGCGCTTGTCGTGGTGCAGGGCGACGATGCGCTCCTCGATCGAGCCGGCGGTGACCAGCCGGTAGACCGTCACCGGGCGCTGCTGGCCCATGCGGTGGGCGCGGCCCATGGCCTGGTCTTCGGCGGCCGGG
>CAUJJO010000243.1 GCA_963205125.1 Pseudomonadota bacterium | reverse complement strand
CCCTGGGGGATCAACTCGTCCCAGGTCGTCAGCGCAAGCACCATGAGCGCCTGCTGCGCCGGATTGACGGCACGGAACCCGGCCGCTTCACCTTGGCTGAAAAGCGCCGACGCGGTGGTCGGGGACGAATAGGTGACCGTTGCGCCCGACCACATGCGACCGCTGTCGAGGTGCGCCAGGACTTGATTCAGCGACCAGTTGGCAGCCATCTCGGACTCCTCGTCGTTCTCCGCCGTCGAACGCGGCGGGGAAATTGAACCACAAGGGCCAGCGGCCGAAACGGGAAAAATGCCCCGCGCTCGTCAGTCCAATCCCCGCTTCGGGCGGCCCTGGTGATACGTCCCCGTCCCGCGCGCAATCACCTCGTCGCTGGCGAGGACCTCGCCCGGCGCGTGCTCCGGGCCCGAGGCCAGGCGTTCGTAGAGGGGCGCGAAGTCGATGCGGGCGAGTTCCAGCAGTTCGTCCAGGCCGTCGATGACGAAATAGCTCTCCTGGAAATCGTCGATGCGGTAGCGCGTGCGCATCACGCGCTCGAGTGCGAAGCGGATGCGGTTGGGCGATGCGCTCTCGAGCGCGAACACGCTCTCGGTGGCCGAGGAGGCGATGCCCGCGCCGTAGATGCGCAGACCCTCCTTCTGCCGCAGCAGCCCGAACTCGACGGTGTACCAGTAGACGCGCGCGAGCTTGGCGAGGTGCCCCAGGCGCTGCGCGCGCAGCCCGCCCTCGCCGTAGGCCTGGATGTAGTCGGCGATCGCCGGGTTCATCAGCATCGGCACATGCCCGAAGACGTCGTGGAAGACGTCGGGCTCCTCGAGGTAGTCGAGTTCGTCCGCCTTGCGGATGAAGTTGCCCGCGGGGAAACGGCGATGGGCGAGATGCTCGAAGAACACTTCGTCGGGAACGAGGCCGGGGACGGCGACCACCTGCCAGCCGGTGCGGCTCATCAGCAGCTCCGACAGGCGCCGGAAGTCGGGAATGCGGTCGGCCTCGATCGCCAGCCCTTGCATGCCTTGCAGGAACTCGTCGCAGGCGCGTCCGGGCAGCAGCCGGCTCTGGCGCTCGTAGAGCGTCTTCCAGACGCCGTGCTCCGCTGCCGTGTAGCGCTCCCAGCCCTGGTCGATGGTCCAGTCGGCGCGCTCGGGACGCCCGGCCCCGCCGGCCGCCAGGCCATGCTTGCCGCTGGCGGACACGGGCTCGCCCCCCTGCGCCTCGCGTGGCTTGCGCATGGCTTCAGCCTCCGGGGGTCGACACGGCCAGCGGCGCATACAGCGCATCGGCCTTGCGCGCGAGCTCGAGATCCAGGGTCGAGAGCCCGCCCAGGTCGTGCGTGGTGAGCGTGATCGCGACGCGGTTGTAGACGTTGGACCACTCGGGATGGTGGTTGCGCTTCTCGGCCTCGAGCGCGAGTTGCGTCATGAAGCCGAAGGCCTGGACGAAGTCGCGGAACACGAAGCTGCGCGAGATCGTGCCGCCGCGCGCCGTGTCGTGCTGCCATTGCGGCAAGGCCGCCACCAGTTCCTGCAGATCCCCTGCGTCGAGCTTCTTCACGACGATCCCCTGACATCGACGGCCCCTATTGCAGACGCGGCCTGGCTCAAAGCATAGCCCTGACGGGCGCGACGTGCAGCGCGCAGCGGGCAACGCACAGGGCATCGGGACACGACGGCGCTGAAGACGCAGCGTCCCAGGGAGGGGCGTTCAGCGGACCCGGTCGATCGTCAGCGCCGCGCGGCCGGCCGGCGCGCCCGGCGGGGCCTGGCCTTCGAGGTCGCCGGGTTCGGGGTTGGCGCTGCCGGCGCGCGAGATGCGTGCGCCGACGACGACGCGCTCGAACGTCGACAGCCGGAACTGCGGTGCCATCGCCATCGAATCGTCCAACGTCACCGCGACCGGCCAGCGGGTGCCTGGGCCG
The DNA here is from genome assembly GCA_963205125.1 of Pseudomonadota bacterium. Classification (GTDB taxonomy): domain Bacteria; phylum Pseudomonadota; class Gammaproteobacteria; order Burkholderiales; family Burkholderiaceae_C; genus Rubrivivax. The sequence continues at coordinate 17,685 of CAUJJO010000243.1, read as the reverse complement.
ACCACCTGGCGCGCGATCGCCAGCGGCATGCGCGGGCCTTCGGCCGCGCGGGCGAAGACGAACAAGGTGTCGCCCTCGCGCAACTTGCCCGCCAGCGTCGGCGCCAGCGCGACCTGCACCGCCAGCGGCGCGGCGACGGCGGCCGCGCCGGAGGCGGGCGCCGAAGGCGCGGCAGCCGCAGGCGCCGTCCCTGCCAACGGCCCAGGGGCCGTCGTGGCGGCCAGCGGCCCCGGGGCGGCGGTCGCGGCCGGCGTGGGCGGCAGGCCGGCGGCGGCACGCGCCTGGTGCAGGCCGTCCTGCAGGCCGGCGACATAGGGGCTGTCCGGCGGCGCCACGCGCAGCGCGCGCTCGAAGAACTCGACCGCGGCCTTCGGCTCGCCGCGCACCAGCGCGGCGGTCGCCGCCAGCGCCAGCGCCTTCAGGTTCTGCGGGTCGGCCTGCAGCGCCTGCTGGATCAGCTTCTCCGGTTCGCCCAGCAGGTTCTGGCCCTGCGCCATGGCGGTGGCGTCGGCGAGGTCGGCGAGCAGCTCGGCGTCGCCGGGTTGCCGCTGCACCGCCTGCGCCAGGGCGTCGCGCGCGGCGTCGAAGCGCTGCATCGACATGTACGAGCGCCCGAGCAGGCGCCAGCCCTGCGCGTCGCTCGGATCGTCCTTCATGCGCTGGGCCAGGCGCTCGACCATCGCGTCGATGTCCTGCGGCGTGAACTGCGAGGGCGCCTGCGCAAGCGCAGGGTCCAGCGCGCTGCGGTTGCCAAGCGCGGCGTAGACCGCGAAGGCGATCAGCGGCACGCCCAGCAGCAGCAGCGCCGCCCCGCGCAGCCCGCGGCCGCCGCCGCCGGGGCCTTCCGGTGCGGCTTCGGCGAGCACCCGCCGCTCGAGTTCGGCGCGCGAGGCCTCGAAGGTCGCGGCGTCGATGGTGCCGGCGTCGCGGTCGGCGCGCAGCTCGGCCAGTTGCACGCGCAGGATGCGCACGTTGCTCGCGGCTTCGTCGATGCCGGGCCCGCCGTCGCCGCGGCGCAGCGCCAGCCCGAGGATGGCCAGGACCGCGAGCGTCAGCAGCGCGGCCACGAAGTAGAAGGAGCTCATCGGGTGCTTCCGGTCGTCTTGTCGGCGGCCGACGGGCCGGCCTTGGCCGCTGCCGCGGGCTCGCCCTCTGGCGGCGTCGGCGCGGGCGACTCGCCGAGCAGCGCGCGCGCACGGGTGAGCTCGGCCGCGCTGAGCGGCGCCGTGGCCGCCTCGTGGCGGCGCGAGCGCAGCAGCCGCACGAGCCAGGCGATCATCGCCAGCAGCAGCACGAAGGGCCCGGCCCAGAGCAGCCAGGTCGTCGGCCGCATCGGCGGCGTGTAGAGCACGAAGTCGCCGTAGCGGTCGACCATGTACTGCTTGATCTGCTCCTCGCTGCGGCCTTCCTTGAGCTGCGCGCGGATCTGGTCGCGCAGGTCGTTGGCGAGGTCGGCGCGCGAGGCGGCGATGGTCTCGTTCTGGCAGACCAGGCAGCGCAGGTGCTCGGCCACCGAATGCACCCGCGCCTCGAGCGCCGGATCGTCGGCCAGCGGCCGCGCCTGCTGGGCCCAGGCGCCGCCAAGCGCAAGCGCAAGTGCCAGCGCCAAGGCGGGCAGCGCACGAGGCGTCGAGCCGGTCATCGCACGACGCATGGCGCTACGCATCGAGCTTCTTCAGCAGCGGCAGCAGCACCTCCTGCAGCGCCTGCGGCGTGATGGGGCCGATCTGCTTGTAGCGGATCACCCCTTCCTTGTCGATCACGTAGGACTCGGGCACGCCGTAGACGCCATAGTCCAGGCCGACCTTGCCCTCGCGGTCGACGAGCACCATCGCGTACGAGTTGCCGTTGCGCGCCAGCCAGCGCGTGGCGTCCTCGCGCTTGTCCTTGTAGTTGATGCCCACGACCGTGGTCGAGCGCGACAGCTCGGTGACCAGCGGATGCTCGGCCAGGCAGGGCACGCACCAGGAGGCGAAGAAGTTGGCGACCCAGACCTTGCCCTTCATCTGCGCCACCGTGCGCTGCACGGCCGGGTCCTCGAGCAGCGGCAGGCTGAACTCGGGGGCCCGCTTGTTCACCAGCGGCGAGGGCACCTCGCGCGGATCGCGCTGCAGGCCCACGGCCAGGAAGCCGGCGAGGACGAGGAAGACGGCAAGCGGAACAAGGTAGCGCAGCTTCATGTCGTCGTGGTCGGATCGAGCGCAGCTCGGTAGGCCATCGGCAGCGACGGCGATCTCAACGCGGCATCAGGCCCGCGGGCAGCTCGATCGCGGCGCTGCGGCGCAGCCGGTAGCGCCGGTCGGCCACGGCGACGACGGCGCCCAGCGCCATCAGCACGCAGCCGCCCCAGATCCAGTTGACGAAGGGCTTGACGTACAGGCGCACGATCCAGGTGCGGCCTTCGTCGAGCGATTCGCCGAGCGAGACGTAGAGGTCGCGCGTCAGGCTGCGCGCGATCGCGGCCTCGGTCATGGGCATGCGGCTGGCGCGGTAGACGCGCTTCTCCGGCGTCAGCGTGGCGACCTCGCGCCCGTCCTTCGTGACGAGGAAGCGCGCGACGAAGGCGTCGTAGTTCGGCCCCTTCACCGGCGAGAGCCCCTGCAGCTTGAAGTCGTAGCCGCCCATGCTCGCCGTGCTGCCGACTTCCATGCGCAGGTCCTGCTCGGTCTCGTAGCCGCCGACCAGGGTCACGCCGACGATGAACACGCCCACGCCTGCGTGCGCGAGCAGCATGCCGTACCAGGCGCCCGTCTGGCCGCGCAGGCGCTGCGCCCATGCCGACACGGGCCAGCCCTTGACGCGCTCGTAGAGGGCGACGAAGGTCGTTGTCAGCACCCATGCGGCAAGAAGCATCCCGAAGCCGACCATCGGCGAGAAGCTCCCGAGCAGAAGCGGCGCGACGATGGCGACGACGACGCTGACCGCCGCCGCCCAGCGCAGCTGCACCGCCAGCTCCGGCAGCCTGGCGTGCTTCCAGCGGGCGACCGGGCCGATGCCCAGCAGGAAGATCGCGGGCGCGATGATGGGCACGAACACCGCCTCGAAGTAGGGCTCGCCGACCGAGATCTTGCCGAGGTTCAGCGCGTCGAGCAGCATCGGGTAGAGCGTGCCCAGCAGCACGGCCGCGGTGGCCACCACCAGCAGCACGTTGTTGGCCAGCAGCATGCCCTCGCGCGAGACCGGATCGAAGCCCCCGCCCAGGCCCACCTTGGGCCCGCGCCAGGCGAACAGCACGAGCGAGCTGCCGATCACCGCGACGAGGAAGCCGAGGATGAAGACGCCGCGCGTGGGGTCGGTGGCGAAGGCGTGCACCGACGACAGCACGCCCGAGCGCACGAGGAAGGTGCCCAGCAGCGACAGCGAGAAGGCCAGGATCGCCAGCAGCGCCGTCCACATCTTGAAGCCGCCGCGCTTTTCCGTCACCGCCAGCGAGTGGATCAGCGCGGTGCCGACCAGCCAGGGCATGAAGGAGGCGTTCTCCACCGGGTCCCAGAACCACCAGCCGCCCCAGCCCAGCTCGTAGTAGGCCCAGGCGCTGCCCAGCGCGATGCCCAGCGTGAGGAACATCCACGCCGTCGTCGTCCACGGCCGCGACCAGCGCGCCCAGGTGGCGTCCAGCCGCCCCGCCAGCAGCGCCGCGATGGCGAAGGCGAAGGCCACCGAGAAGCCGACGTAGCCCATGTAGAGCAGCGGCGGGTGAAAGGCCATGCCCGGGTCCTGCAGCAGCGGGTTGAGGTCGCTGCCCTGCTCGGCCGCCGGCAGCAGGCGCTCGAAGGGGTTGGAGGTGAAGAGGATGAAGAGCATGAAGCCGATGCTGATCAACCCCATGATGCCCAGGATGCGCGCGCGCAGCGCCGCCGGCAGGCCGCGCGAGAAGAGCGCCACGGCCACCGTCCAGCCCGCGAGCACGAACAGCCACAGCATGATCGAGCCCTCGTGCCCGCCCCAGGCCGCGGCGACGCGGTAGACCAGCGGCAGGTCGGAGTTCGAGTTCTGCGCGACGTAGAGGACCGAGAAGTCGTTGTCGACGAAGGCCGCGGTCAGGCAGCCGTAGGACAGCGCGACGAGCAGGAAGTGCACGATCGCCGCCGGGCGCGCCAGCGCCATCCAGCGCCGGTCGCCGCGGGCACTGCCCGCCAGCGGCACCAGCACCTGCGCCAGCACGACGACGGCCAGCGCCAGCGCCAGCGCGAAATGACCGAGTTCGGGAATCATGGCTGGGGCTTCATGGTGCCGGCAAGCGAAGGCATCTCGCCGTGCTGTGCACGCTCGATCGCCTCGGCGGCCTCGGGGGGCATGTAGTTCTCGTCGTGCTTGGCCAGCACCTGATCGGCGTGGAAGACGCCGTCGGCCCCCAGACGCCCCTGGGCGACCACGCCCTTGCCCTCCTGGAAGAGGTCGGGGAGGATGCCCTTGTACGCGACCGGAATCGTCCGCGCCGTGTCGGTGACGACGAACTGCACCGTCAACCCGTCGGCGCCGCGCTTGAGGCTGCCCTCCTCCACCATGCCGCCGACGCGAAAGGCGCGGTCGCGCGGCGCCTCGTTGGCGGCGATCTGCGAGGGGCTGAAGAAGAAGACGAGGTTGCTCTGGAAGGCGTTCAGCACCAGGGCCGCGACGATGCCCAGGGCGGCCAGGCCCCCTCCGATGATTGCTGCACGCTTGCGTCTTGGCGTCATGCCTCGTCCTCCAACCGCCTTCGACGCCCGCGCAGGGCCAGGAGTTCCACCAGCAGTGCCAGCGCCGTCACCCCGAACGCGCCCCAGACGTAGAGGCCGTAGCCCCCCATCGCGAGGAAGTCGGAGACGTTCGACCAGTACGGCGTCATGGTAGCGCCCCGGCCGGATGCAGGTTGCGCAGCCAGGCAGCACCCTGCTCGCGCTCGCGGATGATCAGGCGCACCCGGGCAAAGACGACCGCGAAGGCGTAGGCCCACATCGCCAGCGACATCACGAGCATGCCCTGCAGCATGATCGCCGCCATCGTCGGCGCCTTGGTCAGGCTCACCGAGGCGCCCTGGTGCAAGGTGTTCCACCACTGCACCGAGAAGTAGATGATGGGCACGTTGACGACGCCCACCATCGCCAGCACGGCGCTGGCGCGGTCGGCGCGGCGCTCGTCGTCGATCGCTCCGCGCAGCGAGAGGTAGCCGATGTAGAGGAAGAGCAGGATCAGCTCGCTGGTCAGCCGCGCATCCCACACCCACCAGGTGCCCCAGGTCGGCTTGCCCCAGAGCGCGCCGGTCCACAGCGAGAGGAAGGCCATCAGCGCACCGGTCGGGGCGATCGCCTGCGCCAGCATCGCCGCCAGGCGGGCGTTGAAGATCAGGCCGATCGCCGACCAGAAGGCCATCGCCACGTAGAGCACCATCGACATCCACGAGGCCGGCACGTGGATGAAGATGATGCGGTAGCTGTCGCGCTGCTGGAAGTCGGTCGGCGCCACGACGAGGCCGATCCACAGGCCCCAGAGCGTCAGCAGCGCCGCCGCCGCCGCGCACCAGGGCACCAGCTTGCCGGCCAGGCCGTAGAAGCGGGCCGGGGCGGCGTAGTAGAACCAGTTGATGCGTGGCATGGCAAAGCGTCGATTGTCCTGCAAGCGCAAGACGTCTTCAGTCCAGGCTTATTCGCAGCCCCGCCGCCGCCGCCCAGGGCGCGAGGAAGGCCGCGCCGACGAGCATCGCCGCCAGCAGCGAGAAGTGCCCGCCGGTGTCCATGCCGCCGCTGGCGGCCTCCACCGCGCCGGCGCCGAAGATCAGCACCGGCGTGACCAGCGGCAGCACCAGCAGCGACAGCAGCACCGCCGCGCCGCGCACGCCCACCGTCAGCGCCGCGCCGATCGCGCCGATCAGGCTGAGCACCGGCGTGCCCAAGAGCAGCGTCAGCACCAGCATGGCGATAGCCTGCCCGTCCAGCCCGTACTGCAGCGCCAGCACCGGCGCCACCAGGGTCAGCAGCAGGCCGTTGCTCAGCCAGTGCGCGCCGACCTTGGCCAGCACGATCAGCGGCAGCGGCGTCGGCGACAGCAGCATCTGCTCGAGCGTGCCGTCGGCGGCGTCGTCGGCAAAGAGGCGCGGCATCGAGAGCATCGCCGCCAGCAGCGCCGCGACCCAGACCACGCCGGGCCCGAGCCGGCGCAGCCAGGCCGGGTCGGCCCCGAGCGCCAGCGGGAAGAGGCTGGCCACGATGACGAAGAAGATCGCCGCGGCCAGCGTGTCGGCGCGCCGACGCTGCGCCAGGCGCAGGTCGCGCAGGAAGACGGCGATCGCGGTCACAGCGTCAGCACCTCGGTGGGCATGCCTTCGAGCGGCAGCGGCTGGTGGCTGGTCAGCACGACCAGGCCGCCGCCGCCCAGGTGCGTGCGCAGCAGGCCGGCCAGCCAGTCGACCGCGGCCACGTCCAGCGCATTGAAGGGCTCGTCGAGCACCCACAGCGGCTGAGCCTGCGCAAACGCCAGCCGCGCCAGCGCCACGCGCCGCCGCTGCCCCGCCGAGAGCACGCGCGCGGGCAGGCGCTCGCAGCCCGCGAGGCCCGCGGCAGCGAGCGCGCGGTCGGCCGCTGCGGCATCGGCCTGCCCGCCGCCGAGGGCCAGCAGCGACTGAAGGTTCTCGCGCGCGCTCAGGTCGTCCTTGAGCGCGGCCGCGTGGCCGAGGTAGACCAGCGCGCGGTGAAAGGCGTCGCGGTCGGCGCCGATCGGCCGCCCGTTCCAGCTCACCTGCCCGGCGCTTGGCAGCGTCAACCCGACCAGCATGCGCAGCAGCGTGGTCTTGCCCGCGCCGTTGGCGCCGAGCACGCGCAGCAGCCGGCCCGGCGCGGCATTCAGCGCCAGGCCGCTGAACAGCACGCGCCGTCCGCGGCGGGCCTCGAGGTCGTGGGCGGCGAGCACGGCGCGGACTCTAACGCGGTCCTCCACCGATCCTGCCGTGCTCGGCCCCTCGCGCGCACCGCTGCCGGCCCGTCGCGCCTCGACCCGAGCGTCGGGCTGGAGGGATTGATCCAAGGCAAGGCATGCGGTCGGCACCGATTGTTCAATGGCTGAAACCCTCTGCAACCCTCTGCAACAGCCGGCCGCGCCGCCCTTTCGGGTCGGGCCAAGGAGGATCGGGTGTTTCGCGTTCCCCACCACATCCTGGCGGATCACGGGGTGGAGCCGCCGCGACGCGGGTCCGAGGTGCCCGGCGCGAGCCCGTGGCTGTTCGACACCGACGCGATCCGCGTCGACGACCGGCCCGAGTACTGGCGGCAGGCGATCGCGCACGCGCTGGGCGTGGACGTGCGGGTGGAGCCGCTCGCCGACACGCCCTTCGACATCCGCATGGCGGTGCAGCAATGGGGCGACCTTCGCTTCATGTACGTGCAGGGCAGCGCGCACCGCTCGCAGCGCCGCGGCCCCGGTCGCGCCGACGAGCTGGCCCTGGTGCTGCAGCTGGACGGCGTCTGCGAGATCGGCAACCGCCGGCACCGGGTGGCGCTCGGGCCCGGGGACGTCGCCATCATGCCGCCCGACTTCGAGTGCGTGCATGCGCCGCGGGGACGCTACGGCCATGTGCTCATCGACCTCGGCCTGGATCTCGCGGGCGAGCTGCTGCCGCAGTGGAAGACCCGGCTGGATGGCCCGTTCCCGGCGGAGCAGCCCGCGGCCGCGGCACTGGTGGGCCTGGCGCAATGGATGCTGAACCACGGCGCCAGCCTGCCCGAGGACGCGCGCGACGGCGTGGCGAGCTCCCTGATGGCGCTGATGCCCGGCCTCTCGCAGGCTGCCGACGGGGCGCAGGCCGGGGGGCCCTCCGGCACGCTTGCGCCGATGGCGCGCGCGCAGCGCCAGCGCGTCGAGGCCTTCATCCGCGAGCACCTCGCCGATGCGTCACTCGACGTGCCGACGATCGCGCGCGAGCTCGGGCTGTCGGTGCGCTACGTGCACAAGCTCTTTGCCCGCGGCCCCGGCGTGATGCAGTGGGTGCAGGAGCAGCGGCTGCAGGCCTGCCGTCACGAGCTCGCCCGCCGCGGCACGCGCGCCGTGTCGTCGATCGCCTACGGCTGGGGCTTTGCCAGCCCCTCGCACTTCAGCCGCGCCTACCGGCGCCGCTTCGGCGTCAGCCCGAGCCAGGCCTGAGGGCCGGCAAGGACGCGGCCGCAAGGGCCGCGCCCCCGGGATATCCCGGCCGCAGGCGGTGCACGACCAGGCCAGTCTGCGTGCACTCGGGGAACAGCGCGGCGCCGCCGCGCCGATAGGCTCGAAGCCGCAGGAGAAGCCGGGATCCTCCGGAATCGAGGAGCAGGAGCGTAAGCACCATGAGCGGCAAAGCACTCGGACCAATGCGAGCCTGGGCGGCCGGTGCGCTGCGGGCGTTCTGGTCGCTCTGGGCGCTCTGGGCGCTCTCGGCGCCCTGGGCGCTCGGCGCCCTGCTCGCAGGCGCGACGATCCCCGCCGCGGCACAGCAGCCGCAGGCCAGCTACATCGGCGAGAAGGCCTGCCTGGGCTGCCACAGCCAGGAGAACCGGCACTTCGCCGACTCGCTGCACGCCAAGATGTTCCGGCTCAACCCCCGCAACGCGCGCGAGGAACGGGTCTGCGAGGCCTGCCACGGCCCCGGCTCGCTGCACGCCAAGGACAACGCGAACAAGGAGCTGATGGTCGGCTTCACCCGCGGCTGGGGCACACCGGTGCAGACGCAGAACGACATGTGCATGGGCTGCCACCAGGGCGGCAACCGGCTGCACTGGCCGGGCTCCACGCACGCCGGAAACCAGCTCGCCTGCGCCGACTGCCACAACCCGATGGAGCGCGTCTCGCTGACCAGCGCGCTGGTCAAGCCGACGATCAACGAGACCTGCCAGACCTGCCACCGCCAGCAGCGCGTGGAGTTCAACAAGCGCTCGCACATGCCGCTGCCCGAGGGCAAGATGAGCTGCGTCGACTGCCACAACCCGCACGGCAGCTCGACCCGGCCGCTGCTCAAGGCCGAGAGCGTGAACATGCTGTGCACCAGCTGCCACGCCGAGAAGCGCGGCCCGATGCTGTGGGAGCACGCGCCGGTGCGCGAGAGCTGCATGAATTGCCATCAGCCGCACGGCTCCAACCACGAGAAGCTGCTCGTCTCGGCGCGGCCGCAGCTCTGCCAGCAGTGCCACAGCCCGGCGGTCGGCCATCCGGGCCAGTTCTACAACGCCAGCCAGACGGCCGCCGCAGGCAGCCAGCTCGGCGGCGCGCCCAGCCCGCGCACCATCGGCCGCAGCTGCCAGAACTGCCATTCGCAGGTGCACGGCAGCAACCATCCGGCAGGCGCGCGCCTGCAGCGCTGAACCCCGGCACTCGAGGAGGATCCGATGCGACAAGCTCCGATGCGACAAGCATCTCGCGCGCGGCCGGCCGCCCGGCACTCGACCCTCGTGTCCGCCGCGGCGCGGGCGCAGCGCCAGTCGCCGCGACGGGCGCGCCTGCCCGCGCTGCTGGGCCTGGCCGGCCTGCTGACGCTGGCGCAGGGCCTGCCGGCGCCGGCCTGGGCCGATTCGGGCGTTGGCGCCGACACGATCCTCGCCAACACGCTGAGTCCGCACGGCAGGATGCCGGCGCTCGAGCGCGACGAGGACGGTCGCGGCGTGACCGAGCACTCGCGCACCCCCACCGGCTTCCTGCACGGCGAGCCGATCGTCAAGCCCGAGTGGTCCAAGGGCAAGCCCGGCGAATGGCTCACGCGCGGCGGCGTCGAAGTCGGGGGCCTGCACATCAGCGGCGACCGCAAGGCGGCCAAGTTCGGCGAATACCAGTCGACGAAGCAAGGCCTCGTCCTCAGCAACGTCTGGCTCGAGGCCGAGCGCCCGGATGCGGCGCTCTTCTTCGACCTCAACGCCGGCAGCCTCGGCCGCCACGACCAGTACATGAGCGCCAGCGGCGGGCGCTACAACGCCTGGAAGATCACCGGCTTCTACAACGAGACCGACCACCTCTTCACCTCGCGCTACCGCAGCCTCTGGAGCGGCACCGGCACCGGCTACCTGCGCCTGAACCCGCCGCTCACCGCCGGGCCCGGCGCGCCGACCACCGGCGCGCAGATGGATCTGCTCATCGGCGACACCGCCCTGGCCACCCCCTACAGCTCGCTAAGCGTGCTGCGCCAGAAGGGCGGGCTGCGCCTGGACATGCGCCTGGACGAGGGCCTGCGCGCCTTCGCCTCGGTCACCTCCGAGAAGCGCGAGGGCGCCCGGCCCTTCGGCATGCTGATGGGCGCCTTCGGCGGCAACGGTCACATCGACATCCCGGAGTCGGTCGACTACGACACGCACGACCTGGTCGCCGGGCTGCAGTGGCACCGCGGCCTGACGAGCTTCAACCTGCAGGCCTCGGCCTCGCTCTTTCGCAACAAGGTCGGCACGCTCACCGTCGAGAACCCCATGGTGATCGCGCCGGCCAACGGCTTGACGCGCTACCCGGTGGGCGTCATCGACCTCTACCCGGACAACGACGCCTACAACCTGAAGGCCGAGTTCGCGCACGCGATTCCCGAGTGGTCGCGCGCGCGCTTCACCGCGCTGCTGTCGGCCACGCGCATGCGCCAGAACGACGCGCTGATCCCGTCGACCACATTCCCCGGCGTCGTCGTCAACGGCGTGGCCGGCGGCGGCTGGGACACCACGGCGTCGCTCAGCCAGCAGAGCGCCCACGCGCGCATCGACACGCGGCTTGCCGACCTGGGCCTTGCGCTCAGCCCGACCCACGCGCTCGACGTGAAGGCCAGGCTGCGCTACTACGACACCGACAACGACAGCAGCTACTGGGCCTGCAACCCGCTCACCGGCCAATGGGGGCGCCTGGTCAACGACGGCAGCTTCTCCTCGTTCGCAACGGCCAACGTCGCGCCGGGCGTGAACCCGGCGGGCACCACCGCCAACGCCTACGACCGCATGATGTGCAATCTCGACGCGGTCAAGGCGCTGGGCCTCGTGCCCGCCTCGGGCAGCGTGAACATCGGCAGCGTGCCCTACGCCTACAAGCAGACCAACGTCGGCGCCTCGGCCGACTACCGTGCCGGCAAGGGGCAGAACCTGAGCTTCGCCTACGAGCGCGAGATCTTCCAGCGCGAGCATCGCGAGCGCGACAAGACCTGGGAGGACCGCGTCAAGCTCGGCTACGTCAACCGCGCGCTGACCGGCGGCACGCTGCGCCTGTCGCTCGAACATGGCCGCCGCCGCGGCAGCACCTACGTCTCCGACCCCTACGAGGAATTCTTCAGCGCCTCGATGGGCCCGCTGCCGACCACCGTCGGATCCAACATGACGAGCTGGATCCACGTCAACGACCTGCATCGCAAGTTCGACCTCGCCGACCGCGACCAGACGGTGCTGAACCTGCGCTACAACCACGCGCTGCGCGACGACCTCGACCTGATGTTCAGCGCGCAGGCCAAGGAGCAGAAGTACCCGTCGTCGCAGTACGGCCGCAGCGGCCGCCAGCGCCAGGACACCGCGACGATCGACCTGAACTGGCAACCGGACGCCAAGACCTCGGTCTACGGCTACCTGGCGACGCAGCGCTCGACGATGTTCCAGCGCAACAACCACCAGAACGCCTGCGTCCTCGGCAGCACCTACTACTTCTACAGCGACGGCTCGATCTCCGCCCTGGCCACGCCGACGCCCGCGCAGGTCGCAGCCGGCATCACGGTCGTCGGCAACAGCGGCATGGTCACCGCGGCCAACTTCGCCTCGCTGTGCGGCAGCGCGTCGGCCACGAGCCCGCTCTTCCCGACCAGCCGCGACTGGACGGCAAGCCAGAAGGATCGCAGCAACTCGCTGGGCTTGGGCGCACAGCACGACTTCGGCCGCGTGCTGGTCGACGCCAACGCCAACTACACGCGCGGCCGCACCGGCCTTGCCTACACCTACGACCCGGTGGCGATGGGCCTGCTGACGAGCGGCGCCCCGACGCCGGTGCAGCAGGCGGCGGTGGCGCTGATCGGCAGCGGCCTGCCCGACATGATCTACGAGCAGCGCTCGATCGACGCCAGCTTCGTGGTGCCGATGAACAGGAACACCCGGCTGCGGCTGCTGCTGCGCCATGACGCCGGCAAGATCCGCGACTGGCACTACGAAGGCGTGGCCGAGAACCCTGCGCCCACCGTGGCACAGCAGATCTACCTCGACGCCGGACCGCAGCGCTACGAGGCCACGATGATCGGCGCCTTCCTGCAGTTGTCGTGGTGACGGTGCCGCAGGCCCCGACCCTTGTGCGCCGCGGCGCGCAGCGGCCCTGGCACGCGGCGATCGCCGGTGCCTGGGCGGCCATCGTCGTGCTCGTGCCCGCACCGGGTGGCGCGGCCGAGGCGCCCGAGGTCGTGCAGACCGTCTGCGCCGCCAGCCACGGGCCCGACGGCAACAGCGTCGCGCCGACCTTCCCGCGGCTTGCCGGCCTGCAGGCCGAGTACCTCGAAAAGCAGATGCGCGAATTCCTCAGTGGCAAGCGCAGGAACGAGATCATGGACGCCTCGCTGCCGGCGCTGAAGACGGCCGACCTGACCGCGGTGGCCGCCTACTACGCGAGCCAGAAGCCCGCGGCCGGCGCCGTCGCCGACGCCAAGCTCGCCGCCGCCGGCAAGGCGATCTTCGACGACGGCAACACCACGAGCGGCGTGCCCGCCTGCAGCGGCTGCCACCTGCCCACCGGCGCCGGCAACGAGCGCTATCCCCGCCTGGCCGGCCAGCACGCCGTCTACACCGTGGCGCAGGTCCAGGCCTTCAAGACCGGCTCGCGCAGCAACGACAAGGCGCGCGTGATGCGTGCGGTGGCCGCGCGCATGAGCGACGACGAGATCGCCGCGGTCGCGGAATACATCGCCGGGCTGTGAGGGCCGCGGGCGGCAAGGAGACGCATTGGTGAGACGCGCACAGCACAGCCGCCGCGCACGCCCGGCACACGCACGCTGGACCCTGGGCGCGGTGCTCGCCTTGACGCTGCACGCGGGCGCAACGGCCCAGGCCCCCGCCGGCAGCGACACCACGAGCGACTACACCTGGAACGCGATGCAGGGTGAAAAGCTGCAGGCGCTGGCCGCCAAGGGCGACGCCACCCGCGGCGAGATCAGCTTCGAGATCTGCCAGGGCTGCCACCGAAAGAACGCGCTCGGACGCCCCGACGGCAGCTACCCGCGGCTGGCCGGCCAGCACCGCAGCGTGCTGATCAAGCAGATGACCGACGTGCGCGCAGGTCGCCGCCGCAACGACACGATGCTGCCCTTCGTCGACCGCCACGTCATCGGCCCGCAGGACATCGCCGACATCGCCGTCTACCTCTCCGAGCTGCCCGTGACGCCCGACAACGGCAAGGGACCGGGACGCGACCTGGCCGAAGCCGAGCAGCTCTACCGCTTCCAGTGCGTGGAGTGCCACGGCGAGCGCGGCGAAGGCGACGCCGCGCAGTTCTACCCCCGCGTCAACGGCCAGCACTACCGCTACCTGCGCCGCGAGATGATCGCCATCCGCGACGGCGGCCGCGGCAACGCCAACCCGAAGATGGTCGAGATCATCAAGCCGCTGTCCGACGTGCAGATCTCGGCACTGGCCGACTACATGTCGCGCATCCCCTTGCTGCCGCAGCGCTGATGAGCTTCCATCCGGGTAGACGCGATTCGGGAGATCGCCGGTCGGGAGATCGTCATTGCGGAACAAGTGTCCGGCAGTGGACGCATTAGGATCTACACATTCATCCGTAGATCCAGGATTTCACCATGCAAGTCGCCAAGTGGGGGAATTCGCTGGCCATTCGCCTGCCGGCGTCGGTGGTGGAGGCGCTCGAGCTGAAGCCGGGCGACCAGATCGACATCCACGTTGCGGGGGCGCGCTCGCTCGCGATTGCCAAGGCGCCCGGGGCGGCCGAACTGCTGGCGCGCCTGCGCAAGTTCCGAGGGCGGCTGCCGGCCGGCTTCAAGTTCGACCGACTCGACGCCCATGAGCGCGGCTGAGGACTTCTTCGACACCAACGTCCTGCTCTACCTGCTGTCGGGCGACGCCGCCAAGGCCGATCGAGCCGAGTCCTTGCTTGCAGCCGGCGGCACCATCAGCGTCCAGGTGCTGAACGAGTTCGCGTCAGTAGCATCGCGCAAGCTGCACATGGCCTGGGCGGAGATCGACGAGGTGCTGGCGCCGATCCGCACCGTCTGCGCCATCGCGCCCCTCACCGTCGAGACCCATGAACGGGCGCTGCGACTGGCCGAGCGCTACCGCCTGGCCTTCTACGACGCGCTGATCGTCTCGGCCGCCCTGCATGCAGGCTGCCGAGCCTTGCACTCCGAAGACATGCAGGATGGCCTGGTCATCGACCGCCGGCTGACGGTCCGCAATCCGTTCCGGGCCCGCTGATCGCGGGCCCGGGTCACCGGCTTTCAGTGCACCACGCGCTCGAAGCCGAATTCGCCGTTCCTGACGTTCACCGGGATCACGTCCTTGGGGCCGAAGCGGCCTTGCAGGATCAGCTTGGAGACCGGGTTCTCGATGCGCTGCTGGATCGCCCGCTTGAGCGGTCGCGCGCCGAACACCGGGTCGAAGCCGACCTTGGCGAGTTCGGCCAGCGCCTCGGGCGAGACGTCGAGCTTCATCTCGAGCTTGGCCAGGCGTGCGTCGAGCACCTTGAGCTGGATGCGCGCGATGTCCTCGATGTGCTTCTGGTCGAGCGCGTGGAAGACCACCGTCTCGTCGATGCGGTTGAGGAACTCGGGGCGGAAGTGCTGCTTGACCTCGGCCCAGACCGCGTCCCTGATCGCGTCGCTGCCCTGCCCGGCCATCTGCATGATCAGGTGCGAGCCCAGGTTGCTGGTCATCACGATCACCGTGTTCTTGAAGTCCACGGTGCGGCCCTGGCCGTCGGTCAGGCGGCCGTCGTCCAGCACCTGCAGGAGCACATTGAAGACGTCCGGGTGCGCCTTCTCGACCTCGTCCAGCAGCAGCACCGAGTACGGCTTGCGGCGCACCGCCTCGGTGAGATAACCGCCCTCGTCGTAGCCGACGTAGCCCGGCGGCGCGCCGATGAGGCGGCTCACCGAGTGCTTCTCCATGAACTCGCTCATGTCGACGCGGATCATGTGATCCTCGCTGTCGAAGAGAAAGCCCGCCAGCGCCTTGCACAGCTCGGTCTTGCCGACCCCCGTGGGCCCGAGGAAGAGGAAGCTGCCCAGCGGCCGGTTCGGGTCCGAGAGGCCCGCGCGGCTGCGCCGGATGGCGTCGGCGACGGCGACGATGGCCTCGTCCTGCCCGACCACGCGCTCGTGCAGGCGGCTTTCCATCTGCAGCAGCTTGTCGCGCACGCCCTGCATCCGCTTGGAGACCGGGATGCCGGTCGAGCGCGAGACGACCTCGGCGATCTCCTCGGCGCCGACCATGGTGCGCAGCAGCTGCGGCGCACCCTCGCCACGGGCCTTGCCGGCCTCCTTGGCCTGCGCCTCCTTCAGCCGCTTCTCGAGTTCGGGCAGCTTGCCGTACTGCAGCTCGGCGACCTTGTTGAAGTCGCCCTTGCGCTTGAGCTCCTCGACCTGGTGGCGGTTGCGGTCGATCTCTTCCTTGACCTGCGCGCTGCCCTGCGCCGTCGCCTTCTCGGCCTTCCAGATCTCCTCGAGGTCGGCGTACTCGCGTTCGAGCTTGTCGATCTCCTCCTCGATCAGCGAAAGGCGCTTCTGCGAGGCCTCGTCGTGCTCCTTCTTCACCGCCTCGCGCTCGATCTTGAGCTGGATGAGGCGGCGGTCGAGCTTGTCCATCGCCTCGGGCTTGGAGTCGATCTCGTTCTTGATCTTCGCCGCGGCCTCGTCGATCAGGTCGATCGCCTTGTCGGGCAGGAAGCGGTCGGTGATGTAGCGGTGGCTGAGCTCGGCCGCGGCAACGATCGCCGGGTCGGTGATCTCGACGCCGTGGTGCACCTCGTACTTCTCCTGCAGGCCGCGCAGGATGGCGATCGTCGCCTCGACGCTGGGCTCGTCGACCAGCACCTTCTGGAAGCGGCGCTCGAGCGCGGCATCCTTCTCGACGTACTTGCGGTACTCGTCGAGCGTGGTCGCGCCGATGCAGTGCAGCTCGCCGCGCGCAAGCGCGGGCTTGAGCATGTTGCCGGCGTCGATCGCGCCCTCGGCCTTGCCGGCGCCGACCATGGTGTGCAGCTCGTCGATGAAGAGGATGATGCGGCCCTCGTCGGCGGCGACTTCCTTGAGCACCGCCTTCAGCCGCTCCTCGAACTCGCCGCGGTACTTGGCGCCGGCGAGCAGGCCCGCCATGTCGAGCACCAGCACGCGCTTGTCCTTGAGCGTCTCGGGCACCTCGCCGTTGACGATGCGCTGCGCCAGGCCTTCGACGATCGCCGTCTTGCCCACGCCCGGTTCGCCGATCAGCACCGGGTTGTTCTTGCTGCGCCGCTGCAGCACCTGGATGGCGCGGCGGATCTCGTCGTCGCGGCCGATCACCGGGTCGAGCTTGCCCGCGCGCGCGCGCTCGGTCAGGTCCAGCGTGTACTTCTTCAGCGCCTCGCGCTGGCCCTCGGCCTCGGCCGAGTCGACCTTCTGCCCGCCGCGCACGGCCTCGATCGCCGCCTCCAGCGCCTTGCGCGTGAGGCCATGGCCGCGCACGACGGCGCCGATGTCGCTCTTGGCGTCGGCCAGCGCGAGCAGGAACATCTCGCTGGCGATGAACTGGTCGCCGCGCTGCATGGCCTCCTTGTCAGCCTGCTGCAGCAACTGCACCAGGTCGCGCCCGGGCTGCACCGGCTGCCCGCCGCCCTGCACCTGCGGCAGGTTGCGGTTGGCCGTCTCCATCGCCGTGGCCAGTGCCGCCGTGTTGGCGCCGGCGCGGTCGAGCAGCGCCTTCGGCCCGTCGGGCTGCTGCAGCATCGCCGCCAGCAGGTGGCTGGGCTCGATGTAGGGGTTCTCGCGCGCGACCGCCAGGCTCTGGGCGTCGGCGAGGGCCTGCTGGAAGGCGGTGGTCAGCTTGTCGAAGCGCATGGGATGAATCCTCCGGTCTGCCGCTGACATGGGGTGCGGCGCCGCGGTTTCAAGCGCCGGTAGAGTCGCCTCGGACTCGCATGATGCGATGATGCGACCGCATCAACAAATCTCGCCATGCGGACCACCCTCGACATCGACGACGACGTGCTGCTGGCCGCCAAGGCGCACGCGGCGCGCGACCGCCGCTCGCTGGGCGCGGTGATCTCGGCGCTGGCGCGCGAATCGCTGCGCCGCCCGCCGGAAGCGGCACGCCGGGGGAGCGCCAAACGGGTCGGGCGCTTCGCGGTGCTGCCGCCGCGCGACGAGGTGATCACCGTCGAGCACGTGCGCAAGCTGCAGGACGCCGAAGGCGTCTAGCAAAACGGGGAACACGTCGCCTTGGCCGCCGGTACGCGCACGCTGCTCGACGTGAACGTGCTGATCGCGCTGCTGGACGACGCGCACGTCATTTCGCGCCGCGCCAACGAATGGCTGGACGCGGCGCCGCGCCGCGTCGCCACCTGCCCCATCGTCGAGAACAGCGTCATCCGCATGATGAGCGCTCCGGCCTATTCGGCCACGCACCGCGCCACGCCCGAGCAGGTGGCCGACGGGTTGAAGGCGCTGGCGCAAGGCCTGGACCACGCGTTCTGGCCCGATGAAATCTCGCTGCTCGACGACACGCGGGTGGACTTCAGCCGCCTGCACGGCCACCGGCAGATCACCGACGCCTA
>CAUJJO010000242.1 GCA_963205125.1 Pseudomonadota bacterium | reverse complement strand
CCACCGTCAGGCGCAGCGTCAGCGACGCCGAGCTGCAGGCGCTGCACGAGGCCGGCGTGCGCGGCGTGCGCTTCAACTTCGTCAAGCGGCTCGTCGACTTCACGCCCAAGGACGAGTTGCTGGAGATCGCCGGCCGCATCAAGACGCTGGGCTGGCACGTCGTCATCTACTTCGAGGCACAGGACCTGCCCGAGCTCTGGGACTTCTTCACCGCGCTGCCGACCACCGTCGTCGTCGACCACATGGGTCGGCCCGACGTCGGCAAACCCCTGGACGGGCCCGAGTTCCAGCTCTTTCTGAAGTTCATGCGCGAGCACGAGAACGTCTGGAGCAAGGTGAGCTGCCCCGAGCGCCTGAGCACGAGCGGCCCACCGGCGCTGAACGGCGAACAGGCCGCCTACCGCGATGTCGTGCCCTTCGCGCGCAAGGTCGTCGAGACCTTCCCCGACCGCGTGCTCTGGGGCACCGACTGGCCGCACCCCAACCTGAAGGACCACATGCCCGACGACGGCCTGCTGGTCGACTTCATTCCGCACATCGCTCCCACCCCCGACCTGCAGCGCAAGCTGCTGGTCGACAATCCCATGCGCCTTTACTGGCCGGAGGAACACTGATGGCCCTGCACAAACCCTATATCGACATCCCCGGAACCACGATCTTCGACGCGGAGCAGTCCCGCAAGGGCTACTGGCTGAACCAGTTCTGCTTCAGCCTGATGAAGGCCGAGAACCGCGCGCGCTTCAAGGCCGACGAGCGCGCCTACCTCGACGAGTGGCCGATGACCGAGGAGCAGAAGCTGGCGGTGCTGGCGCGCGACCTCAACCGTTGCATCGCCGCGGGCGGCAACATCTACTTCCTCGCGCGCATCGGCGCCACCGACGGCCTGAGCTTCCAGCAGATGGCCGGCAGCATGACCGGCATGAGCGAGGAGGAGTACCGCGACATGATGGTCGGCGGCGGCCGCTCGATCGAGGGCAACCGCCGCCTCGGCGAGGACGGCAGCGCGCAGCCGCAGCACCAGCCGCAGGGCTCGGGTGGTCGCTCGGGTGCGGCCAAGAGCGGGAGGGCCTGAGCCATGGCACGCATCACCGCTTCCGTCTACACCAGCCACGTGCCGGCGATCGGCGCGGCAGTCGACCTCGGCAAGACCGGCGAGCCCTACTGGCAGAAGGTCTTCGCCGGCTACGACTTCTCCAAGCAGTGGCTGAAGGAGAACAGGCCCGACGTCGTCTTCCTCGTCTACAACGACCACGCCACCGCCTTCAGCCTCGAGCTGATCCCGACCTTCGCGATCGGCACCGCGGCCGAGTTCAAGCCCGCCGACGAAGGCTGGGGGCCGCGGCCGGTGCCGGTGGTCAAGGGGCATCCGCAGCTTGCGAGCCACATCGCGCAGAGCGTGATCCAGGACGACTTCGACCTCACCATCGTCAACCGCATGGACGTCGACCACGGCCTCACGGTGCCGCTGTCGCTGATGTGCGGCCAGGTCGACGAATGGCCCTGCCCGGTGATCCCCTTCGCGGTCAACGTGGTGCAGTACCCGGTCCCCGCGGGGCGGCGCTGCTTCGCGCTCGGGCAGGCGATCCGCCGCGCGGTCGAGTCCTATGACGAGCCGCTGAAGGTGCAGATCTGGGGCACCGGCGGCATGAGCCACCAATTGCAGGGTTCGCGCGCGGGGCTCATCAACCGCGAGTGGGACAACGCCTTCCTCGACCGCCTGATCGCTGACCCGGCCGGGCTGTCGCAGATGCCGCACATCGACTACGTGCGCGAGGCCGGCAGCGAGGGCATCGAACTGGTGATGTGGCTGATCGCGCGCGGCGCAATGGCCGATGTCGCCGGTGGCGGCAAGCCGCGCGTGGCGCACCGCTTCTATCACGTGCCGGCCAGCAACACCGCCGTCGGCCACCTGATCCTGGAGAACGCATGACCATCCACGTTGCGCTCGCCGGTGCCGGCGCCTTCGGCCAGAAGCACCTGGACGCGATCAAGCTCATCTCCGACGTGAAGGTGATCTCGGTCGTCGGGCGCGAGCTCGACAAGACCAAGGAGGTTGCCGACAAGTACGGCATCGCGCACGCGACGACCGAGCTTGCCGAAACGCTGAAGATCGCCCAGCTCGACGCGGTGATCCTCGCCACGCCGACGCAGATGCACGCCGCGCAGACGCTGCAGTGCCTGGAAGCCGGCAAGCACGTGCAGGTCGAGATCCCGCTGTGCGACGTGCTGGCGGACGGCCGGGCCGTCGTGCAGCGCGCCAAGGAGACGGGCAAGGTCGCCATGTGCGGCCACACGCGGCGCTTCAACCCGAGCCACCAATGGGTGCGCCAGCGCATCCTGAAGGGCGAGTACGCCATCCAGCAGATGGACGTGCAGACCTACTTCTTCCGCCGCACCAACATGAACGCGCTGGGCCAGGCGCGCAGCTGGACCGACCACCTGCTGTGGCACCACGCGGCGCACACGGTCGACCTCTTCGCCTATCAGGCGCGCTCGCCGATCGTCAAGGCCAACGCGATCCAGGGGCCGATCCACCCCACACTCGGCATCGCGATGGACATGAGCATCCAGCTGAAAGCGCAGAACGGCGCGATCTGCACGCTCTCGCTGTCGTTCAACAACGAGGGGCCGCTGGGCACCTTCTTCCGCTACATCGGCGACAGCGGCACCTACCTCGCGCGCTACGACGACCTCTTCGACGGGAAGGAGGAGAAGATCGACGTCTCCAAGGTCGACGTGTCGATGAACGGCATCGAGCTGCAGGACCGCGAGTTCTTCGCCGCGATCCGCGAGGGCCGCGAGCCCAACGCCAGCGTCGCGCAGGTGCTGCCCTGCTACGAGGTGCTGCACGCGCTCGAGCAGCAGTTGAACGGGTGACGGCCACCCCGCTGAAACCAAGCCCAAGGAGCGCGCCGCGATGACGCCCTGGCTCGAATGGGGTGCGCTGGCAGCCAGCGTGGTCATCGTCGGCGCCTACGAGTATCGCGCCCACGTCACCGGCCGCCGCGACGCCTTGCACCAGGCACGATTCATCAACGCCCGCATGCGCGGCGCCTGGGTGCAGGCGATGTCGACGCAGTCGGGCTTCGAGGTCGTTGCCGTGCAGGCGCTGCGCAACGCGCTGATGGCCGCGACGATCGCCGCCTCGACCGCGGCGCTGGCGCTGATGGCCGCCCTCACCATCGGCGGCGCGTCGATCTACACCGGCCTCTCGCACTGGCCGCAGAGCGGCCTGGGGCCGCTGCACGTCGTGCTCGGCACGCTGGTCGTCGCGCTGCTCTTTGCCAGCTACACCTGCGCGGCGATGTCGATGCGCTTCTTCAGCCACGCGACGATGATCGTCGCCATGCCGGTGGCCAGCCCCGAGCGCAAGCGCTTCAACGGCGTGGCCACGCACTGGGTGCAGCGCGCCGGTGCGCTCTACAGCTGGTCGCTACGCCTGTTCCTGATGGTGGTGCCCACGGTCGCCGGCATCGTGCACCCGATGGCGCTGATGCCGGCAACCCTCTCGCTGCTGGTGGCCCTGCACTTCTTCGACCAGCCGCCGCCGGAGGGGGCGGTGGCAGGGCCGGAGTGACTGGGCGTCAGCCCCCGCCGTCGAAGAAGCGTCGCGCCAGCGCGCCTTGCCAGGCGCCATCGAAGACCAGCGCGCACTCGACCGTCTCGCGCTCGGCGGTCTGCAACTCCAGCGTGCCGATGCGCGTGCCGCGCTCGTCGGCGAAGGCGGCGTCCAGGCGCGCCAGCAAGTCCTGCTTGTAGCGCGTGTCCTGCCCCTGCAGGTGCAGGCCCTTGGTTTCCAGCAGCACGATGCGGCGCGCCGTGGCGCCGTCGGCGGCGGCGATGCCGAAGACGAAGTCGGGATAGACCTTGTGGCGCTTCCAGCCCTGCAACCCGGCCTGGGCCTTGGCCACGTTGCGGTGCCACCATCGGACCGCAGCCTGCTGGTCCAGGTAACCGGCAACGCGGATCTCGAAGTCGTTGAGTTCCGGCGTCGCCAGTGCAGGCTCGAGCAGACTCTTCTGCATCGGCTTGCCGTCGCCATGACGCGTCAGCGCCACCGGCCTGCCACTGGGCATCAGCTCGGCGGTCGACGGCAACTCGTAGTCCAGCCGGTCGGCGCGCAGCCTGAACTCGATGCGGCCCTCGTGCAGCCCTTGCTCGAAGACGGCCTGCGCCAGCGCATCGCGCGCGGCCTCCAGGTCGATGCGCAGCCGCTCGATCAGCGACGCCGTCGAACGTGCGATGGCGCGCTCGGCCAGGCCGCGTGCCAGCAGCCGCTGCAGCGTGCCGTCGACCCAGGTCCACGCCCACCAGGGATTGGGCGCAAGGTCGAGCAAGGCGCGCACCAGTCGGGCCCGGTCCACCCGCTGCGGCTCGAGCGCGTCGTCGACCACCGTCGCGTGGCCGCGCTCCAGGATGTCCAGCCCGATCGCGAAGTGCCCGGCCGCTGCCGCCGTCGCGTCGGGCGCCCAGTCGGCTGCGAAGCCGCGCGCGTCCAGGCGCTCCCAGGGCAGATGGCCGAGCACGTCGCTGTCGTAGTCGAGCTCGCGCCGCGTGCCATCGGCCTCCACCCAGGCCACGCGCGGCACGAAGATGCGCAAGCCCGCAAGACCCGGGCGCCGCTGCAGCGGCACGCGGGGGCTGCCTTCGCTGCCGCGGCCGCCCCCTTCGCCGGCCACCGTCACGCCCAGGTCGCCCATGCCCTCTTGCTCGAGCGACTGCTTGATCGCGCGCACCACCTCCCCCGTCTGTGCGTCGTGGCACAACACGTAGCAGGCATCGAGCGCGGCATGGCCGGTCTTGGCCACGTGCGGCAGGCGCAGCACACGGCCCACGAGCTGCGTCATCGCGCGCAGATTGCGCCCCGCGGCAAGCGCGCACAGCACGTAGGCGAAGGGGCAGTCCCAGCCTTCCTGCAGCGCCTGCTTGGTGACGATGGCGCGGATGCGGCAGCCGGGCGAAAGCAGGTCGATGTTCTCGGGCGCGGCGAGCTCGTTCTTCTCCGACGTCTTGACGGCGATCTGGTCGTCCGCGAAACCGAGCTGCCGCAGGTAGGCGCGCGCATCCTCGGCGTGGATGAGGCCGCTCTCGCGCTGCTCGGCGCCGGTGCGCTCGACCTGTACCAGCAGGATCGGCCGGATGTAGCGCCCGGTCTCGGCGCGCAGCAGCTCGGCCTCGCGCTGCAGCGCATCGAGCCGCTGCACGGCCGCGCCCAGGCAGCTCTGCCAGTCGGCCCAGCCCCTCACGTCGACCTCGATCGGCAGCTTGATCATCTCCGCCTCGTCCAGATCCGTGCCGCGCACGTCGACGAGGATGTTGGAGCCGCTGCCGCCGCTGCCCGGCAGCCGCGGCGTCGCCGACAGTTCGAGCATGAAAGCCGGGTTGAAGCCGTCCAGGGTCGACAGCGCCGTCTCGCTGTAGGCGTGGTGGCCTTCGTCGATGACCACCACCGGCTGCAGCAGCCGCAGCACGTTGCCCAGCGAGCTCTTGACGATCGAACCCCTGGTCGCGCGCACCTCGCGCTCGCTGCGACCCCAGGGCGCATAGGCGTCGAGGTTGGGCACCGCCTGCAGCAGGGCCCAGTGCGCGTCGACGTCGTCCTCGGGCGGCAGGAAGCCGAGCACGTTGCCGCGGTCGCGGAAGACCTTCAGCGTCTCCTTGCTCTGCCGTGCGGCCGACTGCAGCATCAGCAGCATCACGCACAGGTGGCTGTCGGTGTCCAGCCGCGTGAGCGGCGAGTCCTTCTCCAGCAGCTTGACGCGGCCGGCACCGGCCACGCCGAGCAGTTGGCGATAGGGGTGGTCACGGTCGCGCAGGGCCTCACGCGTCTGGCGATAGATCGCCTCGTTGGGCACGATCCACAGCACCAGGCCGGTGTGGCGACGCAGGTAATGCCCCATCACGCGGGCGATGCCGGCCGCGGCCAGCAGCGTCTTGCCGCCGCCGGTGGGCACCTTCAGGCACACGTTCGGAATGGCGCGGCCGGCGCCGTCCCAGCGGCTGGAATGCGCCCGCGCCGCGTGGCGGGCCGGCAGACCGCCGGCCTGGCGCAGCGCCTCCCAGGCCTTGCGCGGGAAATCGCCCGCGCTACGGCGCTCCTCGTCGGCGCCTTCCATCGCACGCAGCGCCTGCAGCATCTGCTCGGCCGCAGTGCGCCGCCGCGCCAATTCGTCGAGATAGCGGCCGAGGTCGTCGATCGCCTCGGACTGGAAACGCTTGAGCTCCACACCCCCCGCTCGCACCGCCGCGGCGGGAACGGCCGGTGCCCAGAAGCGCCGCCGGTCGCGCGCGATCTCGGCGCGAAAGACCGGCTCGCTCACCGCCTGCCAATGCACGACGTCGAGCTTGTGCAGCGTGGGCAGCGCCGCCAGGCGCCGCAACAGCGCCTCGAACCCGGCAGGCGCCAGACCCGGCGCATCCACCGCGAGATCCACGTCCGATTCCGGCCGCGCGCGGCCGGTGGCGCGCGAGCCGAAGATCCACACCGCGTCAATTCCCGGGGTCTCGGCGAAGACGCGCTGCAGTTTGGCCGCGGTGGCCGGCGCGAGCCCGAAGGTTTCGGCCACGGCCCTCAGCCCTCCCGGTACAGCGCGAAGGGCAAGGGCGCGAAGTCCAGGCCATGCTCCTTCAACTGCTTGTTGCTCAGGTACTTGGCCGGCGCGAAGACGAGGTGACCGCGCCGCGGCCGGGAAAGCGCCTCGTCGCGCGCGGCACCCCAGGCGGCGAACTCGCGCGCGCGGCCCAGCGTCAGCGCCGAATCGGTGCTCTTCAGAAAGGCGAGTTCGGGACGGTAGATCAGCCACACGTGGCGATCTTCCGTCTCGCCGAGGAACCATGCCGGCGCGCCGGCCGGCGCCGGGCGCAGCGTGCCGCCGGTGGCGGTGTGGAAGAGCCAGGCGCCGAGCGCGTCGGCCGCCGGAAGCCGTGCGCCGGAGAGCATCTGCTCGAGGTCCAGCGCGTCACCGAGCGTGCAATAGGTGAAGCTGCCGCCCAGGCCCGGTGCGCGTTCGCTGATGCGGCGCACGCCTTGCACGCGTAGCACGCCGTCCTCGACCTTGGTCTCGATGGCATCGAAGCGGCGCGGCGCGCCGTCCTCCGGTGCGAGCCCGCGGTCGGCGAGATCGCCGTCGGCGAAGCCTTCGCGCGCCTTGA
>CAUJJO010000241.1 GCA_963205125.1 Pseudomonadota bacterium | reverse complement strand
TCGGTGGGCAGGCTTCCCGGGTCCCACTCGAAGCGGCTGCGCCCGGCGCCGAGCGCGCCCAGGTCGATGGTGTCGACCACCTTGTCGTCGGCGCCGAGGATCTCGACCTTGACCGAGGTCGCCGGCCCGGCGAGCTCGATCGCGCCGCGGCCGACGCCGCCCTCGCGCGTGATCACGTCGCCCTCGACCATGACCTCGCGGCCGACCAGCGCAGCACCCTGCAGCATCTGCATCTGCAGGAACTGGCCCGACAGCGACTGGACCGAGGTGTTGACCTTCTCGAGCCCGGTGACGGCGTTGATCTGCGCGATCTGGCTGGTGATCTGCGCGTTGTCCATCGGGTTCAGCGGGTCCTGGTTCTGCAATTGCGTTACCAGCATCTTCAGGAAGCGCTCGGCGCTGCCGGGGTCGTCGGCCTTGCCTTTGCTTGTGGCGCTGCCCTTGGCGGTGCCCTGGGCAAGCGCGGCGTAGGGATCGGAGGCGGCGGCGGCGTCGACGGTGCTCATGGGGGTGCTCCTTCGCTCAGCCCTGCTGGCCCATCTGCAGCGTCTTCTGCAGCAGGCTGCGCGCGGTGTTCATGACCTCGACGCCGTTCTGGTAGGAGCGCGAGGCGGAGATCATGTTGACCATCTCCTCGATCGGGTTGACGTTGCTGTAGGTGACGTAGCCATCGGCGTCGGCGCTCGGATGCTTGGGGTCGTGCACGCGGCGGCCCGGCGAATCGTTCTCGCGGATCGTGCTGACGCGCACGCCGGCCGCGCCCTCGGGCTGCTCGCGCTCGCCCATCAGCACGGTCTGGAAGACGACCTGGCGCGCCTTGTAGGCCTGGCCGTCGGGGCCGGCCACGGTGTCGGCGTTGGCCAGGTTGGAGGCGACGACGTTCAGGCGCTGGCTCTGCGCGCTGACCGCGCTGCCGGCGACGTCGAAGATGCGGAACATGCTCATGGGCGGTCCTCGGGCTCTTGCGGGTGGCCGGCTTACTGGTTGTAGGGCTTGATCGCGTCGAGCGTGTTCCTCACGCTCGAGTTGATGAAGCGCAGCGTGCTCTCGTACTTGAGCGCGTTGTCGACCGCCGAGGCGCGCTCGCGATCCATGTCGACGGTGTTGCCGTCGAGGTTGTCATGCGCGGGCGTGGCGTAGTTCAGGCGCGGCGCGCGCATCGGGCCCTCGGCGCCGACGGGCAGGCCCTGCCCGGCGTTCTCCGCCAGCCGAAAGCTGCCCGAGGTGCCGCCCTGGGCGCCGCCCGATGCCCCGGCGGTCGCCTCGCGCAGCGCGCGGGCGAAGTCGAAGTCACGCGCCACATAGCCCGGCGTGTCGGCGTTGGCGATGTTGCTGGCGATCAGGCGCTGGCGCTCGGAGCGCAGCGTCAGCGCCTGCGCCTGGAAGTCGAGCACGCCGGTGAGTCGGTGGATCATCGCGCTGGCCTCCCGCAGGGTGGACCCGATGGGACATGGGGCATGGCCGGCATTCTGAAAGCGCAGCACCCGGCGCGAGCCGCCGAACAAGGCAGAGAAGCCGCTGCATTTCCGCCCCTGCCGCGCGCGGCCCCTGCCTAGAGTGCAGGGTCGTGAAGAAGCCCCTGCGTCCGTCGTCGACCCGCCCCCTCGCCGTCGCCCTCGCCCTGGCGGCGATGGCGGCCTTGGCGCTGCCCGGCATGCGCGCAAGCGCGGCGCCCGGGCCGATGATCGACGCGGAATTCACCGAGCGACTGCAGCAGCTTGCGCTCAGCCAGGCGCCGCAGGCAAGCGCCGGCGCGCAGCCGCCGCGCGTGGTCGTCGAACTCGGGCAGCTCGATCCGCGGCTGCGCCTTGCCCCCTGCCAGCGCGTCGAGCCCCGGCTGCCGCCGGGGCGCCTCTGGGGGCGCACCCGCATCGGGCTGCGCTGCGTCGAAGGTCAAGTGCACTGGCAGGTCTGGCTGCCGCTGACGGTGCGCGTCTTCGCACCCGCGCTGGTCGCCGCCGCCGGGCTGCCTGCCGGCACGGTGCTGTCCAGCGCCGACCTGCAGACGGCCGAAGTCGACTGGGCCGCCGACGCCCAGGCGCCGCTGGCGCAGGCCGCGCCGCTGGTCGGGCGCACGCTTGCGCGCACGCTGCAGGCCGGCCAGCCGGTCTACGGGCGCGATCTGCGCCAGCAGCAATGGTTTGCCGCCGGCGAGACGGTGCAGGTGCTTGCCCGCGGCGCGGGCTTCACCGTGGCCGCCGAGGCCGTCGCGCTGGGGCCGGGGCTGGAGGGCCAGAGTGTGCGCCTGCGCATCGAGTCCGGCCGCGTCATCAGCGCGCGGCCGGTGGCGCGGCAGCGGGCGGAGATGGAGCTGTGAGGCCGGCCGCCCACCCCCTGCCCAGCCGCCGCGGCGCCGCGGCTGACCCCTCGTTTGCGGGGGGCGCACGAAAATGGTGTGCGCGGACCCTCAAGTCCGCGCGGGCGATGGCCGATACCCCGTCTACGTCGGACGGGAATGCCCTGCCCGATGTGCTCCCACGGAGTCCAGCATGAAGATCCTTCCTTTCGAGAAGACCCTGCCCGTCAAGCCGTCGACCCCCGAGCGCAAGGCGCCGGGCAACGCGCAGGCGCCCGCAGGCCAGCCGACCGACGGCAGCGCCAAGGTCGCCATTTCCCCCGAGGCGGCGGCGCTGGCGGCCACGCCGCCGGGCGAGGGCAGCTTCGACGCCGCCAAGGTCGAGCGCGTCAGCCGGGCGATCAAGGACGGCAGCTACAAGGTCGATGCGGAGGCGATCGCCGACAAGCTGATCGCCAACGCCAAGGAACTGCTCGGCCGCACCTATCGTTGAACCGCAGCCGAGCGCCCCACGTGATGTTCACTTCCCCCGAAGAGATGCAGGCGCTGCAGCGCGTGGCCGAGCTCGAGCCGCCGCTGAGCGCGCTCGAGGAAAGCCTCGCCGCCCTCGGCCAGGCACTGTGCAGCAACGACGCCCAGGCGATCGAGGCGCAGGCCAGCGCCCTGCACCGCGCCCTCGCCCGCGCCGTCGCCCAGTTCGCGCAGGCTGCGCGCGCCGGCAGCGTGCCGCCCACCCTGCGCCACCGCCTGGCCTTGGCCGGCGGCCGCGTCGCCGCCCAGCGCGAAGCACTGGCGCGCGCCACCGCCTCGCTGGACCGCGCGATCGACGTGCTGCTGCCCGCGGAGTCGGCGGGGCAAGCCATCTACAGCGCCGCCGGAAGTACGCTGCGGCCCACCGGATCGGGCGCCCTGCAAGCCTGACCCGCGCGCCGGGGACGCGCGAGTCCTCGATGCGCTCTACCGCAGCCGCAGCACCTGCAGCACCGAGACCGGCGACGCGGCGTTGCCCCAGGCGCCGCGGATGAAAGTCGTCACGGCGGCGATGTCGGCGTCGCCCAGCAGCTGGCCGAAGGGCGGCATGCCGAAGGGCCTGGGGTTGCCGGCCGTGCTCGGCGCGAAGCCGCCGTGGCGGATGATCTGCACCAGGTTGTCGGGCCGCGCCAGGGTCACGGCGCGGTTGCCGGCCAGCGCCGGGTAGATGCCGGGCGCGCCGCGCCCATCCTCGCCATGGCAGGCCGCGCAGCGATCGGCATACAAGGCCCGCCCGCGCTCCCGCATCGCCTGCAGCTCCTGCGGCGGCAGCGCGCGGCCCGGGGCCTCGTGCCGCGGGCCGGGTTCGCGCCGCGGGATGGTCGTCAGGTAGCGCGCCATCGCCAGCAGGTCGTCGGCGCCGAGGTGTTGGGTGCTGTCGAAGACGACATCGGCCATCGACCCGCTGACCGAGGCGCCGGCACTCACGCCGTCCCGCAGCAGCGCGACCACGCGCGCCGGATCCCAGCCCTGCACGCCGGCCTCCCGCGGCGTGGCCAGCGAGGGCGCGAACCAGCCCGCACCGGGCATGAGGCCGCCGCCGAGCTCGTCGCCCGCGTCGATGCCGCCAAGCAGGTTGCGCGGCGAATGGCAGGCTGCGCAGTGGCCCAGGCCCTGCACGAGGTACTTGCCGCGGTTCCAGCGCGCGTCCTGCTGCGGCTCGGGCACGAAGGCGCGTGGCCGGAAGAAGAGCGCGCGCCAGACCGCCAGCGCCGGCTGCGTGCCGAAGGGGAATGACAGCGCGTGCGGCTCGTTGGCGCGCTCGACGGCCGGCACCGAGCGCAGGTAGGCGTAGAGATCGTCCGAGTCCTCGCGCGTGAGGACGGTGAAGCTCGCGTAGGGGAAGGCCGGGTTGAGCAGCCGCCCGTCGCGCGAGCGGCCGTGGTGCATGGCCCGCCAGAAGGCGTCGGCCGACCACAGGCCCAGGCCCGTCCGCGCATCGGGCGTGAGGTTGGACGAGACGACGGCCCCGAAGGGCGTCTCGATGCGGCGCCCGCCGGCAAGCGGCGCGCCGCCGCGCGCGGTGTGGCAGCCGATGCAGTTGCCCGCACGCGCGAGGTAGGCGCCGCGCGCGATGCGCTCGGGCGGCGCGGCAACGGCCGGCAGCGCGGCATCGACCGGCGCCTCGCCACTCCCGCAGCGCAGCGGCAGCGGCTGCGTGGCCTGCGCCTGCGGCCGCGTGCCCTGCGGCAGCGTCTGCGCCGACAGCCAGCGCGCGAGGCTGCCCACCTCCTCGTCGCTCAGCCGCCTGGCCACGTCCGCCATGCAGTCCGGCGGGCTGGCCCGGCGCTGGCCGCTGCGCCAGGCGCCGAGCTGGCCGATCAGGTAGTCCGCCGGCAGGCTCAGCAGACCGGGCATCGCCGGCAGCCGGCCCGCCATCGCCGTGCCGTGGCAGGACACGCAGGCCGGCAGTTGCCGCTCGGGCGCGCCTTCGAAGACGAGGCGTCGCGCCGCGCGCTGCTGCGCCTCCGACAAGGCCAGGCGCTGCGGCGGCGGATAAGGCAGGTCGAGCTCGGCGAAGTAGCGGGCGATCTCACGCAGGTAGTCGTCCGACATGCGCTGCGTCAGGTGGTTCATCGCCGCGTTGTGCCGCCGGCCCTCGCGGAAATTGCGCAGCTGCTCGAAGAGGTAGCCCGCGGGCTTGCCGGCGATGCGCGGGTGATAGCCCTCGCGCGTGGCCCTGCCCTCCTCGCCGTGGCAGACGACGCAGGCCTGCATGCGCTGGGTCATGCTGTCCTGCACGGCGCCCCCGCGGGCCGCCGCGACCAGGCTCGGGCCGAGCAGGCAGAGGGCAAGAAGTCGCGCGGGGAGTCTCATCGATCGGCGTTCAGCGCAGGGCGTCGGGGTGCGATGAGCCGATGATGCCGCCGAATGCACGATCGCCTTCGAATCAGGCGGCATTTCTCAGCGTGCACGGGGTCAAGGCCCGTCAAGAAGGGTCAAGGCGGCAGGCCATCGGGCCGATACTTGCCCGATGGAGGTTCAGCTTGCCCCCGTCCGCCGCGGCCTGCTGCGCCTGGCCGTGCGGCTGGTGCTGGCGCGGCTGGTGCTCGCGCTGCTCGCGCTGCTCGGGCCGTGCGCGCTGGGGGTCGTGCGAGCGGATACACGAGCGGATGCACCGCCAGAAGCGCGGGCGGCGCGGCCGCTGGACATCCTCGTGCTGCACTCCTACAGCCAGGAGTACCCGTGGACCCGGCGCCAGCACGAGGGCTTCCTCGAAGGGCTGGCGGCCGACGCCGGCCGGCGCTACGAGCTGCGCGTCGAGACGCTGGACACCAAGCGCGTGCGCTTCGATGCGCCCTACGCGCAGCAGATGGCCGATCACCTCGCGGCGCGCTACCGCGGCTACACCCCGGCGGCGATCTACGTCACCGACGACAACGCGCTCGTCTTTGCGCTCGAACACCTGCTGCGCCTGTTCCCGACCGCGCCCGTGGTGTTCTCGGGCGTGAACGACTTCGCGGTCAAGGCGCGCCTGGATCCGGCCCGCGTCACCGGCGTGTTCGAGCGCAAGGAGATCGGCCCCAACCTCGAGCTGCTGCGGCTGATGGCCCCGGACGTGTCCGAGATCGTCGTCGTCGGCGACGCCTCCGAGACCTATCGCGCCATCGAGCAGGAGATGCGCGGCGAACTCGCAGCGCATCCCGGCATCCGCGCCCGCTTCGTCGCCGACCGGCAGCTCGAGCGGGTGCTGGCCGGCGTGCGGTCGGGTGCGGAGCGCTTCCTGATCCTGACGACCCTCGGCGCCTTCGTCGACGCGCGCGGCCAGCCGCTCACGCTGAACGAGAGCATCCCGGCGCTGGCCGGGCTCGGGCGCCGCGCGGTGATCAGCATGGAGGGTGTCTACCTTGCCGACGGCGTGCTCGGCGGCTACGTCACGAGCGGCCGCGCGCAAGGCCTGGCCGCAGCAGGCCTGGTGCAGCGCCACCTCGCCGGAACCCCGCTGCCGCAACTGGCGCCGATCGAAGCAAGCCCGAACGAGTACCTCGTCGACGCACGCGAGCTCACGCGCGCCGGCTTGACGCTGCCCGACGCGATCGCCGCGCGCGCGACCATCCTCCATCCGCTGCCCAGCCTCGCCGAGCGCTTTCAGCGCGAGATCGTCATCGCGCTCTACCTGCTGGCGGGAATGCTGCTGCTCACGCTGGGCGCCTCGCTCGTCGTCGTGCTGCGCAAGAACCGCCTGATCGGCGCCCACGCGGCGGCGCTGCAGGCGCAGTCCCAGCGCATGATCGAAACCCAGGACAGCCTCGTGCGCGCGCAGCGCATCGCGGCCATGGGAAGCTGGGACTGGCGCATTGCCGAGAACTGGCTCTCCTGGTCGACTGAGATCTACCGCATCTTCGGCCTCGAGCCCGCGCAGTTCGGCGCCAGCTACGACGCCTTCCTCGAGCGCGTGCACCCCGAGGACCGCGCCGACGTGGACACCGCCGTGCGCCGCACGCTTGCCACCGGCGAACCCTACGACCTCACACACCGCATCGTGCGGCCCGACGGCGAAGTACGCGTGGTACGCGAAAACGCGGAGCTGACGCGCGATGCGCAGGGGCGGCCGCTGCGCATGATCGGTATCGTCATCGACGTCACCGAGCGCAGCCAGTTCGAAGGCCGCCTCGCCTACATGGCCAACTTCGACGGCGTCACCGGCCTTCCCAATCGTGCACTCTTCCGCGAGCGCCTCGCCCACGCCCTGCACACGGCCGACCGGCAGCAGCAGCGCGTGGCCCTGCTCTTCGTCGACCTCGACAACTTCAAGCACGTCAACGACTCGCTCGGGCATGCCGCGGGCGACGCGCTGCTGCAGCAGGTGGCCACACGCCTGACGGCCGCCGTGCGCGTCAGCGACACCGTCAGCCGGCTCGGCGGCGACGAGTTCACCCTCGTCGTCGAAGGCCTCGCCCAGGACGAGGACGCCGCCCACGTCGCGGTGAAGATCCTCGAGCAGTCGGCGCAGCCCTACCGGCTGGGCGAGCGCGAGGTCTACGTCACCGCCAGCATCGGCATCGCCATCTACCCGCGCGACGGCGGCGACGTCGACACCCTGCTGATGAACGCCGACGCCGCGATGTACCGCGCCAAGGAGAACGGCCGCGACGGCTTCGAGTTCTTCACCCAGGCCATCAGCACCCGCGCGCAGGAGCGGCTCGAGCTGGGCAACGAGCTGCGCGGGGCGCTCTCGCGCGGCGAGTTCGCGCTGCACTACCAGCCCAAGGTGGCCATCGAGGACGGCAGCGTGATCGGCTTCGAGGCCTTGCTGCGCTGGCGCAACGCGCGGCTCGGTGCGGTCTCGCCCGCCGTCTTCATTCCCATCCTCGAGGAGACCGGCCTCATCGTCGAGGTCGGCGAGTGGGTGCTGGGCGAGGCCTGCCGCTGGGCGGCGCGGCTGCCGACGAGCGACGGCCACGCGCCCGGCGTCTCGGTCAACCTCTCGGCGCGGCAGTTCCGCCACCCGGGTCTGGACGAGGTCGTGCAGCGCGCGCTGTCCGGCGCCAGCCTGCCCGCGGCGCGGCTGGAGCTGGAGATCACCGAATCGACCCTGCTCGACCTGCAGGCGAACCTGCAGACCATGCAGCGCCTGAAGGCGCTGGGCGTCAAGCTCTCGATCGACGACTTCGGCACCGGCTACTCCTCGCTCTCCTACCTCAAGCGCTTCCCCGTCGACCGCCTGAAGATCGACGCCTCCTTCGTTCGCGACGTCGCCGAGGACCCCGACGACGCCGCGATCGTCGTAGCCATCGTCGGCCTCGCGCACCACCTGCAGTTGCGCGTCATCGCCGAGGGCGTGGAGAGCGCCGAGCAGCTCGACTTCCTGCGCCGCCAGGGCTGCGACGAAGTCCAGGGCTACTACTTCGCTCGCCCCATGCCCGCCGACGAGGCCAGCGCCTGGCTCGCAGCGCAGACGGTGAGCCAAGGCCGTAGCCGCCCGGCGACTGCACCCGTACAGGCCTTCTGACGCCACCCAACAGGCAAGCTTCGAGTCATCGTCGCGGTCTCCATGCAATGCCTGCATGGAGATCGCGGCGAGCGATAGTCACGAGCGCATCCGTCGCGATGCCAGCCGTCACGGTGCCAGCTCCGAAGGCGCCCATCCATTGCCAGGCTCATTTACACCCAATCTTCCATTTGTCGAAATGGGTGTAATTGGGCGTACTATTGGCCCATGTTCGGAACCAACACCCTCCAGATCACCCCGGAGGTCTTGGGCTTGGTCGCCCGGATCGACGAATTCAAAGGTGCGTGGCGCGCGTTGGGCACGCTAGCGCCCGACCGCCTGTCGGCGTTGCGGCGTGTGGCCACCATCGAGAGCATCGGCTCGTCCACCCGCATCGAGGGCAGCAAGCTCTCCGACCGAGAGGTCGAGCGACTGCTGTCCAACCTGGCGATCAAGAAGTTCGACTCGCGGGATGAGCAGGAGGTTGCCGGGTATGCCGAGCTGATGGACTTGATCTTCCGGGCATGGGAGGACATCCCGTTCACCGAAAACCACGTCAAGCAACTCCACCAGATCCTGCTTCAATACAGCCAGAAGGATGAGTGGCATCGAGGCGCCTACAAGACCCACTCGAACAGCGTCGCGGCCTTTGATGAGAAGGGCAGGCAAATAGGCATCGTCTTCGAGACGGCCACGCCATTCGACACGCCGCGCTTGATGACCGAGCTGCTGGCATGGGTCAGCGATGAACGCGAGAAGGCGACGCTGCACCCACTGCTCATCATCGGCATCTTCGTGGTCGTGTTCCTCGAAATCCACCCGTTCCAGGACGGCAACGGGCGGCTCAGTCGTGTGTTGACGACCCTGCTGCTGCTGCAAGCGGGTTATGCCTATGTCCCGTACAGCTCGCTGGAAAGCGTGATCGAGGCCAGCAAGGAGGGCTACTACCTCGCGTTGCGGCAAACGCAGGGCACGATCCGCACCGACGCTCCGGACTGGCAACCGTGGTTGCTGTTCTTCCTGCGCTCCCTGGGCGAGCAGGTTCGGCGTCTTCGGAAAAAGGTCGAGCGCGAAAGGATCGTGCTGGCCGCGCTGCCCGATCTGTCACTACGAATCGTGGAGTTCGCCCGCGAGCACGGCCGCGTCACGATGGCCGAGGCGATCAAACTCACCGGTGCGAGCCGCAACACCCTGAAGCAGCACTTCCGCGGCCTGAGCGAACGCCATCATCTGGAGCGGCACGGCAGCGGGCGTGGCGTGTGGTACGGGTTGAAGTGACGCGGCCAAATCGTCGAACCCACGCCCCTCAATCCCCCTCCCCCGCCGCCAGCCCGAGCGCGCGGCGGGCCACGGTGAGGCGCTTGCGCAGGGCGATTTCGGAGAGGTCGAGTTCGGCCACCAGCGCGCGCAGGGTCTCGTCGTTGATGCGCTGGGCGTGGCGCTCCGCGTAGAGCGCCTCGCGTTCGACGCGCAGGGCCTGCAGGCGCAGCTCCATTTCGGCGAGGTAGCGCTGGCGGCGCTCGCGCACGGCGTCGGGGGCCTCGGCCTGCGCCTCGGGCGTCTGCGTGGCGTCGGGGGCTTCGAGCATGTCGATGCGCTTGCGGTAGTCCTGCGTCAGGCGGCCGCTGGCTTCCTGGTGCAATGCGCCTCGTTCCGGCTCGTCGGCCGACGATGGCACCGGCGGCCGCGCGAGAAAGGCGATGGCGGCGCGGCAGGCCGCAAGCCTTGCTTCGCGATCCTCGCGCGCGAGCAGCGGCTCGCCGCGGGCCGGAAGGCGGCGCAGCACCAGCGGCAGGCCGACGCTGCCGATGACCAGCGTGCACAGGATGGTGCCGGTGGCCAGGAAGACGAGCTGCTCGCGCGCCGGGAAGGGCGCGCCGTCGGCCATCAGCAGCGGCACCGAGAGCGCACCGGCCAGCGTGACCGCGCCGCGGATGCCGGCCAGGGTCGTGGCCAGGGTCAGCAGCGGCGAGGGCTGCTCGGCCATGCGACCGCGCTCGTGCGCCCGCCACAGGCTGCTGCGCACGCCCAGCGCCAGCCAGAGCCAGCGCAGCCCGAGCAGGCCGACGCTGATCGCCAGCGCCTGCCCCACCGGAAGCCACCATTGCCCGCCCGCCGCGTGCAAGGTGCTGCCGACGATGGCCGGCAACTGCAGCCCGAGCAGCAGGAAGACCGCGCCGTTGAAGGCCGACTCCATCATCGTCCACACGCCTTCGGACTGGATGCGCTCGGCGATGAAGGCGCTGCGCCGCAGGTCGGCGAAGTTGGTGGTGAAGCCCGCCGCCACCGCGGCGAGGATGCCCGAGACGCCGATGCTCTCGGACAGCAGGTAGGCCGCAAAGGGCAGCAGCACCAGCAGCAGCACCATCTGCGTGGCGGCGACGTCGCCGACGCGGCGCGTCACCGTCTCGCGCGCGGCGGCAAAGCCCCAGCCCAGCAGCGCGCCCACGCCCAGGCCGCCGAGCGCGAGCCAGAGGAATTCGCGCACCGCGGCCGTCCAGGAGAAGACGCCGGTCAGCGTCGCGGCCACCGCGAACTTCAGCGCCACCAGGCCCGAGGCGTCGTTGAGCAGCGATTCGCCCTGCAGCAGATGCAGGGTGCGCGCGGGCATGCCCAGGTTGCGGGTGATCGCCGATACCGCCACCGCGTCGGTCGGCGACACCACGGCGGCGAGCGCGAAGGCCACCGTCAGCGGCACCTCGGGCAGGAGCCCGTGGATCAGCGTGCCAAGGCCCAGCACGGTGAAGAGCACGAGCCCGAGCGCCAGCCGCAGGATGGGCGCCTGCAGCGCGAAGAACTCGCGCTTGGGAATGCGCCAGCCGTCGGCAAAGAGCAGCGGCGGGATGAAGAGCGCGAGAAAGAGCTCGGGATCGAAGGCGATGTGCAGGCCCTGCTGCGGCCAGGACAGCAGCGCGCCGAGCGCGATCTGGATCAGCGGCAGCGGTATGGCGCGCAGGTAGCGCGCGACGATCCCGGTCAGGGCCCCGAGCAGGACGACGACGAGGACGATCTCGACGGTGTGCATGCCCGCGAGTTTCGGGCATGGCGCGGGTCGGGCCGGCGACCGCCGCGGCCCGTCGTCAGAACCGGTACGCCAGACGCAGCCCGCCCCAGTGGCGGCCCGCGACGGCAACGGGCGCCGAGACCTCCTTCATCACCGTGAACTGGCCGCCCCCCATGTCGCGCCGATAGGTCTGCAGCAGGAAGGGTTTGGTGTTGCGCGCGCTGGCCAGGCCCGTGCGGTCGTTGAAGATGCGCCGGCCGCGCGCGTGCGCGGTGTTCCAGGGAAGGTCACCGGGCCGCTGCGTCTGGTTGTAGATCGTGTTGTGGCAGGGGACGTAGCCGTTGCGATCGACGGCGATGCAGAAGACCACCTTGTCGGAGAGCCCGAGCAGGCGCTCCTGCACCTGCGGGAAGAGCCGCTCGGCCAGTGCCGTGAAGCGGGTCGTGTGCTGGGGCGGGGCACTGCCCTGCATCGGTACGTAGCCCTCGTCGAACAAGTCCTCGGTCGACGCCGTGCCGGTGCGCAGCGCGTCCTCCAGCAGCTTGCTCACCTGTGCCGCGGCTTGCTGGACCGCGGCGATGTAGGGCGAATCGGCCGTCTGGATGCCGCAGTCGGCGACCGCCTCGATCAGATGTTCGGATACCTGCAGGAAGGTTTCGGTGCGCTGCAACGCCGACTCGAGCGCCTGCGCGGTGCGCTGCATCGCGGCCTCGATGCCGCCCATGCTCTCCTCGAGCCGGCCGCACTGCACGCTGCCATCCCGGCTCGCCTGCCCGATGCGCTGCATCGCGTCGTCGACCTGCTGCAGCGCCCGGTGCACCTGACCCTGCTGGCGGCTGTCCCCGCTCGGGCGCGCGGTCTCGCGCGCCAGCCGCGCGATGCGCTCCTCGAGGGTGGCCACCGTGCCCATGATGTTCTTGGAGGACGACTCGACGCGGCCCGCCAGATCCTTGACCGCGTCGGCCACGACGCCGAAGCCGCGACCGGCCTCGCCAGCGCGCTTGGCCTCGACCGAGGCGTTGAAGGCCACCAGGCGCGTCTGCAGCGCGACCTGCGTGATCTGCCCTGCGGCCTCGGCCACCTGCTGCAGGGTCTGCACGATGGCCGTCACCTCGCCGCCCAGGGCCTGCACCGCCTCGCGCGCGCTGTGCGTGGCGGCCAGGCCCGCGCCGGCTTCCTGGTCGATCGTCTGCTGGCTGCTGCGCAAGGTCCTGGCATCGGCGCACAGGCCTTGCAGGGCCTGGGCCTGCGCCGCGGCCAGGCGGTTGCTGTCCTCCAGCACGCCGCGCACTTCGGCGGCGTCACGCCCCATCAGGCTGGCGCGTTCGCTCAGGCTGGCCGCCAGCGCGCGTGCGTCGTTGGCAGCATCCGGCCGATCGGGATGGCGGCTGGCCTGGGCATCGGGCTCGACCGACGGCGAGGGAGTCGCCGTGGCGCGGCGCTTGATCAGCTTGAACATCGTCTCTCCTACACATGCTGCCTCGGCGCACCGCGTTCCCGTCTCAGGGAAGAGCGCTGCGCATCGAGCGAACTGCGGTCATCACTTCACACGGGTTCATCGCCATCGACAGGATCACCACTCGCGCAAGCGCGTGCGCAGCCTTGCGATCGACTGGCTGTGCAGCTGGCAGACGCGACTCTCGGTGACGCCGAGAACGGCCGCGATCTCCTTCAGGTTCATGTCCTCTTCGTAGTACATGCTCATCACGAGCTGCTCGCGCTCGGGCAGGTTCTTGATCGCGTCGACCAGCGCCTGGCGCATGCGCTGGTCCTCGACGCGGCCCAGCGGGTTGGCTTCCTCGTCGGCGACGTGGCGGTCGAGGTAGTCGTCGTCGCCGCCGTCGCTGCTCATGTCCTCGAGGTAGATGAGCTGCGTGCCGCGCACCTTGCCGAGCAGTTCCTGGTAGTCCCTGAGGGCTAAGCCCATCTCCGCGGCGATCTCGCCCTCGTTGGGTGCGCGGCCCAGGCGCTGCTCGAGGCGGTGCACCGCGTTCTCGATCGAGCGCTGGTGGCGGCGGTCGCCGCGGCTCATCCAGTCGCTGCCGCGCAGCTCGTCGAGCATCGCCCCGCGGATGCGCTGGGTGGCGAAGGTCTCGAACTGCACGCCCTGCGCGGCATCGAAGCGCGTCAGCGCGTCCGACAGCCCGATCATGCCGACCTGGATCAGGTCGTCGAGCTCGACGTTGGCCGGCAGCTTGGCGATCATCTGGTGCGCCAGCCGGCGCACGAGCGGGCTGTACTGCCGCAGCAGTGCACTGGGGTCGAGTTGTCCCTTGGCGGTGTACATGGTTGGACGGCCTGTGAGGGGTTCGGGTCAGAAGGCGAAGGCGGGCTCGCGCAGCGCCGCGGTGCGCGACGCAGGCGGCAGCTCCGGCCGGGCGCTGCGCAGCGGTGCCGGCGGCCGCGCGCTGTCGGCTGCGGCAAGCTGGGCCTGCAGCAGGCGCGCGAGGGCCGGGCCCTGCGCGGCCTGCGGATCGCGCAGCGCGTCGACCGTGACCGCGGCCTGCAGCACGGCGCCGAGGAAGGTGTCGGCGCAACTGGCCAGGCGCTCGACGATGAGGGCGGCGCGGCGCTCGAAGGGGCTGGCCGCCAGCAGCAGGTCGAAGGTCATCAGCGCCGAGCGCTGCACCAGCAGCTTGCAGCCGGCGTAGGCCTGCTTGAGCGCCTCGGGGTCGTCGGCGGCCAGCAGCAGCGGCCGTGCCGCGCGCGCACCGAGCATGCGTGCGAGGTCGGTCGGGTCGGCGTGCAGCAGCACGACGTCGCAGGACGGCGCGGCGTCGAAGGCGGCGTCGACGAAGGCGCCGGCGCTGCCGCGGGCATCGACGTAGCGCAGCGGCAGGCCGCGCGCGGCGAGGTAGGCGACCTGCGGATGCAGCGCCTCGACGCCTGCGGCGAGGTCGATCACCGCCATCTCGTGCGGCCGCGGGGCGGTGCCGGCGGCGTCGACCACGAGCACGCGGTGCCCCTGCGCGACGAGGGCGGCCGAGAGCATCTCGAGCACCGCCTGCGCGGCCGGGACGAAGGGGTTGGCCACGACCGGCAGCAGCTGGCGGCGCCGCGTGGCGGCGAAGAGGCGGCGCAGGCCGCTGGCCTGGTCGGGCGGATCCTCCCGGCGCAGCGCGCGGGCGGCGGCAGCCGCGCTGGCGGCGGCGGTGGCGGTGGCGGCAGCCTCGGGGGCGATCGTCGCGTGCATGGTGTCGACCTCGGCCTCAGGCACCCGCAGCGAGCATCGCCGCGTCGTGCGCGGGCTGGCCGCTGAAGACGAGCTTCACGTCGACGTTGTCGAGCTTCCACGCCGCCGAGCCGCCGCTGCGCAGCGCGCGCTGCACCAGCGCCTGCGCCGACAGGCGATGCCAGTCCTCGGGCACGCGCTGGCCGTTGGCCACCGCCAGCACCTTGACCTTGTGGCGGATCAGCGCGTCCAGCGCCGGCGCGAGCTTCATCGCCTCGTCGATCTTGGAGAGGATGACGCCGCGGCAGCTCGCCGCGCGATAGGCCGCGAGCACGTCCTCGATGGTCTCGCCCTGGCTGGCGGCGTTGACGACCAGCAGCCGGTTCACCGAGCGATGCGCAAGCATGTCCAGCAGCTCCTTGGTGCGGGTGTCGCGCTGCGCCATGCCGGCGGTGTCGATGAGCACCATCTTCTTGCCTGCCAGCAGCTCCAGCAGGTCGTCGAGCGAGGCGCGGTCGTGCGCGGTGTGCACGGGCACGCCCAGGATGCGGCCGTAGGCGCGCAACTGTTCGTGCGCGCCGATGCGGTAGGCATCCAGCGTGATCAGGCCGAGGTTGCCGGCCCCGTGGCGCGCGGCAAAGGCCGCGGCGAGCTTGGCGGTGCTGGTGGTCTTGCCGACGCCGGTCGGGCCGATCAGGGCGTAGACGCCGCCCTGGTCCTCGAGCGCGCTCTCCTGCTCGCCGGTCTGCAGGTTGCGCTGCAGGATGCCGGCCGCCCATTCGGTCTCGTCGCCCTGCTCGGGCAGGCTCTCGACCAGCTTGCGCACCAGCGCCGGCGAGAAGCCGCACTCGAGCAGCCGGTGGCTGAGCAGCGCCTGGCGCGGCTGGCGCTGCAGCTTCTCGATGAAGGCGAGCTCGCCGAAGCGCTGCTCGATCAGGCCGCGCACCGAGCGCAGCTCGCGCAGCATCGCCTGCTGTTCCTGCTGCGGATCCCGCGCTGCGTCCTGCACGAGTTCCTGCGGCGACGCTGCCCGCACGCGCGGCAGCGGCTCGGCAGCCAGCATCCGGTCCTGCAGTTCGCGCAGCAGGTGGCTCTCGGGCTCGGAGACTGCGCTGGGCATGATCGTGCGCCGCGGCGCGGCGGGCAGGGGCTGCGGCGCCTCGGCCGGGCGCTCGCGGCGCGGGGCCGGCTGCGCAGCCGCCGGCACGGGCACGGCGGTCTCGAGAGATTGCTCCGGCGCGGCCGCCTGCCCGTCCAGCTCGCTGCGGCGGCGCTTGAGCATGCGTTCGCGCACGTAGTCCTGGAAGGACAGCGTGCTCATCGCCAGTTGCTCGACGTCGCGCTCGACCGGGCCGTCGGTGGCCACCAGCCCGAGCGATGCAGGCGCGGGCCGCGTCGTCGCGCCGCGGCCGGATGCCGGCGCGGCCAGGGGCGCCGCGGCACCCAGCTTCTCGAGCTGGGGCAGGCTCTCCGGGGCCATCGCCAGCACCTCCACCCCTTCCGGGCAGGGGCGCGTGGACATCACGACGGCATCCTTGCCGAAGGCCTGCCGCACCAGGCCAAGGGCCTCGCGCGAAGTACGTCCGGTGAAGCGCTTGAGGTTCATGCCAGGCCTCCGATGACCGAGCCGATGCGGATCGAATGGGTTTCAGGAATTTCGCTGTGCGAGAGCACGCGCAGGCGCGGCGCGGCGCGGCGCAGCAGCCGGGCGATCGGCGCGCGCAGCATGTCGGGGACGAGCAGGCAGGCCGGCAGGCCCAGGCTCTCCTGCCGCGTCGCCGTCTCGGCAGCGCTCTTGGTCAGGGTCTCGGCCACGCCGGGGTCGAGCGCCGCGCCGTGCGGCGAGGACAGCGCCTGCGTCACCAGGCGCTCGAGCTCGGGCTCGAGCGCGATCACGTCGAGCTCGGTGACCGGCCCGTAGATCTGCTGCACGATCATCGGCGCGAGGTGCACGCGGATGCGCGCCACCAGCTCGCCCGGATCGGTGACGGTGGCCGCGTGCTCGGCCAGGCACTCGACGATGGAGCGCATGTCGCGGATGTGCACGCCCTCTTCCAGCAGCAGTTGCAGCACCTTCTGCAGCGTCGAGATTCCGACCATCTTGGGGACCACGTCTTCGATCAACTTGGGAGCCAGCTTGGTGACGTGCTCGACCAGGGCCTGCGTCTCCACGCGTCCGAGCAGCCGGGCGGCATTCACCTGCATCAAGTGTGAGAGGTGGGTCGCCACCACGGTGCTGCAATCAACCACCGTAAATCCGCTCATTTGGGCGGCCTCCTTGTGGCGTTCCTCGATCCACACGGCAGGCAGCCCGAAGGCCGGATCGACCGTCTTCGTGCCGGGGAGCTGCACCGTCGCGCCGCCCGGGTTGATCGCCAGCGACTGGCTGGGGAAGGCCTCGCCCTGCCCGACCACCGCGCCGCGCAGCGTGATCTGGTAGACGCTCGGCTTGAGCTCGAGGTTGTCGCGGATGTGCACCGGCGGCGGCAGGAAGCCCACGTCCTGCGCGAACTTCTTGCGCACGCCCTTGATGCGCCCGAGCAGGTCGGCGCCGCTGCCGGCCCCGGCCTTGTCGACCAGCGAGATGAGGCGATAGCCGACCTCCAGGCCCAGCGTGTCCACCGGCGCCAGGTCGTCCCAGCTCGCCTCGGCGCCGGCCACCGGCGCGTCGCCGGCAGGCCGCGGTGCCGCCGCCTGCGCGGCCTCGGCGCGGCTGCGCTTGAGCAGCATCCAGGCCAGCCAGCCCAGTGCGCCGCCGACGAACCAGAACACGAGATGCGGCATGCCCGGCACCAGGCCCAGGCCGAACACGATGCCCGCGGCGATCGCCAGCGAGCGCGGCGAGTCGAACACCTGGCCGCGGATCTGCGAGCCCACGTCCTCGTCCTTGCCCACGCGCGAGACCACCATCGCCGAGGCCACCGAGATCAGCAGCGCCGGGATCTGCGCGACCAGCGCGTCGCCCACCGCCATCGTCACGTAGCTGCTGGCGGCCTGGGCCGCGCTCATGCCGTGGCTGGCCATGCCGATGATGAAGCCGCCGACCATGGTGATGAAGAGGATCAGCAGGCCGGCCATCGCGTCGCCGCGCACGAACTTGCTGGCGCCGTCCATCGAACCGAAGAAGTCCGCCTCCTCGCCGACCTCGGCGCGGCGCTTCTTGGCCTCCTGCTCGTCGATCAGGCCGGCGTTCAAGTCGGCGTCGATGGCCATCTGCTTGCCTGGCATCGCGTCCAGGGTGAAGCGCGCGCCGACCTCGGCGATGCGCTCGGCACCCTTGGTGACGACGACGAAGTTGATGACGACGAGGATGGCGAAGACGATCAGGCCGACCGCGAAGTTGTCGCCGATCAGCACATGCCCGAAGGACTCGAT
Source organism: Pseudomonadota bacterium (assembly GCA_963205125.1). GTDB lineage: Bacteria > Pseudomonadota > Gammaproteobacteria > Burkholderiales > Burkholderiaceae_C > Rubrivivax. Next base: position 20,130 of record CAUJJO010000241.1, on the reverse strand, counting down.
CACCTTGCCGGCGGCACCCGGACCGTTGTGGCCGTCCATCAGCACGACGCGCGTCGAGGCCACGTTCAGCGACAGCCGCATCAGGGTCGTGACGAGCAGCACCGTCGGCAGCGCGGTGAAGTCCAGCGGCTTGACCATCTGCGCCGAGACCATCATCACCATCAGCGCCATCGCGATGTTGGTGGTGAACAGCAGGTCCAGCACGAAGGCCGGCAGCGGCAGCACCATCATCGTGAGCATCAGCACGACGAAGAGCGGTATCGTCAAGGTCTTGACGTGCCCGGCGTGCGGGCCGAGCCGCGCCTGCAGGCGCTGCATCCAGGCCTTCATCGCGTGCTCCTACGGCGCGGCCGCAGGGCGCCGCCCTGCTGCGGGTCGAGTTCGGGCGGCACCTGCGGTTGCGGCGCCGCCTGCGCCATGCCGGCCCCGGCGTGGCGCAGCTGGTAGACCCAGGCCAGCACCTGCGCCACCGCGGCGAACAGCGCCCCGGGGATCTCCTCGTCGATCTCGGCGTGCGCGTAGAGCGCGCGCGCCAGCGGCGGCGCCTGCAGCACCGGCACGCGGTGCTCGGCGGCAAGGTCGCGGATCTTCAGCGCCAGCAGGTCGGTGCCCTTGGCGACGACGGTGGGGGCGGCCATCGTCGCCTCGTCGTACTTCAGCGCGACGGCGTAGTGCGTCGGGTTCATCACCACGAGGTCGGCCTGCGGCACCGCGGCCAGCATGCGCCGCCGCGCCATCTGGCGCATGCGCGCGCGGATCTGGCCCTTGACCTCGGCATTGCCCTCGACCTGCTTGTGTTCGTCCTTGACTTCCTGGTGCGTCATGCGCAGCTGGTGCGCGTTGCGCCAGCGCTGCAGCGGCACGTCGATCACCGCGAAGCCGGCGAGCGCCAGCAGCACCAGCGTGAGGCCGCCGCGCAGCAGCTCGCCGGTGCTCGCCAAGGCCGCCGGCAGCGGCTGCTGCCCGATGCCGGCGTAGACCCAGAGTCCGTCCCACAGGTAATGGGCGCCAAGCCCCAGCAGCAGGGCCGCCAGCAGGCAGGACTTCAGCGTCTCGATCAGCTGCACCTTGGAGAAGATGCGGGTGAATCCCGTCAGCGGATTGAGCTTGCCGAACTTGGGCGACAGCGGCTTGAGCGTCCAGTTCCAGCCGCCGCACAGCCGCGCCGCGGCGAGTGCGGCGAGGATCATCACCACGCCCAACGGCAGCACGAGCAGCAAGGCCTGGCCGGCCAGCGCGGTCAGCTGGCGCAGCATGGCGTCGCGCTCGGCGAGCTGCACCGCGTCGAACTGCAGGGCCGACGCCAGCACGCCGCGCAGCCGCTCGACCACGCGCGGGCCCAGCGCGATCAGCAGCAGCGTGCCCACGCCGATCGCCGCCGCGTGACCGAGGTCACGCGAGCGCGGGAGCTGGCCATCCTCGCGCGCCTTCTGGATCTTGCGCGGTGATGCCGGCAGCGGCTTGTCCTGGGAATCGGCCATGGCCTCGTGCAGTGCGCTGCCTTGTGCAGCCTGAGCGATCGTGCCCGCGCCTGCCGCCGACTTGAGCCGGATAAGCGGCCGATTCGACGCCGTTTTCGCGCCCCGCCCGTGCCTCGGCCCGGGCGCGTCGCGGCCGGCGCGACACGGCCCGCGGAACTGGCGCACGGTCCGGCCGCTTTTTCGCGCTAAGGCCAGGGGGGGTTAGTGCCGAAATCACCCAGGTGAGGGTCCGCCCGCACGAGCCCTGCCTCGTGCGCGGCGCCCGCGATTTACTGTCCGATTCATCCGTCCCCCTGTCCGGGCGCCTGCGGGCGTCGAAAGCGAGCACCGTCATGAAGTTCATCCGCAACCTGTCGATGTCCGCCAAGTTCGGGCTCATCGGCGGCCTCACCGCCTGCATGCTGGCCGCACCCACCGCGCTCGTCGTCGGCAACTCGGTGCAGGAGATCCGCGCCGCCCAGCTGCAGCAGGCGGGCATCGCGCCGGCGCGCGAGCTGCTGCGCCTGGTGCAGTTCACCCAGCAGCACCGCGGCCTGGCCGCCGGACTGCTCGGCGGCGACGATTCGATGGCCGCGGCGCAGCAGGCCAAGGCCAAGGAGCTGGTCGCGGCGCTCGGTGCGACGCAGGCCGCCTTCGCCGCCTTCGGCAACGGCGATCTCGCCAAGCGCCTGGCCGAGAGCGCCAAGACCCTGCAGGATCTCGGCACCGCCGTCGGCAAGGGCGCGGTGACGGTGCCCGACAGCTTCGTGCGCCACAGCCGCGTGGTGGCCGCGCAGCTCGATCTGCTCGAGGACCTGGCGCAGAGCAGCGGCCTCGTGCTGATGGCCGACGCCGCCGACTACCACCTGCAGGACGCCGTCCTCAACCTGATCCCGAAGATGACCGAGTCTCTTGGGCAGATGCGCGCACTCGGGATCGAGGCGCTTGGTCAGGGCACGCTCGGCCTCAAGGGCCGTGCCGACCTGCAGGCGCTGCTGACGATGGCGCATGAACGCGAGACCACCTCCGCCAAGGCGCTTGGCATTGCCGCCAAGGGCAGCGAGGAGCTGCAGCAAATCCTCGGAGGATCCAAGGCCAAGGCCGAAACCAGCCTGAAGTCGCTGTTCGAGCTGATCGACACCCAGCTCGTCAAGGCCGAGCTGCTGAAGCTTGCGCCCAAGGACTACTTCGACGCGAGCACCAAGGCGCTCAACGACGTCTTCGCCTTCGGCAACGACGCCTTCAACCACCTGGAGCGGCGTGCCAACGACCGGCTCGCCGCCGAGCGCACCGAGCTTGCCGTCATGGCGCTGGCGATCGTGCTGCTGGCGGCCTTGTGCGCCTGGCTGATGTGGGCGATCGCCCGTGCCACCACGCAGTCGGCGGCCGCCGCGGTGCGCGTGGCGCAGGCGGTGGCCGAGGGCGACCTCGGCACCGCGGTGCCCGAGGCCGGGCGCGACGAGCTGGGCCGCCTGCTGGCCGCGCTGCGCGAGATGCAGGGACGCCTTGGCAGCGTCGTCGGCCAGGTGCGCGGCAACGCCGAGAGCGTGGCCACGGCGAGCGCCCAGATCGCCCAGGGCAACCTCGATCTCAGCCAGCGCACCGAGGAGCAGGCCAGCGCGCTGCAGCAGACCGCGGCCTCGATGGACGAGCTCGGCTCCACCGTCGGCCACAACGCCGACAACGCGCGCCAGGCCAGCGAGCTGGCCCAGGGCGCAAGCGAGGTCGCCGGCCAGGGCGGCATGGTGATGACCAAGGTCGTGCAGACCATGAAGGCGATCCAGGCCAGCTCGCAGAAGATCTCCGAGATCATCGGCACCATCGACAGCATCGCCTTCCAGACCAACATCCTCGCGCTCAATGCCGCGGTCGAGGCCGCGCGCGCGGGCGAGCAGGGCCGCGGCTTCGCCGTCGTCGCCTCCGAGGTGCGCAGCCTCGCGCAGCGCAGCGCCGACGCCGCACGCGAGATCAAGTCGCTGATCGGCGCCAGCGTCGAGCAGGTCGACGCCGGCACCACGCTCGTCGACCAGGCCGGCGCGACGATGCAGGAGATCGTCGCCTCGATCGCGCGCGTGAGCAGCATCATGGGCGAGATCCGCGGCGCCAGCGCCGAGCAGAGCGAGGGGGTGTCGCAGGTCGGCGCCGCCGTCAGCCGCATGGACCAGACGACGCAGCACAACGCCGCCCTCGTCGAGGAAACCGCTGCCGCCGCCTCGAGCCTGCAGGAGCAGGCCCAGCAGCTCGTGCGCGCGGTGGCGGTGTTCAAGCTCGGGGCTTGAGCGGGCGCCAAGGAACGCGCCGCGTTCCTGCGCCCCCGCATGCAAGGCCCCTCAATCCACCCTGAGCACCAACTGCCTGCCGCAGGCGTCAGCGTACTTGCGCAGCGTCGCCAGCGACGGCGAGTGCTTGCCGGTGGCCAAGGAACGCTCGAGGCGGGCCACGGCCGGCGCATGCGTCCCCATGCGCTCGGCCACCTGAGCCTGCGACAGGCCCGCCTCATGCCGCGCCTTCAGCAAGGCATCCAGCAGCTCACCCTCTTCGCGCTCGATGCGCTCGACCTCGGCACGAACGGCAGGCCGGCGCAGAAGCGTCTTGACGATCTGTTCATGCGTTTTCACGTTTCACCTCCTTCAACCGGTCCATGGCGATGCCAAGCTCGACGCTCGGCGTCTTGCGCGACTTCTTGACGAAGCTGTGGAGCATGACGATCCGCTTGCCGATCAAGCAGCAGTAGAAGACACGTGCAATCCCTTCGGCGCCCTTCAGCCGCAACTCGAACAGGCCTTGTCCAAAGGCCTTGGTATGCGGCTCGCCAAGGTTTGGACCCAAAGCCTGCATTCGGCGGGTCAGCACGATGTAGCGCGCCGCAAGCGAGTCGGGAAGCGCGAGGATCTCTTCCTGCACAACCGGGCTGTAGTACTCGATCCGGTAGTCCACGCCGCATCATAACAAATATGTTTCCATAGCGACGCTCGGAGAGGAGAGGCGAGGGCACCAGAATCAGGTTCTGAAACTGCTGCAGGGACGCCTTGGCAGCGCCGTCGGTCAGGTGCGCGGCAACGTCAGAAGCGTGGCCACGGCGAGCGCCCGAATCGCCCTGGGCTACCTCGAGGCGCGCACGCAGCGCGCTACAGACCGAAGTCATCCCGGAAGCGCGCGATCTGGTGCATCCGCTCGTGCAGGATGGTGACGATGCCCACGTCACCGTTCGCGAGCCGGCGCCAGTAGACGAAGTGGCGTTCGTAGCGGAAGAAGTAGCCCTCGACGCCGAACGCCGCGGGAATCGGCCGCGAGCGGGTTCTGCTCGTCTCGATGCCCTCGAAGGCCTCGAACAAGCCGGTGATGTAGCGGTCGGCCTGCGGGACGCCCCAGCGTTCGCGGGTGTAGCGGTGGATCTCGTCGAGCCGGCAGGAGGCCGACTCCTGAATCCGGATCCGCGTCACCCCGTCAGGCCCGGTTGCGTGCAATCACGTCAACGGCGCGCAGCGGTCGGTACGATGAATCAGGGGCTGCAAAGGCTCGTGCAAGCTCGGCCTCGAGCCGCTCGAACGACGCCTGATCCTTGCGCTCCTTGTCGCGACGGATCAGGTCGCGGATGTACTCGCTGACGTTCTCGTATTCGCCCGTCTCGCCCACGTTCTCGGCGACGAAATCGCTCAGCGCTCCGCTGAGGCGTACCGTCAGAGTGGTGGTGGCGCGGGGCATGAGGCTTTCCTAAAGGTTTCCGCGTATTCAATATATTCAAAAATGAATACGCCAGCAAGACCGATCCGCCTGCCGCGGCCGCAAACGCCACAAGGGCCCGCGAAGAGGCCCTTGTCGCATCGCCGCAGACGCGCGGCCGACGCCGCGCGCGGCGGGGATCAGAAGCCGAGGCTGGCGAGCAGGTCGTCGACCTCGCCCTGGTTGGCGACCACGTCGGTGCGGCCTTCCGGGTTGACGACGGGGCCGTTGAGCACGTTCGGGTCGACCTTCTCGCGGTGGTCGTCGGGCACCACCTGCACCAGCAGCTTGACGAGGCTGTCCTCGAGGTCGTTGGCCAGCTTCACCACCTTGGCCACGACCTGGCCGGTGAGGTCGTGGAAGTCCTGCGCCAGCATGATGTCGGTGAGGTGCTGGTCGATGCGCTCGGTGCGCGCCTCGACGTCGGCGACGAAGTTGAACACCGCGCCGGAGGCGACGGCACGCACCGGGTCGGCCGACAGCGCCTGCGCCAGCGCCCGCGTCTGCTCGCTGATCGCCTGGTGCTCGAGCTTGGCCTGGTCGACCGTGTTCAGCACCTTGTCGGCGGCCGCAGCGGTCTTCTCGGCGATGTAGTTGAGGCGGCTGCGCGCGTCGGGCAGGCCGTCGGCGGCGGTCTGCAGGCGCGGCATCACGCCCAGCTGCTGCATGGTGTCGTGCAGCAGGCGCGTCATGGTGCCGATCTGCTGGAAAATCTCCTGCTGCGTGGCGTTGTTGGCCAGCAGGCTGGGGTCGGCCCGCTCGAGCAGGACTTGTGCGCTTTCCATCTTCATGTTGTTTCCCTGGGTCCGGTTCAGGCGGTGGCGGCGAGCTTCTGGAGGATCTTCTGCACCTTCTCCTCGAGCGTCGCCTTGGTGAAGGGTTTGACGATGTAGCCGGCCGCCCCGCTTTGCGCGGCGAGCACGATGTCCTCCTTGCGCGCTTCCGCCGTGACCATCAGCACCGGCAGGTGCTTGAGGCCGTCCTCGGCCTTGATCGCCTTCAGCAGCTCGAAGCCGTTCATGTTGGGCATGTTGATGTCGGAGACGACGAAGTCGAACTTGCCGTTCTTCAGCATGTTCAGCGCCACCGCGCCGTCCTCGGCCTCCTCGGCGTTGTTGCAGCCCATCTCCTTGAGCAGGCCGCGCACGATGCGGCGCATGGTGGAGAAGTCGTCGACGATCAGGAACTTCAGGTCGGTCGGGTTGCTCATGTCTCGTGCCTCGGACGGAAAATAGGATCGCGAAAAGGGGGCAGAAGGCGGTCTGCTGAAGCTATATCGGCGGCTTCGGCGGCGGGCTTGAGGCGGTCTCGATGCCGGGGTTCAATACGCCACCGAGCCCAGCGGCGGCACGATCGAGGGCGCGCTCGTGCGTGCGGGGCCCTCGCCTGCACCGGGCTCGACCGCGTCGACGCTGTCGGGCTGATCGCGGAAGAAGCGCATCTCGGCCTCGCGGTTCATCACGATGATGCTGATGCGCCGGTTGCCGGGGGCCAGCGGGTCGCGCGGGTCGAACAGGCTGCTGGCGGCCAGGCCCTGCACGCGCAGCGGGCGGTCCTCGGGCATGCCGCCGGCCATCAGCTCGCGGCGCGAGGCGTTGGCGCGATCGGCACTCAGCTCCCAGTTGCTGTAGCCGCGATCGCCGCCGCCGAAGGGCGCGGCATCGGTGTGGCCTTCGAGCGTGAGGCGGTTGGGCACTTCCCCGAGCACGCTGCCGATGGCCTGCAGCAGCTCGCGCATATAGGGTTTGACGACCGCCGAGCCGCTGTCGAACATCGGCCGGTTGCCGGCGTCGACGATCTGGATGCGCAGGCCGTCGCGCGTCATCTCGAGCCGGATCTGGCCGCCAAGCGACGCCAGCACCGGATTGGCGGCGACCTTCTGCTGGATGCGCTCCTTCAGCGCCTCGAGCGCCGCATGCTCGGCGCGGATCTGCTCGGCCTTCAGCGCCTGCAGGTTGATCGTCTTGCGTTCGGCCTGGACGTCGCCGCGCTTGACCTGGCCCGAGCTGCGCGTGAGGTCCTGACCGCCGCCCTTGACGACGTGCGACGAATCGCCCGAACCCGCACCGCCACCGAGCAGCGCCACCTTCAGCGGGCTGGCGAAGTAGTCGGCGATGCCCTTCTTGTCGCCGTCGGTCGTGCTGCCGAGCAGCCACATCAGCAGGAAGAAGGCCATCATCGCCGTCACGAAGTCGGCGTAGGCGATCTTCCAGGCGCCGCCATGGGCGGTGTGGCCGCCCTTCTTGATGCGCTTGACGATGATCGGCTGCAGCTTCTTGGCGTCACCAGCCATGCCCGGCTCCGGTCACTTCTTCTTCACGTGCGATTCGAGCTCGGCGAAGGTCGGCCGCGTCGTCGACGTGAGCACCTTGCGCCCGAACTCGATCGCCACCTGCGGCGCGTAGCCCTGCATGCTGGCCAGCAGCGTGGTCTTGATGCACTGCAGCTCCTTGCCGCTTTCCTCGACCTTCTGCTCGAGCAGGCCGGCCACCGGCTCGGCGAAGGCGTAGGCCAGCAGGATGCCGAGGAAGGTGCCCACCAGCGCCGAGCCGATCATCCCGCCCAGCACCGCCGGCGGCTGCCCCACCGAGCCCATGGTGTTCACCACGCCCAGCACCGCGGCCACGATACCGAAGGCCGGCAGGCCGCCGGCCACGCGCTGCATCGCCGCCACCGGCGCGTGCGCCTCGTGGTGGTGGGTCTCGATCTCGCTGTCCATCAGCGATTCGATCTCGTGCGCGTTCAGGTTGCCCGAGACCATCATGCGCAGGTAGTCGGTGATGAACTCGGTCACGTGATGGTCGCTGCCCACGGCCGGGTACTTCTGGAAGAGCGGGCTCGAGTGCGGGTCCTCGACGTCCTTCTCGATCGACATCAGGCCTTCCTTGCGCGCCTTCTGCAGGATGTCGTAGAGCAGCGCCAGCAGCTCCATGTAGCGCGCCTTGGTGTATTTGCTGCCCTTGAAGCAGCTCAAGGCCCCGCTGATGGTCGCCTTGATGACCGGCATCTGGTTGTTCACCAGGAAGGCGCCGAGCGTGGCGCCGCCGATGGTGGCCATTTCGGAGGGCAGCGCATGCAGGATCACGCCCAGGTTGCCGCCGTGCGCGGCGAACACGCCGAACACGCAACCGAGGACGACGACCCAACCGATGATGACGAACATGAGGCGGCTCTAGCTCGAGGTCTTGCAGCCCGCGCAGTCGACACGATCGCGCCGGGGCTCTTCCCCTATCGGCATTTCGCCGCCGACGTTGAGCCCGGCGTGCGCCGCAGGCGGCATTCGGTAGGCCCAGAGCGTCCCGCGCGCGCCGGCATCCAGCCGCAACTCAGGCGCGACCCCGGGAACCTCGAACTCCAGGCTCAGCAGCCAGGCGCCCGGCGCCAGCTCCGCGCGCGCCTTGGCGTAGGCGCGCGCCATGCTCTCCGGCCGCTGGAAGAGGTAGACGACATCGAAGTCGCCCCAGCGCTGCGCCCACATGTCGCCGCGCACCACCTGCGCGAAGCGGCAGCGCAGGCGACAGACCCAGGCCATCGGCAGGCTCCACTCGACGCCGCACACGCGCGCCAGCGGCCAGGCGTGGCGCAGGGCGAGAAGACCGTGACCGAGGCCACAGCCGGCGTCCAGCACCCGCGCCCCAGCCGGCAGCGGCAAGGCCGCAGCCAGCGGCTGCAAGGCGTGTCGCGGCGTCGGGAAGAAGGGCGCGTCGGACCAGGCGCGCAAGGGGTACGCCAGCAGCAGCACGACGGCCGCCAGCGCCCAGGCCCAGGCCGGGACCGTCACCCCCAGGGCAAGCGTCGAGAGCGGAAAGCCGGCGGCGACGAGGGCCTGGCGCCAGCGCGTGCCCGCCGCCGCGGCAGGCAGCAGGCCCAGGAGCGCAGCGGCACTCCACGCAAGCGGCAGCCCGAGCCCGGCGCGACGAGCCGCAAGAAAGACGAGCCAGGCCAGCGTCCACGCCAGCACCGCCGGCAGGGGCCAGCGCAGGTGCATCGGGCCGGCGCGCAGGCGGCGCGGGTCGCCGGACGGCATGAGCAGGGCTTGCTTCACGGCCTGCAGTGTGGCGGCGCGCCATCGCCGGCAAGCGCCGATCAAGGGTGGCTTGACGGTGCAGTTGCCGGACGGCGCGGCCCTGCAGGGCCCACGAAAAAGGGCGGATCCCTTGCGGAACCCGCCCGAAAGCACAGAGGACTGTGCCAGGAGGAGACAAACCGTTCAATCCGATCGCATGGCCTTCATCATCGGCTGCGCGCTGCGGGTGCTTCAGTCGGCGGCCGTGGCGGATGTCACGCCGGCACCTCGGACCTGCGCCTGGCCTCGGCCGCTGCGGCACTTTGCCGCGGCGCGCGGGCCGGCACGTCGCCGGGCTTGGCCGCATCCATCTGCAGCGAACCCGCGGCCTTGCCCTTGCCGGCGCGGGCCGGCGGTTCGCACAGGCCGCAGACGTAGTTGCGGGCGATCTCGTGCGGATGCGTGACGAAGTGGCCGCTGCACTTGCGGCAACGCGTCATCGTGAGCATGCCGTTGTCGACGAACTTCACCAGGCGCCAGGCGCGCGTCACGCTCAGCAGCGGCTCCAGGCCCTGCGAGCCGATCTGCTCGAGGTAGAGCTGGTACGCCTTGATGATGGTGTCGATCTCGTCGAGCTCGGCGACCTTGTTCAGGTATTCGTGCGTGTTCAGGAACAGACTCGCGTGGATGTTTGGCTGCCAGGTCATGAACCAGTCGGTCGAGAACGGCAGCTGGCCCTTGCTCGGGCTGTGGCCGGCGACTTCCTTGTACAGGCGCAGCAGGCGCTCGTAGCTGAGGTCGGTCTCGCTCTCCAGCACCTGCAGGCGCGCGCCCAGCTTGATCAGGGTGACCGCGCGCTCGATCTGCCTGGCTTCGGTGAGGATGCTCTTGCTGCGGGCCATGGTCTGCCTCCGGAGTCTTCGGTTCGGGTGTCGCTGGCGCGGGGTCGGTTCCGCTCAGGCGGCTTCCTGGTAGCGACCGGCCATCAGGATGGAGGCGTGCAGGCGCGAGGCGCTGTCGTTGGCCGCGCCCTTGCCGTGGCTGGTGAGCAGGTTCCACACCAGGTCGTCGTCCATGCGCAGGCGGCACAGCAGCGTGTTGCCGGTGGCGATCTTCATCATCTGCGCCGGCGTCAGCGTGCCGAGCAGCGTCGCCGTCTCCTCGCTGATGCCCAGGCGGAACAAGGCCTGGTCGCGGTCGCTGCGGATGAGGCTTTGCGCCAGCATCAGGTACGACAGGTTGGCTTCGCGGATCTCGGCAAGGATCTGTTCGGAGGTCATGGTGTCGTGCTTCCTCGGTGGGGTTGGCGGTTCGGCGTGAAACCAACTGTAGAGATCGAAACTGGGGGCTGCGATCAGCCCATTTCCGTCGCTTCAGTCCCGGTTCTTCTGCCGACGCTGTAGGACGGATTCCTACAGCCGCGTCTCCCTGCCCGCGCCGCCGGGGCGGGACTGGCGGGCGAAGCCGCCGCTTATCGACCCGCCGGATGACTGCGGGGCAACCTAGCATGCGGCGAAGGCCCTCCTCCACCGGCCTTGCGCGAGAGACCCGCCATGAACGCTCCCCTGGACTTGCCGCTGGCCGAAGCCTCGCTTGCGGCGCTCGACGCCCGCCTGCAGCAGCTCGAAGGCTTCGCGGACCAGACCAGCGGAGCCATCGACCAGCTCGTCGACGCGATCCTGCAGCTGCAGGGCGCCCACGAGCGCGCCGCCGAAACCGTCTGCGAGCCTGCCGTGCAGCCGACGACCGCGCCCGCGATCGCAGGCGAACTTGCCTCGCTGCAGAAGAAGCTGCGCGAGATCGAGCAGCAGGTGACCCTCGAGCGCGCCACGCGCGACTTCGCCCATGTCTCGCGCATGCACCCGAAGGCGCGCATCGTCGTCTTCGTCGGCACCACCTACTTCGGCTGCAACGTCAAGTACGCCTGGCTGGCCGCGCACCAGCAGGCGCAGGCGCTCGAGCTGCAGGCCTGGTTCCTGCCCTTCAACGACGAGCAGGAGCGCATCGTCACCGCCCTGGGTGGCCGCTGCTTCCCGGCAAGCCAAGCCGCCTGGACGGCCGAACATCTGCACGCAGCGCTGAGCGCCGCCGTCGTGGTGACGACCGACCACTTCCTCAACCCCAATCCCTATGCGCCGGCGCTGCTGGCCGGCGCACGCCAGGTCCAGCTCTGGCACGGCGTCTCGATCAAGGAGATCGGCCTGCGCAACCTGCCCGGCGGCCGTTCCCTGGGCCCGCATCTGGCGCGCGTGCTGGCCACCTGCGGGCCGTACGCGACGATGGTCGGCACGGCGGCAGCCGGCGAGGACGAATGGCGGCGCTGGTTCGCCTTCGAGCGCTACGCGCCGATCGGCTATCCGCGCAACGACGTGCTCTACCGCGAACCCAGCGCCGCCGACCTGGCCGGCTGCGACGCGCAGGCCTACGAGCGCGCGCAAGCGACGCTGGCGCGCGGCAAGCGCGTCATCCTCTACGCCCCCACCTTCCGCGACGGACGCCCGGATTGGGTGCTGCATGCCGGTCTCGACCAGCTCGCCCAGGCCGCCGCCCAGCGCGGCGACCTGCTGATCGTCAACCTGCACCCGGTCGAGAGCCCGCAGATCCCCAAGCTTGCCCCGCACCTGCCGGGCGTCGTCTTCGTCCAGCCGCGCACCGACCTCTACCCGCTGCTGTCCAAGGCCTCGGCCCTCATCACCGACTACTCCTCGGTGATGTTCGACTACCTGCACGTCGACCGCCCGGTGCTGCTCTACCGACCAGATCACGACGCCTACGTGCAGAAATCGCGCAAGCTCTTCGACGACAAGCTGGCGGAGTTGCCGGGGCCCTTGTTCGACGATGCCGCAGCACTCGCCAAGGTGCTGCGGCGGGACGATCTGGGGCAGACCGCCGGCCACGGCGCTGCGCGGGCGCGGCTGCGCGACAGGTGGTTCGATCACGCCGACGGTGAAAGTGCACTCCGCGCGCTGCAGAACGTCGAGGTAGAGATCCGGCGCGCCCAGAACCGCGACACTGCTCGAGCGTCATAACGTCGATCGAGAGGACATCATGACGAAGCCGACCGTCGCCGCTCAATCCGCATCGACCGAGGGCAAGGCACTGCAGCAGAGGTTACAGCGGGCGGAAGCCCATCAAGCTCAGCTCGAGTACGCGGCGTTCTCGTGCAAGCTGCGCAAGCGCCCGCTCGTGCTCTTCTTCGGACGCGAATCGTTCTCCGACAATAGCAAGTACCTGTTTCTGCGCAGCCTGTCCTCCTGCAGAGGTTACGAGGTCCTTTGGTGCACTCCCCAGCGTGAAGTGGCGCGGACGCTGCAAGCTCGCGGCTTGCCCACGCTGCTCATCGGGCAGAACCACGAGCAAACCATCGACACGCTGCTGCACGCAGCGGTCGCGGTCTTTACGATCAACCCCTTCGAGAGTCTCGGCCTCTCGATCCCGTTGTTGGGCTGCTTGGCAGGCGCACGCAAGCTCCAGCTCTGGCACGGGATTTCGGTCAAGAAGCTGAACCTTCAGTTGCTTCCGCATCTGCCGGTGCGCAATGCCGACCTGCGCCAGTACTGGCTTTCGAACATAGGAGTCGACCACGTGCTCAGCACCTCGTCGCACTTCGACGAGTACTGGCGCACGGTCTTCGGCTGCCGCGAGCTCGTGCGCGCCGGCATGCCGCGGAATGAAGTCATCGTGCGTCCGGCTCGAGAACCGGAACTGCTTGGCAGCGAACTCCCCGATCGCGCACGGAACGCGCTGGAGAGCGGCAAGCCAGCCATCCTGCTGACGCCGACCTGGCAACGCAGCAAGGAAACAGCCTTGACTGACGCGGACTTTCTGACTCGGATCTGGGGCTTCGCGCGCCGCAACGGAGCGAACGTTTTCATCAAGACACACCCGACCTACGTCGGGCGCTGGGAGCATCCAGCCGACGAGATCGAAGAGCTACACCTCATCGATCCCGGTGTCGACCTCTACCCGCATCTGCAGCGCTTCGCCGCCTTGATTACCGACTACTCGTCCATCATGTTTGACTTCCTGTTAACCGGGCATCCGGTGCTAACGCTGGACCTGCGTCTGGGAGACCACCAGAACTACGAGCCGGACTATTCGCTCGTACCTCCCGGCGACTTCCGCATTGCCTTCACGCCGGAAACCATCGAAGCACGCCTGGACGATGCGCTCTCGAGTGACCGTGGCAAGCAGGCGCGCGCTCAGTACGCGACACGCATCTTCGAGACCGACCCGGCCGAGGCAGGAACCACGCTGCTGCGGGCCCTGGATGCGTGGGTCGAGCAAAGCCTGGCGCCTGATTTCCGGGCCCACGTCTACTGAAGATCGCGACCTCCCGATCAGCCGGGACCGTGTGCGAAGGAGAGCCCGGGCGCCACGGCTGAGAGACGGAAGCGAAGCCGACGCCGAACGCATCCCCCCGCAGCGGATTGCCGACCCAGCGACGGAATCGGCCTGGGCAGTTCGGCCTTGCCTTCAGCGCCCGAGCAGCAAGCGGATCGCCGCGTACAGGCCGGGATCGTCCAAGCCCTGATCGACCGGCTGCGAGCGCCAGCTGCTGCTCAGATCGGCCGCCTGCCAGCCTTGCGCCTGCAGTAGCCGCAGGTAACCCGGCAGGTATCGTGCTTCGATTGCGACGGCGAACTCATCGTCCATGAGTCGCGCACCGGGTTCGACTCCCGACAACAGGAATTCGAGTGCCTGCCTCTCGCGCTGCCCCAGGCCGGCGCCCGCACACAATTCGGGTAGCTGCGCCCTCGCCTGCGCGGCGACATCCGCATCCGCGACGAGCCCCTGCAGCGTCTGGCATTGCATGTCATCCGCCTGCACGCGGTTGGCGACCCAACGCACCAGCGCCTGCCGGGCCCCCAGGCTCGGGTTGGCCTGCGGGGCTGATTCGAGGCGCGGCAGGCCCAGTGCGCGACAGAAATCGGTCACGACCGAGCGGTCCGGCACGTGCTTGATCGGGTATGGCCGCAGATGCACGTGCCCAACGCCGAAGGCTTTCTCCCAGCGCTCGTAGAGCACCTCGATCTCGAGCCAGCGGCTGCGCTCGCGTGTCCACTCGAGCAAGGGCCTTGGATAGCGCCAACGCCGAACCCACTCGCGCCAGCTCGACTCCAGGTAGTCCACCGGATGACGCAGGTAGACCAGCGCATGCAGTTCCCTGCCTGGGAGCAGGTGTGCGATCGCCTGCGGGTCGATGCGCGGATCGAAGAAGCCTTCGTGTGATAGCAGGACGCGGTCCTGCGTCCATTGGAGGCCCGCTGCCAGTTCGTTCCACGCGTGAAGCCTACGCTCCCCGCGCAGCTCCAGCATCAGTTGCCGATGACGATGCCCGGTCGCTTCATCGACGACCCGACCGTGATGCGGGTAAAGCCAGCCGCAGGCTGCGAGCCTCGTCTGTTCTTGCGCCAGGGCGTTCTGTATCGCAGTCGATCCCGTTTTGTGCAGCCCCGCGTGGATCAGGACGGACCTGGGTGGCAGATCCTGCAGCCTGGATCGCGGCCCCGCGGCTTGGGCGGGACGTGACGTGCAGCTCTCGAGCACCTCGTCCATCACGCCCTCAGGCCCGACTGCGCACCGCTGCCACCACCTCGGCCTTCAGCTCCGTGCTCGACACCCCTTCCGTCCGCGGCAGGTAGACCACCTCGCACAACGCTTTGAGATCGTCGAAGCGCCCTTCCCAGTCGCTGCCCATGACGACGGCGTCGGCACCGTGGGTGATGATGTCGCGCTCCTTCTGTCCCCAGTCGGTCTCGGCGAACACCTGGTCGACCCAGCGGCAGGCAGCGACCATCGCGATGCGGTCGCCGAAGGGTACGACCGACTTCTTGCCTTTCTTGGCGTTGAATTCATCCGTCGAGACTGCAACGACCAGGCGGTCGTAGCGCTGCTTGATGCGTTCGAAGAGGCGCAGGTGGCCGATATGGAAGAGGTCGAAGGTGCCATAGGTCAGCGCCACGCTCGGGCTGGCGCTGGGGCGGGCGACGACCTGGCAGCGGACGTGTTCGAAGCCTGCGCCCGC
Source organism: Pseudomonadota bacterium (assembly GCA_963205125.1). Classification (GTDB taxonomy): domain Bacteria; phylum Pseudomonadota; class Gammaproteobacteria; order Burkholderiales; family Burkholderiaceae_C; genus Rubrivivax. The sequence goes on along the minus strand of CAUJJO010000241.1, from coordinate 4,913 downwards.
AGGGGCAAGGGGTGGGGCAAGGGGCGATGTGGCAGGCATGGCTGGCTCCGGCAGTCGGCGGCAGGCAAGGCCCGTCGCTTGGCGTGCCCACTCTAGGCCGGGCATGCGCGACCGATACGCCGATTAGCGTGCCAAGGCCCGCCCACTTTCGCGGGAAGACGCACGAAGGCGAACGGCCGTCGGACCGGGCGATGACCGAGAACGCCCGCCCCCCTTGCCTGCGGGGTGCGGAGAGTCGCGAAGCCGACGCGGAGGTCGGCGGAATCACCCGCGCGGGTTCGTCAACGCGACGAAAAGCCGTTGCACTGCAGCGACTTAGCGCGATCGGCGAGGGCTCGATCGTCGGCAGCAGAGAAGCAACGCGACTCCCTCGCATGCGGGCCTTCCCCGATCAGAAGCCACTGGTACTACAGGTATAGTCCACTGGTTACGTGACGAGGCCGCGGGCGCTCACGAGGCACCCGCCCCGGACAATGAGGATGCGCGCGGCGCACACCGCCCCTGCGTACCCGGAGGAACGACGCATCGTGGATTTCGCCCAGCAACAACGCCAACCGGGCAAGCACGCCGTGGGCATAGGCATCGTGATCGCGATGCACGTGCTGCTCGGCTGGGCCCTCGTGACCGGCCTGGCCCAGCGCATGGTCGAGGTGATCCGGGCTCCGATCGAGACCAAGATCATCGAGGAGGTCAAGCCGCCGCCTCCGCCGCCGCCCGAGAACCTGCCGCCGCCGCCGAAGTTCGCGCCGCCGCCGCCGTCCTTCGTGCCGCCGCCCGAGGTCCACGTGAACCCGCCGCCGACCCCGGCGCCGGCGATCACGACGACGACGGTTGCACCGCCGCCGGCCCCGGTGACGATCGCGCCTCCGCCGCCGCCGGTGGCCGCGCCCGTGCCACCGCCCCCACCGCCGCCGCCGCGCGTGGCCGCGCGCCCGGCCATCGCCAACGTGCAGGCCTGCGCCCCGACCGGCGACGACTACCCGGCCGCAGCGCGCCGCGCCGAGGCCACGGGAACCACCAAGGTGCGCTTCAACGTCGGCCCCGACGGCAAGCTCGCCGGGGCGCCCGAGGTGGTGCGCAGCTCCGGCCCCACGCGCGAGCACAAGATGCTCGACCGCATGGCCGTCGCCAAGCTCGGCGAGTGCCACTTCACCGCCGGACGCGACGAGCACGGCAAGCCGGTCGGCGGCTCGTTCGAGGTCGATTACGTCTGGAAGCTCGAATAAGCCCGCGCATCGGAGCCTCGCTGCCGCGGGCAGCCCACGCCCTCATCCCTGTCGTTCCCATCCCAGCGCTCCAGCGCCAAGCCTGCCGGGCGCGCTGATCTCACGGAGTCAACATGTCCTCGTCCCATGCTCTTCGCGCCTCGCTCGGGGCCGCCCTGATCGCCGTCGCGGCCTTCTTCGGCAGCGCCTGCCCCACGGCCGCGCTCGCGCAGGCCGCCTCGGAGCCCGCCGCCGCGGCGCAGCCGGCACCGGCACCGGCCCCCGCGCCCGCAGCCGCCCCGGCCGCCGATGCGGCGACCCACGCGGTCTCCGAGGAAGCGGTCGACAACCCCTACGGCCTGAAGGCGCTGTGGAGCCAGGGCGACTGGGTCGCCCGCGGCACGCTGCTCATCATGCTCATCATGTCGATGGGCAGCTGGTACATCATCTTCACCAAGGTCTTCGAGCAGCGCAGCATGCTCAAGAGCGCAGCGGCCGGCTCCGACACCTTCTGGAAGGCGAGCTCGATCAAGGCCGGCCTCTCGGCGCTGCAGGAGGGCTCGGCCTTCCACTACATCGCGCAGGCCGGCATCCAGGCCAACGACCATCACGAAGGAACGATGGTCGAGAGCATCGACAAGCACACCTGGGTGGGCATGAGCATCGACCGCGCCGCCGGCAGCGTGCAGAGCCGCCTCACCGACGGCATGGCCTTCCTCGCCACGGTCGGCTCGACGGCGCCCTTCGTGGGCCTCTTCGGCACGGTCTGGGGCATCTACAACGCGCTGGTGAAGATCGGCATCAGCGGCCAGGCCTCCATCGACAAGGTCGCCGGCCCGGTCGGTGAGGCGCTGATCATGACGGCCATCGGCCTGGCCGTGGCGGTGCCCGCGGTGATGGGCTACAACTGGCTGATCCGCCGCAACAAGGCCGTGATGGACCGCGTCAAGGCCTTCGCTGGCGACCTGCACAACGTGCTGATCGCCGGCAAGCGCTGAAGCCCCCCCACCCTCCTCCCCACGAGGAGCACGCAAGATGGCCATGAACGTAGGCTCGCCCGACGCGGGCGACGGCGACGCGCAGCTCAACAACACCATCAACACGACGCCGCTGGTGGACGTGATGCTGGTGCTGCTGATCATCTTCCTGATCACCGTGCCGGTGGTCACGCAGACGATCAAGCTCGAACTGCCGCGGGAGCGCAACGTGCCGACGCAGACCAAACCCGAGAACATCGTCATCGCGGTGAACCGCGACGGCGAGGTGTTCTGGGGCCTCGAGCGCATCAGCAGCAACGAGGCGCTGGTCGACCGCCTGAAGTTGGAGGCGGTGAAAGAGCCGCAGCCCGAGGTGCACATCCGCGGCGACAACGAGGTGCGCTACGAGGCGGTGGGCCGCGTCGTCGTCGCCTGCCAGCGCGCCGGCATCTTCAAGGTCGGGTTCATCACCGAGCCGCCGGCGGGCATCGCCGCGCGCCAGGACTGAAGGGGTTCCGCAGCCATGGGAATGAATGTCGGCAACGCCGGGGGCGGCGACGACGAAGTCATGGTCGACATCAACACCACGCCGCTGATCGACGTGATGCTGGTGCTGCTGATCATGTTCATCATCACGATCCCGATCCAGACGCACGCGGTGAAGATGAACATGCCGGTGCCCAACAACGCGGCCCCGCCGCCGGTGCCGCCGGAGATCATCCGCATCGACCTCGACTTCGACGGCACCATCGGCTGGAACGGCGAGATCGTTCCCGACCGCGCGACGCTCGAGCAGAAGCTGCGCCAGGTCGCCGCCCAGCCGGACCAGCCCGAGGTGCACCTGCGCCCGAACAAGCTCGTCACCTACAAGTACGTGGCGATGGTCATGGCCTCGGCGCAGCGCCTGGGCGTGACCAAGATCGGCATCGTCGGGAACGAACAATTCCTGAACTGATCCCACGCCCGATCCCCCGTCCCCAGCGCTCGGGGATCGGCCTGCGCGGGCAGCCGATCCCCGATCTGCATTCAAGCCGCACCCAGGAACCGACCCGATGAGCATGCTGCGCGCCCTCACCTTCTCCATCATCGCCGCCGCCTGCATGGCCGGCGTGCAGGCCCAGGGGCTGCGCGCCGAGATCGGCCGCCCGCTGCAGCAGGCCGGCGAACTGCTCAAGGCCGGCAAGGCCCGCGAGGCGCTGGCCAAGGCGCGCGAGGCCGACGCCGTCCCGGGCAAGACGCCTGCCGAGCAGCTCACGATCGACCGCATGAAGGCCGCCGCCGCGCAGCGCGCGGGCGACCTCGGCACGGCCATTGCCGCGCTCGAAGCGGTCGCTGCGCGCGCCGGGGCCGGCGAAATGGGCAGCCTGGCCGAGCAGATCGCCTCGGCCTACGCGCAGCAGCGCAACAACGCCAAGGCCAGCGAGTGGATGAACAAGGCGATCGCGGCGGGCAACCACGGCGCGACGATCAAGCAGCTGCAGGCCTACCTGCTGGGCGCAAGCGGCGACTACGCGGCGATCGCGCGCGACGCCGGGGCCGCCGTGGCCGCCGCCGAACAGGCCGGGCGCCGCCCCGACGAGGGCGAGCTGCTGCGCCTGGCCGACGCGCAGCAGCGCACCAACAACCACGCCGGCTACAGCGCCACGCTCGAGAAGCTGCTGCTCAACTATCCGAAGAAGGACTACTGGAACGCGCACCTCGCGCGCCTGCCGCGCAAGCCAGGCTTTGCCGACCGCTTCGCCCTCGACGTGATGCGGCTGCGCCTGGCCAGCGGCACGCTGACCAAGACCGAGGACTTCATGGAAATGGCGCAGCTCGCGCTGCAGGCCGGGCTGCCCGCCGAGGGGCAGCGCATCGTCGAGCAGGCCTACAAGGCCGGCGTGTTCGGCAACGGGCCCGAAGCTGCGCGCCAGCAGCGGCTGAGGGATCTGGCGGCCAAGCAGGCGGCCGAGCAGAAGGCCTCGCTGCCCGCGCAGGCCACGCAGGCCGCGGGCGAGAAGGCCGGCGACGATCTCGTCAAGGTCGGCTACGCCTACGTGACGCAGGGCGACGCGGCCAAAGGCCTGGAGCTGATCGAGCAGGGCATCGCCAAGGGCGGCCTCAAGCGCCCCGACGACGCGAAGCTGCGCCTGGGCATGGCCCAGTTGCAGTCTCCCGCCACCAAGGCCAAGGCAAGCGCCACGCTGCGCGGCATCAAGGGCAGCGACGGCGTCGCCGACATCGCGCGGCTGTGGCTGATCGCCGGCCGCGACGCCGGATGAAGCCCTGGCTGCAGGATCTGGGCGGTGGCGTTCACGCCATCGACACCGCCTTCGTGCGCGACGCCTTCGACGCCGCCTACCTGCTCGTGCGCGGCGGGCGCGCGGCCTACATCGACAGCGGCACGCGCTTCGCGCTGCCGCGGCTGCTCGGCGCACTCGATGAGCTGGGGCTGTCGCGCCAGGCCGTCGACTGGGTCATCCCCACGCACGTGCACCTGGACCACGCGGGCGCCGTCGGTGCCCTGGTGGCCGAGCTGCCGCAGGCGCGCGTGCTCGTGCATCCGCGCGGCGTGCGCCACATGGTCGACCCCAGCGCGCTGTGGGCCGGCGCGCTGGCCATCTACGGCCCCGAGGAGATGGCACGCAGCTACGGCGAGCTGACGCCCGTGCCCGCCGAGCGCGTCGTCGCCTCGAGCGACGACATGACGCTTGAACTCGGCGGCCGCCGGCTGCGCCTGATCGACACGCCC
>CAUJJO010000240.1 GCA_963205125.1 Pseudomonadota bacterium | reverse complement strand
CCGCGGGCGCTGGCGCCGACGTCGGTCGGGGCGCCGATCAGGCTGATCCGGGGGCTCATCGCGGCGTGGCGCTTGCGTCGTTTCAGATGTCGTCGGCGAACTCGCCGGTCTGCGTCGGCGGCTGGTCGAAGCCGTAGTGTGCGGCCAGCACCTCCCAGGCCTCCTCGGCCGTCTCGACGTAGTGAAAGAGGCCGAGATCCTCGGCGTTGATCATGCCGCAGTCCACCAGATGCTGGAAGTCGACCAGCGCGTGCCAGTACGCGCGCCCGAACAGCAGGATCGGCCGGCGCCGGCTCTTGCCGGTCTGCACGAGGGTCATGGTCTCGAACAGCTCGTCGAGCGTGCCGAAGCCGCCCGGGAAGCAGACCAGCGCGATGCTGCGCATCACGAAGTGCATCTTGCGCAGCGCGAAGTAGTGGAACTGGAAGCACAGCTGCGGCGTGATGTAGGCATTGGGCGCCTGCTCGTGCGGCAGCACGATGTTCAGCCCGATGCTGCGCCCGCCGACTTCGTGCGCGCCGCGGTTGCCGGCCTCCATGATGCCCGGGCCGCCGCCGGTGACGACGTAGACCGGCGTGTCGAGCTGGCGCGAGCGCGTGGTGACGATCGCGGCGAAGCGCCGTGCCTCGTCGTAGTAGCGGCTCATCGCCATCGCCGTCTCGGCGCGGCGGATGGCGCCCGCATCGCCGCCGGCACGCGCCTGCACGAGCCTCTCACGAGCGACCTCCGGCGCGAGGATGCGCGCGCTGCCGTAGATGACGACGGTGGCGTCGATGCCCAGCTCCTGCTGCACCATCTCGGGCTTGAGCAGCTCGAGCTGCATGCGCACCGGGCGCAGTTCCTCGCGCAGCAGGAAGTCGACGTCGGTGAAGGCCAGCCGGTAGCTGCTCTCGGGGCCGTCGTAGCGCCCTGCGGGGAGGGGCTGGCGGGCCTCCTGCTCGGCGCTGGCGAAGTTGCGCGCGGGCAGCTTGGGGCCGGGGTTGGCGTCGGTCATGAGGGGTCCCGGAGATGGTAGGCCGCAGGCGGCGCGGGCAGGGGATCGCCGCAGACGCTGCACGCCGCGCGGCGGGACAGGCGCAGCGTGTCCACGCCCATGGTGCGCGCGTCGAGCATCAGCAGGCGCGAGGCCAGCGGCTGGCCGCAGCCGGCCAGCAGCAGCAGCGCCTGCGCCGCCTGCATGCTGCCGATGATGCCCACCAGCGGCGCGAACACGCCCATGGTCGCGCAGGCCGCGTCCTGCACGCGCGCCTCGGGCGGGAACACGCAGGCGTAGCAGGGCGAATCGTCGCTGCGCAGGTCGAACACGGCGAGCTGGCCGTCGAAGCCGATCGCCGCGCCGCTGACCAGCGGCCGGCGGTGCCGCACGCAGGCGGCGTTGACGAGCTGGCGCGTGGCGTAGTTGTCGCAGCCGTCGAGGACCACGTCGGCCTCGGCGACGAGCTCGTCGAGCAGCGCGGCGTCGGCGCGCCGCACGATCGCGCGCAGCTGCGGGTCGGGGTTGATGCGGCGCAGCGTCTGTGCGGCGGACTCGGCCTTGGGCAGGCCCAGGCGCGAGCGGTCGTGCGCGATCTGGCGCTGCAGGTTGGTCGCGTCGACGTCGTCGTCGTCGACGATCGTGATGCGGCCCACCCCGGCGCTGCCGAGGTAGAGCGCCAGCGGCGAGCCCAGGCCCCCGGCGCCGATGACCAGCGCGTGCGCGGCGAGCAGCCGCTGCTGGCCGGCGACGCCGATGTCGTCGAGCAGCAGGTGCCGCGAGTAGCGCAGCAGTTGCTCGTCGGTCATGCGGCCGCTCGGGCGGCGGGTACCGCGAACACCGCAGGCTTCAGTTCGTCGACTCGGGCTTGCGCTCGCTGGCGGTCTTGCTCACCAGCACCGGCTTGCCGCGCAGGCGGTTGAGCGCCTGCTGCAGCGGGAAGTCCTCGGCGCTGCCGAACTCGGGCAGCGGCTTGGGCGGCTCCTTGGCCTTGGCCTGCTGCTCCTCGAGCTTCTTGATCGCCTCTTCGCGCGCCTTCTCGCGGGCCGGATCCTTGGTCTCGTCCTTGCCCTGCAGGTGCTTGTCGAGGTCGGCCTCGCGCATGCGCAGCGCGGCAAAGACGTTGCCCTCGGCGGTCTCGTCGAGCCAGAGGTCGGGCACGATGCCGGTGGCCTGGATGCTGCGGCCGCTCGGCGTGAAGTAGCGCGCGGTGGTGATCTTCAGCGCCGTGTCGGGGCCCAGGCGGCGCTCGGTCTGCACCGAGCCTTTGCCGAAGGTCTGCGCGCCCATCACGATGGCGCGCTTGTGGTCCTGCAGCGCACCGGCGACGATCTCGCTGGCCGAGGCCGAGCCCTCGTTGACCAGCACCACCAGCGGCACCGACTTGATCGCCGCCGGCAGCCGGCGCAGCGGGTCGCTGCCGCCGCGGCGCAGGTAGAACTCGGGCGAGGCCTTGAAGGTCGCGCGCGACTCCGGCACCTGGCCGTTGGTGCTGACCACCGTCACGTCGGCCGGCAGGAAGGCCGCCGACAGACCGACGGCGCCGTCGAGCAGGCCGCCGGGGTCGTTGCGCAGGTCCAGCACCAGGCCCTTGAGGTTGGGGTCCTGCTGGTAGAGCTCGCCGATCTTGCGGGCGAAGTCGTCGACCGTGCGCTCCTGGAACTGGCTCACGCGCACCCAGCCGTAGCCGGGCTCGACCATCTTCGCGCGCACGCTCTGCACGCGGATCTCCTCGCGGACGATGGTCACCGGGAAGCTGCGGTTCTCGCTCTTGCGGACGATGGTCAGCAGCACCTTGGTGTTGGCTTCGCCGCGCATGCGCTTGACGGCCTGGTCGACGGACAGGCCCTTGACCGCGGTGTCGTCGATGCGGGTGATCAGGTCGCCGGGCTTGAGGCCGGCGCGAAAGGCCGGCGAGCCCTCGATCGGCGAGACGACCTTGACCAGGCCGTCCTCCATGCTCATCTCGATGCCGATGCCGACGAACTTGCCGCCGATGCTCTCGCGGAATTCCTTGTAGGACTTCTTGTCGAAGTAGGCCGAATGCGGGTCCAGCCCCGAGACCATGCCGGCGATCGCGTCGTTGATCAGCTTCTTCTCGTCGACCGGCTCGACGTAGTCGGTCTTGATGATCTCGAACACGTCGGCGAGCTGGCGCAGCTCGGCCACCGGGATCGGCGACATCGACCCATGCGCTGCCGCCTGCAGCTGCAGCGTGGTGAGGGCGCCTGCCAGGCTTCCGGCCAGCAGCAGACCCGCGACTCTCAGTTTCGCACCCATCTCAGACGCGCCTCCATGCCGGCGAAGGAAAACGACGGCAAATCAATGCCGATCCAGTATAGGCCCGGCCCTTGCTTGGAGCGGGCGGCGCGCTGGAAGTTGCATCGCGCGAAGCGGTGTTTTGGCGCAGAGCAGCCGGCGTCCTGCGGGCCGGGGGGGGCGTCCCGGCGAGGTTCGGCCCGGCAAGGTTCAGGCCGGCTGGCGCGGGAAGGTGACGACGTGGTCGACCGCCGGGCGGATGCCGATCCACTCGCCGAGCTGGTGGTCGTGGTGGCTGGGCACATGCGCCATCACCTGCTCGCCGCTGGCCAGTCGCAGCGTGTAGAGGAACTCCGCGCCGCGAAAGGCCTTGCGCTCGATGCAGGCCTTCACCGGCGAGGCGTCGTCGTGGACGATGTCGTCGGCGCGCAGCAGCAGGTCGCACTCGCCGCAGGGGAAGGCCTCGGGCAGCGGGCACGCGTCGACGTTGCAGAGGTCGCCCAGCGGCGTGTGCAGCACCGGCGCCTGCCCCGCGTGCGCGATGCGCGCGGGCGTGAAGACGCCGTGGCCGATGAACTGCGCCACGAAGCGGCTGGCCGGCCGGTGGTAGAGATGGTAGGCGTCGTCCCACTGTTCGAGGCGGCCGGCGTTCATCACGCCGATCAGGTCGCCCAGCGCAAAGGCCTCGAGCTGGTCGTGGGTGACGAAGAGCGCGGTCGTGCCGCTTTCCTTCAGGATCGCCCGCACTTCCTGCGCCAGGCGCTCGCGCAGGTCGACGTCCAGGCTCGAGAAGGGCTCGTCCAGCAGCAGCAACTGCGGCCGCGGCGCCAGCGCCCGCGCCAGCGCGATGCGCTGCTGCTGCCCGCCCGAGAGCTGGTGCGGCGCGCGTCGCGCCGCGTGCGCGAGGCCCACCAGGTCGAGCATCTGCGCCACGCGTGCGCCGCGCTCGCCGCGCGGCAACTCGTGCAGGCCGAAGCCGACGTTCTCGGCCACGCTCAGGTGCGGAAACAGCGCGTAGTCCTGGAACACCATGCCGATGCGCCGCGCCTCGGGCGCGAGGTGCACACCGGCGCGGGCGTCGCCGAGCACCCGGCCGCTCATGCGGATGACGCCGTGCTCGAGGCGCTCGAGGCCGGCCACCGCGCGCAGCAGCGAGGTCTTGCCGCAGCCCGACGGGCCGATCAGCACGCCGATCTGGCCTTGCTGCAGCGCCAGGCTCACGTCCTCGACCGCGGCGCGGCTGCCCTTGCCGCGCGCGTAGCGGACCGAGACGCCTTCGAGTTCGAGGAACATGGCGTCGATGATAATCAAACGACCGAAATGAGGATCGTTCGCATCTTTGATCTAACGCAAGCCCGGCATGCCGAGGGGTCATGCGCGCGCTGCTGACCGTCGTCTGCCTGCTGCTCGCGCTGCCGGTGCTCGGCGTGCTCGGCGCCTGGCTGCTGGCCGATGCCGCGGCGTGGGAGGTCCTGCGCCACCAGGCCCGCACCGTGCTGCCCGACTACGCGCTGCAGTCGGCGCTGCTGACCCTGGGCGTGGCGCTGGGCGTGATGCTGGTCGGCGCCGGCGCCGCGGCGGCGGTGAGCCTGTTCGACTTCCCCGGCCGCCGCGTCTTCGAGTGGGCGCTGCTGCTGCCGCTGGCCATGCCGGCCTACGTGCTGGCCTACGCCTGGACCGACGCGCTGCAGTACAGCAGCCCGCTGCAGGAAGGCCTGCGCCGGCTGCTGGGCCTGCGCGGGGCGCTCTGGCCCGACGTGCGCAGCCTCTGGGGCGCGGTGCTGCTGTTCGTGCTCTGCCTCTACCCCTACGTCTACCTGCTGGCGCGCACGGCGCTGGGCGAGCGCGCGGTGCAGCTGCTCGAAGCCGCGCGGCTGCTGGGCGCCGGGCCGCGGCGGCGCATCCTCGAGGTCGCGCTGCCGCTGGCGCGGCCGGCCATCATGGCGGGCGTCGCGCTGGCGATGATGGAGACGCTGGCCGACTACGGCGTCAGCGCGTACTTCGGCCTGGCCACCTTCAGCGCGGGCATCTTCAAGGCCTGGCTGGTGATGAACGACGGCATCGCCGCCGCGCAACTGGCCGCGGTGCTGCTGGTGGTGGTCGCGCTGCTGCTGGCAGCCGAGCGCGCGGCGCAGCGCCGGCTGCGCTTTGCCGCCAGCCGCAGCGGCGCGGCGCACGCGGCCGACGCCCGCCCGCTGCCGCTGCAGGGCGCAGCCGCGCTGCTGGCCTTCGCGCTGTGCGCGCTGCCGGTGCTGCTGGGCTTCGTGCTGCCGGTGGCCTGGCTTGCCTGGATGCTGTGGCAGGAGGCGCACAACGCCGAGCTGGGCCTGCCGCTGGCGCGCTTTGCGCAGTGGAGCTGGGCCACGCTGCGCCTGAGCGGCCTGGCCGCGCTGCTGGCCAGCAGCCTGGCGCTGGCGGTGGCCTTCAGCTTGCGCCGCGGTGCCGGCCGGCCGCTGCAGCTTGCGTCGCGGGCGCTGTCGCTGGGCTATGCGATGCCCGGGGCCGTGCTTGCCGTGGGCATCCTGCTGCCGGTGGGCTGGCTGCAGCAGCGCTGGCCGGACGCCCCGGTGGCCGCGATCGCCACGGGAACGCTCACCGGCCTCATGCTCGCCTACCTCTCGCGCTTCTCCTCGGTCGCGCTGCAGTCGATCGATGCCGGTTACGCGCGGCTGCCGGCCTCGGTCGACGAGACCGCGCGCATGCTGGGCGTCGGTGCCTGGCGCGTGTTCGCGCGGCTGCACGCGCCGCTGCTACGCCGCTCGGCGCTGGCGGCGGCGCTGCTGGTCTTCGTCGACACGATGAAGGAGCTTCCCGCCACGCTCGTGCTGCGGCCCTTCGGCAGCGACACGCTGGCGGTGGTGGCCTTCAACTTCGCGCGCGACGAGCGCCTGGGCGAAGCCGCGCTGCCCTCGCTGGCCATCGTCGCCGTCGGCCTGATCCCCGTCATCATGCTCTCGCGCGCGCTGCGCAGCAGCGCGGACGGCGCGCCGGCTGCGGCCCCGACAGGGACCGAACGATGACCGCAGCGCCGCCTGGACGGGAGCTGACCCGCGCGAGCAATCGGCACCATGCCGTCGGCCAGCGTGAGCGCCGCGCCTGCTGCGGTCGCAACGGCGGAGCCGTCCCGATGCGAGATCGCCCGGGCCCTCCTCGGGCCGGATGAATGCCGGGTAAGGTGCCGGGTAAGGTGCCGGGTCAGGTGCCGGGTCAGGCTGCGCAGCCATTCAGGCGGGCCAGGGCGCGCAGGCCATCACCCAGCCATTGCTGCAGCTCATGCGCCGGCATGGGACGGCCGAAAAGGTAGCCCTGCCCCTCTGCGCATCCCTGCTGGCGAAGCAATTGCCACTGCTCGGCCGCCTCCACGCCTTCGGCCATCACGCGCAGACCCATGCTCTGCGCCAACGCGATCACCGCCTGACAGATGGCCCGATCGTTGGCGTCGCTCAGGATGTCGCGAACAAAGGACTGGTCGATCTTGAGCTGCGACAGCGGCAGGCGCTTCAGGTAGGCCAGCGATGAATAGCCCGTGCCGAAATCGTCCAGCGCAAAGCGCACCCCCAGCGCGCGCAGGCTTTGCATGCGGGCAATGCACTCATCGACATCCTGCAGCAAGATGCTCTCGGTCAGTTCGAGCTGCAATCTGGCCGGGTTGGCGCCTGTAGCGAGGATGATCTGCTCCAGATCCTGAACAAAGCCCGGCGCCTTGAACTGGCGCGCACTCACGTTGATGGCGATCTCCAGATCGCGCATCGTCGGATCTGGTTGCCACCGCACCTGCTGGCAGCAGGCCTGCTCCAGCACCCATCTGCCGATGGGCAGGATCTGCCCCGTCTGCTCGGCCACCGGGATGAAGACCGCCGGCGAGACCATGCCCTGCTCGGGATGGCGCCAGCGCAGCAGCGTCTCCACCCCCGTGCACTGCCCGTGCGCATTCACCTGGGGCTGGAAGTGCAGCAGGAACTCGCCGTGCTCCAGCGCCTGGTACAGCGCCTTCTCCATCGCGGCGCGGGCATTGATCGCCGTCTGCATCCGGGGGTCGAAAAAGCGCAGCGTGTTGCGTCCGTCGGCCTTGGATTCGTACATGGCCATGTCGGCCTGCTTGAGTAACTCGTTCGCGGGCGTGCCGGCCCCATGGAAGAGCGCGATCCCCAGGCTGGGCGTGCTGCGCACCACATGGCCACCCAGGCGATAAGGCGCCGACAGAACGTCGATGATCTTGCGCGCCACGCTTTCCGCCTCGGCTGCCGCGTGGGCGGCTTGCGCGTGCAAACCCGTCAGGAAGACGATGAACTCGTCGCCCCCCAGGCGAGCCACCGTGTCTTCCTGGCGCACGCAGTCGCGCAGCCGCTGCGCCACCTGCGTCAGCAGCATGTCGCCGGTATCGTGGCCCAGGGTGTCGTTGAGGGTCTTGAAGTTGTCCAGATCGATGAACACCACGGATCCATGACTGCCATGGCGTGCGCAGCTTGCCATGCCGCGCTCGATCCGGTCGAGCAGCAGGCGGCGGTTGGGCAGGCCGGTGAGCGGGTCGTAGAACGCCAGGTTGCGGATCTCCTCCTGCGCCTGTCGGCGTGCCGTGATGTCCATGATCACACCCAGCAAGCCGCGTTCGTGCCCCCGGCTGTCGTGAAAGCGCTTGCCGCTGAGATTGCCCCAGAACGTGCTGCCATCGCCGCGCCAGTACAGGCGTTCCAGATCCACCAGGTCGATATCGCTGGCCAGCAGGGCCAGCATCTTCTGGTGCGACACGTCACGCTCGTCCGGGTGCACCAGCGAGACATACGGACTGCCCACGATCTCCTCGTTCGTGCGCTTGAACATGGTGGCCATGGACCCGTTGGCGCGCGTGATGATGCCTTCACGATCGACCAGGAAGATGGCGACATTGGACGCGTCGAAGATCTGCTGCAGGAGCGTGTCGCTTTCCTGCGCGCGCAGGGCGTCGAGCTTGCGCTGGGTGATGTCCTCGATGAAGCCATGGTAGGCCATGGCGCCATCGGCCTGCTGCACCGGAATCGAGCGGATGAACAACCAGCGCTCCTCGCCGCTGGGCAGATGAAACCGCAACTCCTGCGCGAAGTCCGAGCGCGCATGCCAGGTCTGCCGATCCGCCGCCAGAAACTGCGGCAGGTCCTGCGGATGCACGCGCCCGAACAGCAACATCGGGTTGGCCATGACCTCTGCCGCCGGCCTGCCGGTGAGGCGCTGCACACCCTCGCTGATATAGAGCAGACGCGGGCGCTGCCCATCTTCCAGCTGGTAGCGGTAGACCACCACCGGCAGATGGTTCATCAACTCCTGCAATTGCCATTCCGGCGATGGCTGCGGTGTGCACTGCACGCGCTGGCTCGGCTGGGTGCTGCGTGGCATGGCCTGTGTCCGTGGTTCCGATGGCAATCTTTTCCCTACCGGACGAATCGCCGTGGTCTTCGGCGGGCCAGCGGGCTTGGTTGACGCGTCTCCCGAGGTGTTGCCGTCGGAGAGTCGCCTGCTGCAGTCTGCATCAGCTTCGGCCGCAGGGGTGGCCGCAATGGGCATCAGCGGTCGGACGGGGGTGAACCCGTGCACATCGTGCTGGGTGAACGTTGCCCCGATCCCCTGGCCTTCCAGGGTCTGGCCGTGAATGCCCCCGGCCTTGTGCACCCTGTTGGCGGTCTTGACCGCGATCGCTGCGCCGATGGCGCTTCCTGCTCCCCGGGGAAACCGGATTCGGTCTTGCGGCAGGCGACGCGGCTCGGCGCGGGCGATCTCTTGACCCCGTCGTGTCGCAGACCCCCGCCAAGGCATTCAGCGGCTGATGACGAGCCTGAAGCCTAGGCCCTGGCGGCCCGGCTCCGGCCTGGCAGCGGCTCACCCCAGCCGGCCGGCCTTCAGGGCCTTGCGCAGTGCGAAATCGAACTCGGCCACCCGTTCGAACCAGAAGCATGGCACCGGTTTCTACCGCGGCCCGGGTGGGGGCGCCTTCGGGTACGCCGGTGCCTTCGTTGCGGTCTTCCAGCCTCGCTTCCTTGCCCCTCGCCGGACGATCCGAGGGCAGACTTCATAGGGGGGGTTGGGGCCGCTGCGCCTGGGGAAACGGCAGCGGACGCTCGTGTGGTCCCACCGGCAGGAATCGAACCTGCATCTGGCGCTTAGGAGGCGCCCGTTCTATCCATTGAACTACGGCGGGCAGGGGGGCGGGGCCCGCCTCATAGCGAGGGGCGGGCTCGCGCCCGGCGTATCGTCCCCGGCGTATCGCGCCCGACGTCCGCGCCGACCGTTGCGGGCGAGGCCTTCGGCGGCTCAGCGCGTCCTGGCGCCGACGGCGGGCAGCAGGCGCTCGTGCGGGA
>CAUJJO010000239.1 GCA_963205125.1 Pseudomonadota bacterium | reverse complement strand
GTCGATCACGCCGGCCGCCCGCAGCTTGGCCGGATCGTCGGTCTTGAGCTCGTTCATCGCCTGGCAGGTGCGCTGCACGATGCGGCTCACCCCGGACTCGCCGACGAACATGTGGTGCGCCTCTTCGGTCAGCATGAAGCGCGTCGTGCGGGCCAGCGGGTCGAAGCCGCTCTCGGCGAGTGCGCAGAGCTGGAACTTGCCGTCGCGGTCGGTGAAGTAGGTGAACATGAAGAAGGACAGCCAGTCCGGCGTCTTCTCGTTGAAGGCGCCGAGGATGCGCGGGTTGTCCTGGTCGCCGCTGCGGCGCTCGAGCAGCGCCTCGCCTTCCTCGCGGCCGTCGCGGCCGAAGTACTTGTGCAGCAGGTAGACCATCGCCCACAGGTGGCGGCCTTCCTCGACGTTGACCTGGAAGAGGTTGCGCAGGTCGTACAGGCTTGGCGCGGTGTGGCCGAGGTGCTTCTGCTGCTCGACGCTCGCGGGCTCGGTGTCGCCCTGCGTGACGATGATGCGGCGCAGGTTGGCGCGGTGCTCGCCGGGAACCTCCTGCCAGGCGTCCTCGCCGATGTGGTCGCCGAAGTGGATCTTGCGCTCCTGCTCGGCGGGGTTGAGGAAGATGCCCCAGCGGTAGTCGGGCATCTTGACGTAGCCGAACTGCGCCCAGCCCTGCGGGTCGACGCTGACCGCGGTGCGCAGGTAGACGTCGAAGTTGGTGCTGCCCTCGGGGCCGGTCTCGTTCCACCAGCTCAGGTAGTTCGGCTGCCACTGCTCGAGCGCGCGCTGCAGCGTGCGGTCTTCGCTCAGGTTGACGTTGTTCGGGATCTTCTCGCTGTAGTTGATGCTGCTCATCGCTTGCTCCTTGTGTCCTCGTTCGCAGGGGTGATGGTCGGTGCGGCGCGCGGCCTCAGACGCGGTTCCAGTCGAAGGCGGCCTTCTCGCCCTTGCCGTAGACCTTGAGCGCGCCCTTCTCGCCGACCGCGTTGGGGCGCTGGAAGATCCAGTTCTGCCACGCCGTCAGACGCCCGAAGATGCGCGTGAACATCGTCTCCTGTCCGTTGAAGCGCAGGTTGGCCTCCATGCCGGTGAGGGCATCGGGGCTCATCGCCACCCGCTCCTCGATGGCGATGCGCGTCTCGTCGGCCCAGTCGATGTCGTCGGGGGCGCTGGTGACGAGGCCGAGCGCGAGTGCGGCCTCGCCGTCCAGCGGCTGGCCGATCTTGGCGCGCACGGCCTCGAGTGCGGGCTGCTCCTCGTAGAAGCGCCGCGCCAGGCGCGACTGGCCCGTGGCCATCGGATAGCGGCCGAAGTTGGCTTCATCGACGACCAGGCGCGGCGCCTTGGCGTCGCCCGGATGCGAGAGCATGTAGACGCGGTCGCAGGCCAGCGCCAGCTCGAGCAGGCTGCCCGCGAAACACGAGCCCGGCTCGACGAGGGCAAAGAGGCTGCGGCTGGAGACGTCCAGGCGGCTGAAGGTGCGCCGCAGCAGGCCCGTCGTCTCGCGCACCAGCCAGTGGCCGGCGTGCGCCTGCAGCAGTTCGTCCAGCGCCAGCACGGCAGCGGCATCGCCCTCGGTCTTCACCAGCCACAGGCCGATGTCGAGTTCGTTGGTGCGCAGCTCCAGGATGGCGTCGGCGAGCTCGCGCGCCATCGCCAGCGGGTACCAGCGCTCGCCCAGGGCCTCGATCTCGGCCACGGTCTTCGGTTGCGCGCCGCTCGGCGCCTTGACGGTGAGCGTGGCCACGCGGCGCGCGCGGTCGATCGCCACCTGCACGTGGCCGTAGCGCAGCGCGTCGGCCTCGATCGTCTTGTTCAGCGGCCCGAGCCTCACGCCCTTGGCGCCGGCCGGCCGGTCACTGCCCGCGGCCAGCTCCTGCGCGCGCTGCTGCACGGTGGCGGCGAACTGCGCGGGCTTGGCGATGGCGTCGACCAGGCGCCAGTCCTTGGCCTTCTGGCCGCGCACGCCCTCGTTGGTGGTGCAGAAGATGTCGGCGAGGTCGTGGCGCACGTGACGCTTGTCGGTGACGCGGGTGAGGCCGCCGGTGCCCGGCAGCACGCCCAGCAGCGGCACCTCGGGCAGGCTCACCGCGCTGCTGCGGTCGTCGACGAGGATGATCTCGTCGCAGGCCAGCGCCAGCTCGTAGCCGCCGCCGGCGCAGGAGCCGTTGACCGCGGCGATGAACTTCAGGCCCGAGTACTTCGAGGCGTCCTCGAGGCCATTGCGCGTTTCATTGGTGAACTTGCAGAAGTTCACCTTCCAGGCGTGGCTCGAGAGGCCCAGCATGAAGATGTTGGCGCCCGAGCAGAAGACCTTGTCCTTCAGGCTCGTGACGACGACGCTGCGCACCTCCGGGTGCTCGAAGCGGATGCGCTCGAGGGCGTCGGAGAGCTCGATGTCCACGCCCAGGTCGTAGCTGTTGAGCTTGAGCTTGTAGCCCTCGCGCAGGCCGGCATCGGCATCGACGTCCATCGCCAGGCGGGCGATGGCGCCGTCGAAGCTGAGCTTCCAGTGGTGGTAGCGCTCGGGCTGGGTCTGGTAGTCGACGCGGGGGGCGGGCGTGCTCATCAAGGTCTCCTGTCAGGAAGCACCCTCGGCTTGGGGTGCATGGGCCGGGTCTGGACGAGCAGACCCGGCGGTGGGTTCGGCGGCGTGATCGATGCATTGATCGACCGGTGACACGCATCATATTGCATCTTTTGCTTGAGCGCAAGGCACTATGCTGCATGTCCGATCCTTCAACAGTCCGCAACTTCGGGACGGACTCGCGACGGACTTATAGTCCTGCCCAGTGGATTGCGGCCTCCCGGGGCGGCAATACGCAACATAGTGCATTTCATCGCATATCCACGTCCTGCACTCGGAGACTGCCCATGCCTGCCAGCCAAGTCCCGCCGCCGCCCGAACGCTTCAACTTCGCCGAGCACCTGCTACAGCGCAACGCCGGCCGTGCGGGCAGGACGGCCTTCGTCGACGACCACGGCAGCCTGTCCTACGGCGCGCTGGACGAGCGCGTGCGCCGCCTCGCCGCGGGCCTGAAGAGCCTGGGGCTCAAGCGCGAGGAGCGCGTGCTGCTGCTGATGCAGGACCAGTGCGAATGGCCGGTGGCCTTTCTCGGCGCGATGTACGCGGGCATCGTGCCGGTGGCGGTGAACACGCTGCTCACCGCCGACGACTACGCCTACATGCTCGAGCACAGCCGCGCGCAGGCGGTGCTGGTCTCGGGCGCGCTGCTGCCCACGCTGGCCGCGGCAATGGTGAAGAGCGACCACGAAGTCGGCAAGGTCATCGTCGCGCGGCCGGGGGCGCCGCTGCAGCCGAACGAGGTCGAGCTCGAGGCCTTCCTCGCCGCCCACGCGCCGGCCGCCAAGCCCGCGGCGACGGCGCCCGACGACCCCGGCTTCTGGCTGTATTCGAGCGGCTCCACCGGCCGCCCCAAGGGCGCGGTGCACACGCACGGCAACCCGTACTGGACGAGCGAGCTCTACGGCATGCGCATCCTGCGCCTGACCGAGAACGACGTCTGCTTCTCGGGCGCCAAGCTCTTCTTCGCCTACGGCCTGGGCAATGGGCTGACCTTCCCGATGAGCGCGGGCGCCTGCACGCTGCTGATGGCCGAGCGGCCGACGCCCGACGCCACCTTCCGCCGCTGGCTGGGCCACACCGCCGGCGGCAGCTGCCCCAAGCCGACCGTCTTCTTCGGTGCACCGACGGGCTTTGCCGGCATGCTCGCCTCGCCCGCGCTGCCGGCGCGCAGCGAGGTCGCGCTGCGCCTGGTGTCCTCGGCCGGCGAGGCGCTGCCGGCCGAGCTCGGCGAGCGCTTCAAGGCGCACTTCGGCGTCGACATCGTCGACGGCATCGGCTCCACCGAGATGCTGCACATCTTCATCAGCAACCTGCCCGAGCGCGTGCGCTACGGCAGCACCGGCTGGGTCGTCCCCGGCTACGAGGTCGAGCTGCGCGGCGAGGACGGCCAGCCGGTGGCCGACGGCGAGATCGGCGACCTCTACATCCAGGGCCCGAGTGCCGCCATCATGTACTGGGGCAACCGCGCCAAGTCGCGCGAGACCTTCCAGGGCGGCTGGACCAAGAGCGGCGACAAGTACGTGAAGAACGCCGACGGCAGCTACACCTACGGCGGCCGCAGCGACGACATGCTCAAGGTCAGCGGCATCTACGTCAGCCCCTTCGAGGTCGAGGCCACGCTCGTGCAGCACCCCGCGGTGCTGGAAGCCGCGGTGATCGGCGTCGACGACGCCGACGGCCTGGTGAAGACCAAGGCCTTCGTCGTGCTCAAGGCCGGCGCCCACGCCAGCGAGGACGAGCTCAAGGCCTTCGTCAAGGACAAGCTCGCGCCCTACAAGTACCCGCGGCTGATCGAGTTCGTCGGCGAGCTGCCCAAGACCGCCACCGGCAAGATCCAGCGCTTCAAGCTGCGCGAGCGCGAAGGCGCCGGCCGCTGAGGCGCGCGTGGGCAGCGCATTCGTCGAGATCGACTGGCAGGGCCGCGCGGTCCGCATCGAGCACGCCTGGCTGCGTCGCGAGCGCAGCACGCGCCCGCTCCTCGTCTTCCTGCACGAGGGCCTGGGCTCGGTGTCGATGTGGCGCGACTTCCCCTCCAGGCTGTGCCAGGCGCTGGACCTGCGCGGCCTCGTCTACTCGCGCCCGGGCTACGGCCGCAGCACGCCGCGCGCCCCCGGCGAGGCCTGGGCGCCCGACTTCATGCACCGGCAGGCGCACGAGGTCCTGCCGGCGCTGCTGCGCGCGCTCGCGGTCGACGTCGAGCGCGCGCCGCCCTGGCTCTTCGGCCACAGCGACGGTGCCTCGATCGCGCTGCTCTACGCCGCGCGCTTCCCGCGGGCGCTCAGCGGCGCGGTGCTGCTGGCCCCGCACATCCTCGTCGAGGCGATCTCGGTGGCGAGCATCGCCAAGGCGCGCGAGGCCTACCGCGACACCGACCTGCGCGCGCGCCTGGCACGCCATCACGACGATCCGGACTCGGCCTTTGGCGGCTGGAACGACGTCTGGCTGCGGCCCGAATTCCGGCACTGGTCGATCGCGGACGAGATCGCGACGATCCGCTGCCCGCTGCTGGCGATCCAGGGCGAGGACGACGAGTACGGCACGCTCGCCCAGGTGCAGGGCATCGCGCAGCGCGTGCCCGGCACGCGGCTGCTCGTCCTGCCGCAATGCGGGCACTCGCCGCACCGCGACCAGCCGCAGGCGGTGATCGAGGGCACGCGCGCCTTTCTCGCCGACACCGCCGTCGCCGCCCCTGGGATCGCCCCTGAGACCGGGTCCGCGCCTCTATAATCGCGCCGTGGACCTCCTCCGAACGACCGCCCTGCAACAGCCCGCCGCGATGCGCCGGGTTGCGCTCGCGGCCGTCGGTCGATCGCCGGCCGCCCAGTCCTCGGCCCGGCGATCCTCCACCCCCACCTGATTCGCGCCTTCCTGATCGCCGGGCCCCGCACCAAGCGCTGGTGGCCGCGCCCTTGCGCTGCCCGTTTTCGCGAAAGGACCGCCCATGAACGCCGACCCCACCGGTGACCGCACCCTCACCGAACTCGATCACGTCCGCCTGGCCGCCCTGCTGCGTCGCGGTCAGAGCCCCGCCAGCGCGCCGCTGTCCGACCTGCTGGACAACGCCGACCTCGTGCCCTCGCGCGAAGTCGACGCCGACGTCGTCACCATGTACTCGCAGGTCGAACTCGTCGACGCCGGCAACGGCGAGCGGCGCAAGCTCGTCGTCTGCTACCCGGCCGACGCCAACGCCGAGACCGGCTTCGTCTCCGCGCTCTCGCCGGTGGGCTCGGCGCTGCTGGGCTGCCGCGTCGGCGACACCGTGAGCTGGGCCACGCCGGACGGGCGCGAGCATCGCGCGACGATCGCCGCGCTGCACTTCCAGCCCGAAGCCAGCGGCGACTACGCGACCTGAGCCAGGCGCGCCCGCGCGTCGTGGCGCGCCAGCCGCGCCAGCAGGTGCTCGACCTCGGCGCGCGCCGTCGCGCCAAGCGTCGTGGCCGGCACACGCAGGGCCGGACTGCCGAGCAGGCCGCGCCGGTGCAGCACGTACTTGCGCACCGACAGGCCCACGCCCGGCTGCTGCTCGTAGCGCAGCAGCGGCAGGTGGGCGTCGAAGAGGTCGTGCGCGGCCTCGCGCTGCCCGGCCTGCGCCATCCGCACCACGTCCGCCAGCATGTCGGGGAAGGCGTAGCCGGTGTTGGCGCCGTCGGCGCCGCGCTCCATTTCGTAGTCGAGGAAGAGCGCGTTGTTGCCGACCAGTATGGGCAGCGCGCGCATCGCGCCCTCGCGCTGCCAGGCCTTGAGCGTGCTGATCTTCTCGAGCCCGGGCCAGTCCTCGTGCTTGAGCATCGCGCAGCTGGGCAGCTCGGTATGGATGCGGCGGATCACCGCGGGCGTCATCTGCACGCTGAAGGTCAGCGGGTAGTCCTGCAGCACGAAAGGCACGTCCTCGCCGATCGCCTGCACCGCCTGGTGGTAGTAGCAGACGATCTGCTCGTCGGTGCGCAAGGTGTTCGGCGGCGCGATCATGACGCCCGCGGCCCCGCGCTCCATCACCTCGCGCGTGAGCGCGCGCATCGCCGCGAATCCCGGCGCCGAAACGCCCACGATCACCGGCAGCGCGGCCGCGCGCCGGATCATGCGCGTGGCCACGTCCAGGCTCTCGGCATGCTCGAGCTTCGGCGCCTCGCCGAGCTGGCCGAGCACGGTCAGGCCGCTGGCGCCCACCTCCAGGTAGAAGTCGACGAGGCGGTCGATCGAGGCGTGGTCGATGCGCCCGTCGGCATGAAACGGCGTCGGTGCGATCGGGTAGACGCCTTGGGCGTCGGCGGGCAGGCGCATGGCGGCACTCGGGGCAGCGGCGATGCCCCCGATTGTCCGCGCATGCGCTTGGCCGCGCGCCAGCGGCCCGGGCCGGTGCGCCGGGGCGGGCCTTGCGCGCCTCAGTCGGCCGCCAGCGCCTGCGTGCCCAGGCGCAGGTCGAGCCAGTCGAACAGCGGCTGCGGACGCGCGAACAGGTAGCCCTGCAGCGCGTGGCAGCCATGGGCGCGCAGGAAGTCGGCCTGCGCCTGCGTCTCGACGCCCTCGCCGACCACGTGCAGCCCGAGGTGGCGCGCCACCGAGAGGATGGCCTGCACGATCGCCACGTCGCTCGGGTCGTCCGGCACGTCGGCGACGAAGCTGCGGTCGATCTTCAGCTCGTAGAGCGGCAGCTTCTTCAGGTAGGCCAGGCTCGAGTAGCCGGTGCCGAAATCGTCGATCGAGAAGCGCACGCCCAGCGCCACCAGCTCCTGCATGCGCGCGCGCGTGGCCTGCCAGTCGTCGATCAGCAGCCCTTCGGTGACCTCGAACACGAGCCCCTGGGCCGCCACGCCGGTTTCGCGCAGCAGCTCGCGCACGCGCGCGACGAAGCCTTCGTGGCGGAACTGCCGCGGGCTGACGTTGATCGACAGCTGCAGCGAGCGCCCGGCCCGCTGCAGCCGCGCCAGCGCCTGGCAGCCGCGGCGCAGCACGAGGTCGCCCAGCGCGATGATGAGGCCGCTGTCCTCGGCCACCGGAATGAAGCGCGCGGGCGAGACCGGCCCGCGCTGCGGGTCCAGCCAGCGCAGCAGCAGTTCGCCGCCGAGCTCGCGTCCGCTCGCGTCGAGCTGCGTCTGCACGTGCACCTCGAGGCCGCCGCTGGCCAGCGCGCGCCGCAGGTCCTGCTCCAGCGCCAGGCGCTCCTCGACCTCGGACTGCATCGCCGCCTCGAAGAAGGCGACGCGGTTGCGGCCCGCCGCCTTGGCGCGGTACATCGCGATGTCGGCCTCGCGCAGCAGATCCTCGACCGTCTCCTGCCCCTTGGGGAAGACGGTGATGCCGACGCTGCCGGCGCAGGCGTAGCGGATGCCGCCGATCTCGAAGGGCCGCGCCAGCAGCTCGCGCAACTTGTCGGCCAGCGCCCCGGCCTGCCGCGCCGCGGCGGCGAGGTCCGCGCCCAGCGGCGTGGCGAGCACGACGAACTCGTCGCCGCCCAGGCGTGCCACCACGTCGTCCTCGCGCAACTCGCGCGACAGGCGCGCCGCCGCCTCGCACAGCAGACGGTCGCCGACGCTGTGGCCGAGCGCGTCGTTGAGCTGCTTGAAGTTGTCGAGGTCGACGAAGAGCAGCGCGCCGCAGTCGCCGTGGCGCCGCGTCGACGCCAGCGCCTGCGCGATGCGCTCGGTGAGCAGGCGGCGGTTGGGCAGCCCGGTCAGGGCGTCGAAGAAGGCCAGCCGTCGCGTCTGCGCCTCGTCCTGCTTGCGCTGCGTGATGTCGGTGATGAAGCCATGCCAGATCACGCTGCCGTCGGCCAGGCGCTCGGGCTGCGCCCGGCCATGCGCCCAGCGCAGCCCGCGTGCGGGAACGACGACGCGAAACTCCAGGTCCCAGGGCTGCAGCGAGGCGGCCGAGGCATTCACGGACTCGCGAAAGCGCTTGGCGTCGTCGGGGTGCACGCAGTCGAAGAAGGGCGAGGCGTCCTCCCGGACCTGCTCCGGCGGGATGCCGAAGAGGTTCAGCAGGCCTTCGCTGGCAAAGGGCACGCGGCTGCGACCGTCCGGTCGCAGCCGGAACTGGTAGATCACGCCGGGGACGTTGCGCGTGAGGTCCTGCAGCAGGCGCATGGCCTGCGCCTCGTGCCCGCAGGCGCTCGCGGCGTCCTTCGGGCCGTCCTGCTTCGGGCCGTCCTGCTTCGGGTCGTCGCTTGGGCTGGTCATCGCGCTGCTCGCAACCCGGGTTATCGGGCCGCGCCGGCCGCACTTGAAGCGCGGACGCCGCCGCGCGCCGCGGCGGCCTGCGAGCGTGGCATCCGGCACGCTTGGCCGAGCAGGCGTCCGCCCGGCCGGCCGACCGCCCCCTGCACCTTGGGGGCCCCGGGGCCTTCCCCGGTGGATCGCATCTGGTCTGTGTGGTACTGTAATGGTATTAATGTCATGAGCCCAGCCGCTTGAACACCCCGTCGTCGCCTTCCCCCCACGCAGCGCTGCAGTACCTGGCCGGCGTCGACGGCGGCGGCAGCGGCACGCGGCTGCGCCTGCATGCCGCGCCCGACGGGCGGGCGCTGGGCTACGCGACCGCCGGGCCATCCGGGCTCTCCCAGGGTGTCGAGCAGGCCTGGCGCCACATCGGCCTGGCGCTGGAATCGGCCTTCGCCGATGCCGGGCTCGCGCCCGTGCCGCGGCAGGCGATCGCGCTCGGCCTGGGCCTGGCCGGCGTCGAGGTGCCGCGCCAGCGCGAGGCCTTTCTCGCCGCCGATCCGGGCTTTGCGCGCTGCGTGCTCTTCAACGACGCGCAGACGACGCTGCGCGGCGCCTTCGGCGGCGGGCCGGGGATCGTCGTCACCGCGGGCACCGGCAGCATCGGCCTGGCGCAAGGCCACGACGGCGTGCAGCATCGCACCGGCGGCTGGGGCTTTCCGGTCGGCGACGAGGGCAGCGGCGCCTGGCTCGGCCTGCGCGCCATGCACGCGGCGCAGGCGGCGCTGGACGGCCGCGGCGCCGTCGGCCCGCTGGCGCAGGCGGTCTGGCGCATGGTCGGCGGCGAAGCCGGCACGCTGCTGCAGTGGTGCCAGGCCGCGGGTCAGCACCAGTACGCGCGCCTGGCACCCTGCGTCTTCGAGGCCGCGCTGGAAGGCGACGGCCTGGCGCAGGCGCTGCTGGACGACGCCGCCGCCGAGCTGGAGCGCCACGTGCACGCGCTGACGGCGCGCATGACGGGCGCGGCCGAGTTGCCGATCGTCCTCGTGGGCAGCATCGGCGAGCGCCTGCAGGCGCGCTGGCCCGATCCGCTGCGCCGACGCTGCGTGCGCCCGCAGGGCGACAGCGCCGACGGCGCCTTGTCGCTGCTGCGCGAAGCCTTGCAGCGGGAACCGGGCGACAGCCGATGAGCCGCGGCGAGGCGATCGCCTTCACCCCCGACCTGGCGTCGCGCCTGCCGCTGTACCTGCAGCTGGCGCGCCACCTCGGGCAACTCGTGCGCGAGGGCCACTTCAAGGCGCACGAGGCGCTGCCCTCGGAGCGCGGGCTTTCGGAGACGCTGGGCCTGTCGCGCGTGACCGCGCGCAAGGCCATCGACCAGCTCGTCGACCAGGGCCTGATCGTGCGCCGCCACGGCTCGGGCAACTACATCTCGCCGCAGATCGAGCAGGCCACCTCGCAGCTCAGCAGCTTCTCCGAGGAACTGCGCCAGCGCGGCTTCAACCCCAGCTCGCGCTGGCTCAAGCGCTGCTGCACCGCCGCCACGCCCGAGGAGCAGATGAGCCTGGGCCTGTCGCCCGGCGCGCGGGTGGCGCGGCTGGAGCGCCTGCGCCTGGCCGACGGCACGGTGATGGCCTACGAGGTCAGCGTGCTGCCGGAAGCGGTGCTGCCCGACCCGGCGGCGGTGCTGGGCTCGCTCTACGAGCACCTGGCCGATCGCGGCCAGGCCCCGGCGCGCGCGCTGCAGCACCTGCGCGCGATGAACGCGACGATCCGCCACGCCGACCTGCTGGGCGTGCCCACCGGGCAAGCCTTGCTACACATCACCCGCGTGGGCTATCTGGAGAGCGGCCTGCCGGTGGAGCTGACGCATTCCTACTGCCGCAGCGACCTCTACGGGTTCGTGAGCGAGATCCGGCGCGAGCGATGAAGCGCCGCGAGCTCGACGGCCACCTGCTGACGCCCGCGGGCCTGCTGCGCGGGCGGCTGCGCATCGTCGACGGCCGCATCGACGCCGTCGACGGCGAGCCGGTGAGCGAGCGTGAAGCGCGCAGCGACGCCGCGCGGGCGCTGGTGCTGCCGGGCTTCGTCGACCTGCACGTGCACGGCGGCGGCGGCGCCGACACCATGGAGGCCGGCGACGCCGTGGCGCAGATCGCCCGCACGCACGCGCGCCACGGCACGACGTCCCTGCTGGCGACGACGATGACGGCACCGCTGCCGGACATCGAGGCCGCGCTGCGCGCGCTGCGTCCGCAGGTCGGGCGGCGCGCTCCGGGCAGCGCGCGCGTGCTGGGCGTGCACCTCGAAGGCCCTTACCTCAGCGCGCGCCGGCTGGGCGCGCAGCCGGACTTCGTGCGCGCACCGTCGCTGCCCGAGATCCTCGCGCTGCACGCGATCGCGCCGATCCGCGTGCTCACCCTGGCGCCCGAAGAGGCCGGGGCGCTGGCGCTGATCCCGGCGCTGGTCGACGCCGGCATGCGCGTGCAGATCGGCCACAGCGTGGCGAGCTACGAGCAGGCGCGGCAGGCGCTGGCCTGCGGCGCCAGCGGCTTCACCCACCTCTTCAACGCGATGAGCGCGCTGCACCAGCGCGAGCCCGGCGTCGTCGGCGCGGCGCTGGCGCACGGCGAGCACGCCGAGCTCATCCCCGACCTGCTGCACGTGCACCCGGGCGCGATCCGCGCCGCGCTGCGCGCGCTGCCCGGGCTCTACTGCGTCAGCGACGCCACGGCGGCCACCGGCATGCCCGACGGCGAGTACCGCCTGGGCCGGCAGACGGTGCTCAAGTCCCGCGACGCGGTGCGCCTGGCCGACGGCACGCTGGCCGGCAGCACGCTGACCATGGACCAGGCGCTGCGCAACCTCGTGCTGCAGGTCGGCCTGCCGCTGGCCGAAGCGTCGGCGCGCGTGTCGACGCTGGCGGCGCGCTATCTCGGCGAACGCGAGCGCGGCGCGATCGAAGTCGGCGCGCACGCCGACCTGGTCGTGCTCGATCCGGCGTCGCTGCAACTGCAACAGGTTTTCGTCGAAGGAGAGGCGCCGTGACGCGCTCGCGCATGTTCGAGGAGGCGGCCGCGGCGCCGCAGGTGGCCGCGCGGCTGCTCGCCGCCGAGGCGCAGGCGCTGGCGCGCCTGGGCGCGGAGCTGCAGCAGCAGCCGCCGCAGGCGCTGCTGACGGTGGCGCGCGGCAGCTCCGACCATGCCGCGCACTACATGGCCTACCTGGTGATGGCGCGCCTGGGCCGGCTCGTCACCTCGCTGCCGATGTCGCTGGTCACGCTCTACCGCTCGCGCCTGCAGTGCCAGGGCCTGCTGGCGCTGGCCTTCTCGCAGTCGGGCCAGAGCCCGGACCTGGTGGCGCCGCTGCGCGACCTGGGCGCGCGCGGCGCGCGCACGCTGGCGCTGGTCAACGACGCCGCCTCGCCGCTGGCGCAGGCCGCGCAGGGCGTGCTGCCGCTGCACGCGGGCGCGGAGACGAGTGTCGCGGCCACCAAGAGCTTCATCGCCCAGCTCGTGGCCGGGGCCGCGCTGGTCGGCGCCTGGGAGGCCGACCGCGCCTTCCAGGACGGGTTGCAGGCGCTGCCGCAGGCGCTCGAGGCGGCCTGGGCGCTGGACTGGAGCGCGGCCGTCGAGGCGCTGCGGGGCGCCGAGCGCCTCTACGTGATCGGCCGCGGCACCGGGCTTGCGGTGGCGATGGAGGCGGCGCTCAAGTTCAAGGAGGTCTGCGGCATCCACGCCGAGGGCTATTCCGGCGCCGAGGTCCAGCACGGGCCGATGGCGCTGGTCGAGGACGGCTTCCCGATGCTCGTGCTGGCCCCGCGCGGGCCCGCGCAGCCGGGCCTGCTGCAGCTGGCCACGCAGATGCGCGCGCGCGGCGCGAAGGTCCTGCTGGCCGCGCCGCCGGGAACGCCCGGGGCCGCGCTGCCGCTGCTTGCCACCGCGCACGAGGACCTCGATCCGATCACCATCGCCCAGAGCTTCTACCGCATGGTCGAGGCGCTGGCGCACGCGCGCGGGCTGGACCCCGACCGGCCGCGCCATCTCGCCAAGGTCACGCGCACCGAATGACAGCCGAACCGATCGAACCCGGCCGCCTCGTGATGGTCGACATCGAGGGCACGAGCCTCGATGCCGCCACCGCCGCCTTCCTGCGCCGCGAGCGCATCCGCGCGGTCTGCCTGTTCCGCAAGAACCTGGGCAGCGAGGCCGAGATCCGGCAACTCACCAGCGAACTGCGCCAGGCCATGGGTGAAGGCGCGCTGATCGCCATGGACCAGGAGGGCGGCTCGGTGGCGCGCGCGATCTGCCTGCCCGCGGCTCCGGCGGCGATGGCACTGGGCGCCGTCGGCGACGAGGCGCTGGCCGAGCAGGTCGGCGCGGCGATCGCGCGCGGCCTGCGCCACCTCGGCGTCAACTGGAACTTCGCGCCGGTGGTCGACGTGAACAACAACCCGGCCAACCCGGTGATCGCCGAGCGCAGCTTCGGCGGCGACCCGCATGCCGTGGCGCGCCTGGCCGGCGCCTGGATGCGCGGCGCCGCGCGCGAGGGCGTGGCCTGCTGCATCAAGCACTTCCCCGGCCACGGCGACACGCACGTCGACTCGCACCACGCGCTGCCCAACGTCGACAAGTCGCTGGCCGCGCTGCGCACGCTCGAGCTCGTGCCCTTCGCCGCGCTCGCGCAGCAGGCGAGCGCGGTGATGACGGCGCACATCGTCTACCCGCAGCTCGACCCCGAGCGCCCGGCCACGCTCAGCCCGGTGCTGCTGGACGGACTGCTGCGCGGCGAGCTCGGCTACGACGGCGTGGTCATCACCGACGCGCTGATGATGAAGGCCGTGCACGAGCGCTTCGGCCCGGCGCGCGCGGCGGTGCTGGCGCTGGCCGCGGGCGCCGACATGCCGCTGGCGCAGGGCAGCCGCGACGAGCAGCGCGCGGTGCTGGCGGCCATCGGCGCGGCGCAGCGCGACGGCGCGCTCGACCCGGCGCGGCTGGCGCGCTCGGCGGCGCGGCTGGACGCGCTGGCGGCGCGCCACCCGGGCGCGATCCGCGACCTCGACGCCGCGCAGCGCGCGGCCGACGAGGCGCTGATGGCGCACGCCCATGCGCGGGCGCTGACGGCGATCGGCGCGCCGCGGCCGCCCGCGCGCGACGCGCGGCTGTGCGTCGTCACGCAGGGCAGCGTGCCCAGCGACGGCGTCAGCGAGGCCGGCGTCGACGCCGCCGCGCTGCGCGCGCTGTTCGCCGGCTTCGCCGACGTGCGCTTCGTCGAGCTGGCCAACCTCGCCGCCGTCACGCCCGAGCAGCTCGCCAGCGGCGACCGCCAGGTCGTGCTGGTGGGCAACACGCGTGCGCGCTACGCGCAGGGCGGGCGCCTCGCCGCCGACCTGCACCTGCCGCTGTGGAACCCCTTCCAGGTGCTCGACGTCGCCGCACCTGCGGTCGTCAGCTGGGGCTTCGTGCCGCCGGCGCTGCAGGCGCTGCGCGCCTGGCTCGAAGGCCGCGGCGGCGCGCCGGGCCGCGCGCCGGTGGCGCTGTCGCCCAGGGACAAGCCATGACCACAAGCCCCTCCCCGCGCCCGAACCCGGCCCTCGACGCGGGCGCGGCCAAGCGGCGCTCCCCCGCCACCTGGGTGCTGAGCCTGTACTTCCTGCAGGGCCTGCCCTTCTTCATGGTCAACGCCGTCGCCGGGCTGATGCTCAAGGCGCTGGGCATCGGCAACGACGAGATCGCGCGCTGGACCGGGCTGCTCGGCCTGGCCTGGGTCTTCAAGCCGCTGTGGAGCCCGCTGCTGGAAGTGGCGCCGAGCAAGAAGTGGCTGGTCGTGGGCTTCCAGTTCGTCGGCGCGCTGGCGCTGGCCGCGATGGCGCTGGCGCTGCAGCTGCCGGCCTTCTTCGCCGCGGCCATCGTCGTGCTGGCGGTCGTCTCGATCGCGTCGGCCTCGCACGACATCGCCTGCGACGGGCTCTACATCGCCACGCTGAGCGCCAGATCGCGCGCGGTCTACGCGGGCTGGCTCGGCGCCTGCTTCAACGGCGCCAAGCTCTTCGCCACCGGCGCGCTGCTGATCCTCGCGGGCAGCCTGGAGCCGCGGCTTGGCGTGGTCGGCGCCTGGAGCGTCGTGTTCCTGGTCGCCGCGGCGGTGATGGCGGTGCTGGCGGGCTATCACGTCTGGGCCCTGCCCGACACCCGGGCGCCGGTCGAACCGAGCCAGGCGGGCGACGCCGCCGCATCGGGCATGGGGGGCATGGCGGGCACGCTCTCGGACGTGCTTCAGAGCTTCATCCGGCTGCGCGGCGTGTGGATCGCGATCGCCTTCATCATCCTCTTTCGGGCCGGCGAGGCGCAGGTGCAGACCATCGGCCCGCTGTTCCTGAAGGACGCGCGCGCGGCCGGGGGCCTGGGCCTGGGCACGGCCGAGGTCGGCTGGTCCTACGGCGCAGCGGGCACGCTGGCCTTCCTCGCCGGCAGCATCCTCTCGGGCTACTTCACGGCGTGGCTGGGCCTGAAGCGCGCGCTGCTGCCGCTGGTGGTGGCGATGAACCTGCCCAACCTCGCCTTCTACCTGCTGGCGCTGTGGCAGCCCGGCGAGCTCTGGCTGATCGCCGCGGCGGTGAGCCTGGAGACCTTCGGCTACGGCTTCGGCTTCGTCGCGGTGATCCTCTTCATGATGCAGTTCGTCGCCGACAGCCGCTACCAGACCGCGCACTACGCGCTGGCCACCGGCGTGATGGCGCTCGGCTACGTGCTCTTCAAGACGGTGAGCGGCGACCTGCAGGCAGCACTCGGCTACCAGCACTTCTTCCTCTGGGTGCTGGCCTGCGCGCTGCCGGTGTTCGCGTTGCTGCGCTGGCTGCCCGCGCGCGAGGAAAGCGCGGGCGGCGCACCGACCTGAAGCCATGCGCGCGGTCCTCCTGCTGTCGCTGCTGCCGCTCGCCCTGGCCCTGCTCGGCCCGGCGCCGGCCGGCGCGGCGCAGGACAAGCCCCTCTTCTTCGACGACTTCAGCCACGCCGACCGCGCCGCGCTCATCGCGGCGGGCTGGATGCTGCGCGAAGCGCCCGGCCACCCCGGCGTGCCCGGCGCGCGCTGGAGCGCGCAGGCGATCCGCCTCGTCGACGACCCCGCACGAGCCGGCAACCGGCTGCTGCGCCTGAGTGCGCGCACCGACGGCAGCGCCGCCGGCACCGTGCAGGCGCAGCTCTGCCACGCGCGCAAGCTGCTCCACGGCACCTACGCCGCGCGCGTGCGCTTCAGCGACGAGCCGGTCGTCGGCGCCGACGGCGACCCGGTGGTGCAGACCTTCTACGCGGTGGCGCCGCTGCGCCACGACTTCGACCCCGAGTTCAGCGAAGTCGACTGGGAGTACCTGCCCAACGGCGGCTGGGGCAGCGAACGCACGCGGCTCTACGCGATCAGCTGGCAGACCGTGCGGCTGGAGCCCTGGCTCGCCTACAACTCGGCGCACGAGGCCTTCGGCTCGCACGCCGGCTGGCACGTCCTGGTGATGCAGGTCGAGCCCGCGGGCGTGCGCCACTTCCTCGACGGCAGGCGGCTGGCCGAGCACGGCGGGCGCAACCTGCCGGTGGTGCCCATGGGCATCGCCTTCAACCTGTGGTTCTCGCCGGGCGGGCTGCTGCCGCCAAGCCGCGAGCCGCGCGTCTACGAGCAGGACGTCGACTGGGTGCTGCACGCGCCGGGCCGCGTGCTTGCGCCCGCGCAGGTGCTGCGCGAGGTGCAGTCGCTGCGCGCGCGCGGCGTCGCGCAGGTCGACACCGTGCCCGCCGCCGATCCGCCCCTGGAGAGCCGCTGTGACTTCTGAGCACCCCCAGGGCCGGGCTGCGCCCAGTCCGCCCCCCGTGGGGGTCAAGCAAAGTGGCGGGGCCGCATCTGCTTCTGAAGCCCTGCCCCGGGGCCCGCGCTGGACCAGCGTCGACGCGCTGCGCGGCCTCGCGGTGGCGGCCATGCTGCTGGTCAACAACCCCGGCGACTGGGATCACGTCTGGGCGCCGCTGCGCCACGCGCCCTGGCATGGCTTCACGCCGACCGACTTCATCTTCCCGCTCTTCCTCTTCATCGTCGGCGTCTCGCTGACGCTGGCCATCGAGCCCGCACTCGAACGTGGCGCGAACCCCGCGCTGCTGCGCCGCCAGATGCTGATGCGTGCGCTTCGTATCGTGCTGCTGGGCCTGGCGCTGCACGCGCTGGCCTGGTGGTGGCTGGACCGGCCGCACTTCCGGCCGATGGGCGTGCTGCAGCGCATCGGCCTGTGCGTGGCGCTGGCCGTGCCGCTGGCGCTGCACGCGCGTGCGCGCACGCAGTGGCTGCTTGCCGCGGCCCTGCTGCTGCTGTGGTGGGCGCTGCCGGCGGGGGACCTGGCCAAGGGCAGCAACCTCGCCGATCGCGTCGACACGGCACTGCTCGGGCCGCTGGCCTACCAGTTCGATGCCGCCCGCGGCATCGGCCACGATCCGGAAGGGCTGGCGAGCACCCTGGGCGCGCTGGCGACCACGCTGCTGGGCCTGCGCGCGGGCGCCTGGCTGCGCCGCGACCAGCGCGCGCGCCTGGGCGGCGCGGCGCTTGCGCTGCTGGCGCTCGGCGGCCTCCTGGCGCCGGAGCTGCCGCTGAACAAGGCGCTGTGGACCTCGTCCTTCGTGCTGGTGACCGGCGGCCTGTCGATGGCCGTGCTGTGGCTCGCGCACGAGGCGGTCGACCGCCGCGGCCTGCCCGCGCTCGGGCGCAGCTTCGGCGTCAACGCGCTGGCCGTCTACGCGGGCGGCTGGGTGATGGAAGTGGCGCTGGCCGCCTCGCCCGCGGCGCAGGCGGCCACGCGCAGCGCGCTGGACTGGCTCTCGCCGCGGATCGGCGCCGAGGCCGCGTCCTTCGCCTACGCGCTGCTCTTCACGCTGCTGTGGTGGGGGGTGGCGCGCGTGCTGCTGGCGCGCGGCATCCGCATCCGGCTCTGAGGCCGCGGCGCGCCGCGAGCCCCGCGCGGCCTTCAGCCCGCGCTCAGTTCGGCGACGAAGTCGTAGGTGTCGCCGCGGTAGAAGGACTGCGAGAGCTCGATCGCCCGGCCATCGCGCAGGTAGCCCACGCGCTCGACCAGCAGGCCGGCGTCGCCGGGCTTGGCCGCCAGCGCTTTCGCCTGCTCGGCGTCCAGCAGCAGCGCGTGCAGGCGCTGCAGCGCGCGCACCGGGCGGTTGCCGGCGCGCTCGAGCGCCTCGTACAGCGAGTCGCCGACGGCCTCGAGGTCCGGCAGCACGCCACCGGCGATGGTGCAGTACTCGAGCGCCATCGGCTCGCCGTCGGCAAAGCGCAGGCGGTGAAAGCGCAGCACCTCGGCGCCGGGGGAAAGCGCCAGACGGATCGCCTCGTCGGGCGTCACGCGGCCGGTCGAGCGCCGAAGCCACTGGCTGGAAGGCACGAAGCCGCGCGCGCGCATGTCCTCGGAGAACGAGGTCAGCTTGGCGAAGTTCTTCTCGATGCGCCCGCCGACGAAGTTGCCCGAGCCGTGGCGGCGCACCAGCAGCCCCTGCTCGGCCAGGCCGTCCAGCGCCTTGCGCACCGTGATGCGCGAGATGCCCAGCTCGGCGGCGAGCTGGCGCTCCGAAGGCAGCGCGTCGTCGGGGCTGAGCGCGCCCTTCTCGATCGCATCGCGCAGGGCGCGCTGCAGTTGCAGGTAAAGCGGTTGGCTGCTCTGGGGATCGAGCGCGCCGAGGAAGTCGGTGAGCGGCATGGCAGCAAGAATAGTACCAGTGCCATACCAAGACTGGCGCGTCTTGTGGCAACGCATGCCGCCTTCCCGCGCCCGGACGGACGAGTCGCCGTGGCCTAGGGTAATTCCCTGTCCCCGAAGCGAGGGGAAGGGTGGGTTTCATGCATCAGTCCTTTTGCAACTGGTAGTACACTGGACCGCATCAGGTGCCATGGTCGACCTGACCACAAGAGCCACTGGCTCCTGCATCCCGCCCACGCACCGACCGCTCGTCACGTCCTGGAGGAAGAAGCCCATGAAGTCGAAGATCACGCCCGTAGCCGCTGCCGCCGCGCTGTGCCTGATGGGCAGCGCGTTCACGGCCACGGCGCAACAGGCGCCGGCCACCCAGACCATCGAGGTCAAGGGCATCCGCGCCGCACTCGAAACCGCGGTCAGCATCAAGAAGAACGCCGTCGCCGTCGTCGACGCCGTCAACGCCGAGGACGTGGGCAAGCTGCCCGACTCGGACGTCGGCGAAGCGATGGGGCGCATCCCCGGCGTCACGGTCGGTCGCGACTTCGGCCAGGGGGCCTCGGTCTCGATCCGCGGCACCGACCCGCAGATGACCTACACCACGCTGAACGGCCAGACGGTGGCCTCCACCGGCTGGTACGACCAGAAGACGATCGACCGCTCGTTCAACTACTCGCTGCTGCCGGCGGAGCTGATCGGCAGCCTGGAGGTCTACAAGTCCTCGCAGGCCGACCTCACCGAGGGCGGCATCGGCGGCACCGTGATCGTGCGCACGCGCAAGCCGCTGGACCTCGCGCCCGGCACGCTCTACGGCGGCATCAAGCTCGGCAAGGGCACGATCAGCGACAGCAACCACGAGCTCTCCGCGCTCTACAGCTGGCGCAACGCCGACCGCAGCTTCGGCGTGCTGATCGCCGGCGGCTACGAGAAGGGCGACTACATCCGCCGCGGCGTCGAGGCCGACCAGCGCTGGTCCGGCGACGTCGCGCCGACCACCTTCGTGCAGGAACGCCAGCGCAAGGCGCTGAACGTGACGCTGCAGGCGCGCCCGGCCAAGGGCGTGGACCTGAGCCTGAACTACCTGCGCCTGGAGCTGGACGCCAACAACTCCAACACCAGCCAGTACATCTTCACCGACAACTCCGGCAGCTGCGAGAAGACCAACGCCGCGGGCCTGTGCGTGCTGCACACGCGCGCCGCGGGCAACCCGGCCACCGACAACGTCTTCCTTCAGAACTGGGTGCGCAAGGCCTCGATGTCCTCGGAGAGCCTGGTGCTGGACGGCTCCTACAAGGGCAACGGCGTCAAGCTCTCGGGCATGGTCGGCTCGACCAAGGCCGACGGCGGCACCGAGCAGACCGCCAACTTCGCCTACGGCCAGTGGGCGCCGCTGAGCGGCCCGCCGACGCTGCCGCTGTGGGCCGGCACCATCGACGCCACCGGCAAGCAGATCTCGATCAAGCCCGCGACCGACCAGACCATCGGCGTCGGCATGCTGCCCGCCACCTCCAGCCCCGAGACCTGGGCCTCGGGCCGCGGCCCCAACGCCGACAAGGAGGACTTCGCGCAGGCCGATGCGACGATCGACCTCGACTGGGGCGCGATCAACGCCTTCAAGACCGGCGTGCGCTCGACCGAGCACACCTTCACCCGCACCGGCGCCCGCGGCGTGCACTCGGCGGCCGTCGCGCCGGTGGACACGGCCGGCCTCTACAGCGGCTCGCTGGACGTGGTGGGCGGCTGGAGCGTGCCGCGGCCGAACATGGATGCGATGCTCAACGCCGCCTCCGCCAGCATCACCAAGTGGGTCGACGACCGCTCGGCCTACGCGCAGCTCAAGGAGCGCAACCACTCGCTCTACGGCATGCTCGAGTTCGAGCAGAGCGCGATGCGCGGCAACGTCGGCCTGCGCTACGTGCGCACGCGCGCCTCGGCCAGCGGCTACGCCTTCGACGGCACGCCGACCACCGACGTCGGCCAGAACAACGGCTGGAGCACCAACAAGGTCTCGCAGAGCGCCAGCTACAGCGAGCTGCTGCCGAGCCTGAACCTGGCCTTCGACGTGGCGCCCAACACCATCGTCCGCGTGGCCGCGGCCAAGGCGATGACGCGGCCGAACTTCGACAACATGTTCCTCACCTCGGTGGTCGGCTTCGACGACACCAACAAGGCCAACGACGCCTTCAACTTCGGCAACCCGGCGCTCAAGCCGCAGACCTCCAAGCAGCTGGACGTCGGCATCGAGTACTACTACGGGCGCGGCAACCTGGTGGCGGCCACGCTCTTCCACAAGAAGATCGACAACTTCATCACCACGCAGACGCTGCTGCACCAGAAGGTCGGCGTTGTCAGCCCCGACACCGGGCTGGACGACTGGATCATCAACCGCTACGTCAACGCCGGCGGCGGGCGCATCAACGGCCTGGAGCTGCAGGTCAACCACGGCTTCGGCAACGGTTTCGGCGTCGCCGCCAACTACACCTACGCCGACGCCAAGGCGCCGAAGACCAGCTACCAGGACGAGCTCAACCTCTTCACGCTGTCCTCCAAGCACACCGCCAACCTGGTCGGCTACTTCGAGAACGAGAGCTACTCGGCGCGGCTGGCCTACAGCTGGCGATCGAATTACATGGTGCGCGAGACCGGCTGGTACGGTAACCGCATGCACGGCTCCATCGGCAGCCTGGACCTGAGCCTGGGCTGGAACCTCAACAAGAACCTGCGCCTGATCTTCGAGGCCGCCAACCTGACGAAGCAGGACGACGTCCAGTACGGCGCGGGCAACGCGGTGGCGCAGCGGGCATCGCTGCAGAACGGGTTCCCTGCCTGGTCGTTCAAGGGTGAGACCACTTATCAGATCGGTCTGAACGCCAAGTTCTGAGTGGAGGCAGACTTCGCCGGTCCCACCTTGACCAGCAGCCCGGCCCCGGCCGGGCTTTTTTCTTCGCTGCGCCCGCCGTGATGAACATCCGCATGCCGCCCGACGTCCAGAGCGTGACGATCGGCGACCACCCGGTCGTCTTCATCGACGACTTCCTGGAGGATCCGCAGGCCCTGGTCGAGGCAGCCTGCGGCAGCCGCTTCGAGGCCTGCGACGTGCACGGCCAGCAGAAGGGCTACCCCGGCATCCGCGCGGACGCTCCCAGGGCCTACACGGTGGCGCTGACCGAGCTCTTCGAGCCGCTGGTCAAGCAGAACTTCGGCGTTCCCGAGGAACTGCCGGTGAAGGTCGCGCTCAGCGCCTTCTCGATCACCACCACGCCGCCGCACCACCTGGGCCCCCTGCAGTGCACACCGCACTTCGACGCGAGCACGCCCTACGGCATGGCCGCCGTGCTCTACCTGTGCGGGCCGCAGCACGGCGGCACCGGCTTCTACCGTCATCGCGCCAGCGGCTGGCAGCGCATCACCGAGGCCAACCGCGAGGCCTACCTCGACCTCTACCACGAGGAGGTCAACCGCCGCCCGCCGCGCCCGCGATACTTCGACGCCTCCGACGCGCAGTACGAGTTCCTCGGCATGCTGCCGGCGCGCTTCAACCGCCTGGCCGTCTACCCGGGCAGCCTGCTGCACAGCGCCTGCATCAACCCGGCCTGCAGCCTGGACGCCGATCCGCGCCGCGGCCGCCTGACGATGACCTCCTTCTACGATTTCTGAAGCCGCGATGCGCCGCCTGCTCGCCCTCGGCTGCCTGCTCCTCCTGCCGCTGCTGTCGCCGGCCGCGCAGGGCGCCGAAGGCGCGCCCGCGTCCCGGCTGGTCGGCGCCTACAAGGATGTCTCGATCGGCCTGGACGCCACCACAGCCCGCATCGTCGAGCCCGCCTGGCTGCCCGCGCCGCAGCCCGGCCACGTGCTGATCTGGGCCTTTGCCACCGGCGAGTGCGGCCAGGAGCGCTGGGGCGAGGTCGACACCGAGGCCTTCGCGCGCGTCAACGTCGCCGCCTTCGAGGCCGCCGGACGCGACTACCTCGTCTCCACCGGCGGCGCCGTCGGTGCCTTCGGCTGTGCCGACGAGGCGGCGATGGAGCGCTTCGTGCAGCGCTACGAGAGTCCCCGCCTGCGCGGCCTGGACTTCGACATCGAGGGCACGCAGACGCCGGCCCAGATCGAGGCCCTGGTGGGAAGCCTGCGCCGCGTGCGCGCGCGCTGGCCGCAACTGCGCCTGAGCTTCACGGTGGCCACGCATGCCGCCAGCGACGGCAGCCGGCGCAGCCTCAACGCCACCGGCGAGGCGGTGTTGGCCGCGCTCGGCGCAGCCGGCCTGGACGAGGCCGTGCTCAACCTGATGGTGATGAACTACGGCCCGCCCGAGCGCCGCTTCTGCGTGCCGCGCCGCGGCCGCTGCGACATGGGCCGCTCGGCGCGACAGGCGCTGCAGAACGTGCACGAGAAGTACGGCCTGCCCTATCGGCGCCTGGCGATCACGCTGATGCTCGGCGAGAACGACGTGCCCTCCAACGCGAGCACGCCGGCCGACGCCGCGGCGATGGCGCGGATGGCGTCAGGCCTCGGCTTAGCCGGCCTGCACTGGTGGTCGGTCGACCGCGACCAGCCCTGCCCGCCCGGTTCGCCGCGGCTGTCGCCGCGCTGCCACGCGCTGCCCGGGGTCGCCGCCGGCCGCTTCACCGGCATCCTCGACGCCACCCGGCGCTGAAGCGCGACCGGCAGGCGCACAAGGGCTGGCTTCAACGTCCCCGCGGCGGCAGCTTGTCGAGCTGCAGCAGCGAGACGCCGTGCGGCCCGTCGCGGCGATCGAGGAGCAGCGTCGGCGGGTTGTCCTCCTCGAGCGGCTGGGTGTCGGCGAAGCTGCCTTGGCCGGACTCGGCCGCCTGTTCGGCCTTGGCGTCGCCGAGCGCCAGCAGCGCCTGCAGGGCCTGCAGGCGGGCCTGATGCGCCTCCTCGGGGGTCTGCGCCGCGGCCGCGGCAGCGCTTGCCAGCGTCGCCGGCCGCTCACGCACCGCCGCTTCGGCCGCTGCCCGGGCCTTGGCCGCGGCCAGGCTGCGCGCCACCGCGACGCGCCGCTGCCGGGCCCGTTGCCGCGACGACAGGCGCAGCGCGAAGACCGCCGCAAGGCCGGCCACGGCAACCACGATGGCCACCACCAACAGCAGCACCTGCAGCGCAACGCCCATCGGGCCTCTCTCGCGTCTCGTGCGATGCGCGCAAGATAGCGGCTCGCCGCGGGCCTGTCCATGACCCGTTGACCACGAAGCGGGGCAGCGCCGTCGCGGCGGGGCGCCCGCGCCTGCGCCGGGGGCTACTCGCGCTCGAACATCAGCCGCAGCGCCAGGCGCCGCTGCGGCGCCGCCAGCGTGCCGAGTTCGGCCAGCATCGCCCGCCCGCGCGCGCAGTCCGGTTCGCCCGCGGCCGGGGTGCCTTGCGGCCGCCACAGGCCGGCAAGGTATTCCGGCGCACGCTGGCCCAGGGTGCGGCGGATGACCTCGAACTCGATCGCCTTGGGGCGCCGCAAGGCCTCGCCGCGCGGCGCTTCCTGCAGCGCGCCGTGCAGCCACTCGGCCTCGCGCCAGGCCAGCTCGCGCGGCAGCAGGCGGTGCGCCGCCGGTTCGCCCAGCAGCAGCGCGCGGCACGCGGCCGGGTCGTCGGCAAGCGCCTGCATCTGCGCCTGCAGCAGTTCGGCGTACAGCCAGCGCGTCTCCGGGCTGGCCCGCGCCAGCAGCGGCGGCAGCAGCACCGCCACGACCTGCTGCCCGGCCTCCTGCACCGCTTCGGCGCCCTGCCTGCTGGCCGCGGCCATCTGCTCGGCGGCCAGCGCCTGCATGCCGGGGAAGCGCCGCTCGAGCGCCTGCCAGAGCTGGCTTGCGCTCAGCGCCTCGGCATAGTCGGCAACGACCGCGCCCTGCGGATCGGGCAGCTCGACGTCGAGCGGCCGCTCGGGCACGCTGATCAGCCCCGAAGCGGCGAGCTCGTCGTGCTCCGGCGACCAGGCCTGCGGCGGCGGCGTCGCCAGCGTCTTGCGCACCTGGTGCGGGGACAGGCCGGCCTCGGCCAGCCGCCCGGCCAGCGCGCGATTGAGCAGGCTCTGGTAGGGCGGGTTGAAGGCCCCGGCCGAGAGGCGCTGCAAGGCCAGCCGCGCCCCGGGCAGGAGCTGCCGTCGCGGCCCGCCGACGAAGGCGAAGAGGCAGGCGCCGCGGCACTCGCCGCCGACGCGCACGGCCAGGTCGTGCGCGCGCAGCAGCGCGGCGAGGCGCTGGGCCTCCGGCAGCCGGCCGTCGCTCACGTCCAGGACGACCCAGCGCAGCTGCGGCGTGGCCTGCAGCGCGGCCTGCACGCGCTCGCTGCTGCCCAGGCCAAGCGCCCCCTTGACGTGCAGGCGACGCCCGTCGGCCGAGACGCTGACCTCGGCGATGCCCAGCGGATCGTGGCCGAACAGCAGGGCGAGCTGCTCCGGCACCCGCGGCACCGCGTTGACGGCCAGCAGCGTGAGGCCCGTGGCCGCCATCAGCCCGGCCAGCGCCCGCGCACCCCAGGTCCGCCACGCGGGCGAAGGCCTGCGCGCACGCCTGGGCAAGGCTTGCGCGGCCGCGCGCCAGCAGCCGACCGTGCCCCAGAGGAGCAGGCCCAGCAGCAACGCCCAGCCGGGCAGCGCCAGCAGCAGGCCACCGCGCAGCACCAGCAGGTCCAGCGGTGCGGCGGCCTGCAGCGCTCCCAGCAGCAGCAGCAGCGGCAAGGGCAGCGCCAGCGCGTACAGCCACAGGCTCTCGGCCAGCGGCAGATCGCCCAGCCAGTGGCGCAGCGGCACGCTGCGGGCATCCTCGGGGTCGCGCTCGACCAGCTTCGTCCCCGAAAGCCGGTCGTGCCAGGCCCGGGCATGGCGGCCGCCGTCACGCCACAGCGGCAGGTAGAGCAGGCTGGCAAGCGTCAGCCAGGCGAAGATCCAGCGCAGCAGCACCTGGCGCAGCAGCAGGCGCGGCGCGCCCTGGTCGTCGACCAGCTGCTGGCCGAGCAGCCGCTGCCCGAGGGTGCCGCGCAGGCCCAGCCAGCACGGCACGGCAAGCAGCGAGAGCAGCAGCACGCCACCCAGCCCGGCAGCGCCCGGCGCGAAATGCCCCGGCGGACTCGTCCACCACAACCAGGGCAGCGCCACGCCCAGCAGCCAGGCGGCGTCGATGACGAGCGCGAGCAGTCGCGGCAGCGGGCCGATCGCCTCCTGCGGCGGCGGCGGCGCGCTCATCGCGCAAGCGCCTGTTCGAGCACGCGTTCGCGCTGCACCGCGCTCTCGTCCGGCCCGGCCAGGCGACGCAGCGGCGACTGCGCGCTGGCCGCCTCCGCCGCCGGCGCCGCCGACACGGCCGACACGGCCGCCGCCGGTGCTGCCGGCAGCACGCTGAACGTGCCGCCGTCGACCGCTTCGGCGCGCAGGCCCGGCGGGCAGTCGCCGTCGGTGTAGACGGTCCGACCCTGGCCGCGGCACTTGCACAGCGCAGCCGCGCCACCGCGATGCCCGGCCGCAGGGGCAAGCGTGGGCAGGGGCGGCGCCAGGCTCGCCGGCAGCGCCGCGCGCCAGGACGGCGGCAGCGCGTGCTGCAGTGAGGGCCAATCGCGCAGCAGCCAGGCGCCGCCGACGAGGGCAGCCAGCAGGAGCAGCACGATAGGCAGCGGGCGCAGGGGCATCGGCAGGTGGCGTTGGGGCGCGCCCGCGGCATCCGACGCCCAGGCGGCGGCCCAGTCTAGCGGCAGCCGCGGCCGGCCGGCCGGTGCGGCCCCGCGCGCGTCATGGCGGATCGCACGCGCGCCGCCGCGGCGGCCAAGGCAGGCAAGGCGGCGGCGGCGCCGGGGATCGCGTCTAGCATCGGGCCCTCGGCCGGCAGCGCCTGCAGCGGCGCTGCGGGAATCCACAACTGGCGCGGGCTGCAGCGGCTGCCGACAATCGGCGCCGGTCGGCCTTGCCCGGTCCCCTCGAACCCCATCCGCCACAGGAGAAGACTGCCGTGTCCATGAACCGTCGCACCGTCGTCGCCGCCAGCGCCGCCACGCTGGCCTCGCTTTCGTCCCCCTTCGTGCGCGCGCAGGCGCCGCTCGTCGTCAAGTTCAGCCACGTCGTCGCGCACGACACGCCCAAGGGCAAGGGTTCGGAGTTCTTCGCCAAGCGCGCGGGCGAACTCACCGGCGGCAAGGTGAAGGTCGAGGTCTACGCCAACTCCACGCTCTACAAGGACAAGGAGGAGATGGAGGCGCTGCAGCTCGGCGCGGTGCAGCTGCTGGCGCCCTCGCTGGCCAAGTTCGGCCCCATCGGCGTGCGCGAGTTCGAGGTCTTCGACCTGCCCTACATCTTCGACAGCTACGAAGACCTGCACAAGGTCACCACCGGCCCGTCCGGCAAGGCGCTGCTGGCCAAGCTGGAGCCCAAGGGCATCCGCGGCCTGGCCTACTGGGACAACGGCTTCAAGTCCTTCAGCGCCAACAAGCCGCTGAAGATGCCCGAGGACTTCAAGGGCCTGAAGATGCGCATCCAGTCGTCCAAGGTGCTGGAGGCGCAGATGCGCGCGCTGGGCGCGCTGCCGCAGGTGATGGCTTTCTCCGAGGTCTACCAGGCGCTGCAGACCGGCGTCGTCGACGGCACCGAGAACCCGATCTCCAACCTCTACACGCAGAAGATGTACGAGGTGCAGAAGAACCTCTCGCTGACCGACCACGGCTACCTCGGCTACGCGGTCATCACCAACAAGAAGTTCTGGGACGGCCTGCCCGCCGACCAGCGCGGCCAGCTCGAGCAGGCGATGAAGGAGGCCACCGACTACGCCAACAAGATCGCCAAGGAGGAGAACGAGGACGCCCTGGCCAAGGTGAAGGCTTCGGGCAAGACCCAGGTCCACACGCCCACGCCGGCCGAGCGCCAGGCGCTGAAGAAGGCGCTCGTCAAGGTGCACAAGGAGATGGAGTCGCGCATCGGCAAGGAGACGATCGAGGCGGTCTACAAGGAGACCGGCTTCGATCCGAACAAGCTCTGACGCGCGCGCCTCGCGGGCGCGCCACGTGCGCGCGTCCGCGAGGACTCGACGGGGCCAAGCCAGAAGGAGACGGCTCGATGATGAGGATGCTCGACCACCTGGAGGAATGGCTGATCACCTTCCTCATGGGTGCCGCCACGCTGATCATCTTCGCCGCGGTGCTGCACCGCTACGCCTCGGGCTACCCGATTCCGGTCGTGCAGGACTGGCTCATCGGCCTGAACTTCGGCTGGGCGCAGGAGCTGTGCATCATCATGTTCGTGTGGATGGCCAAGTTCGGCGCGGCCTACGGCGTGCGCACCGGCATCCACGTCGGCGTGGACGTGGTGATCAACCGTCTGAGCGAAGCGCGGCGCAAGCCGGTGATCGCCTTCGGCCTGCTCGCGGGCGCCTTCTTCACCGGCGTCGTCGCAATCCTGGGCGGCACCTTCGTCTGGGAGAACGGCGCGCACTACGCGATCTTCCACGCGCTCGGCCTGGACCCCGGCGACATCCCCGAGGGCCCGACGACGCCCGACCTCGAATGGCCGACCTGGATCGTCTACTCGGCGATCCCGCTGGGCTCGGGCCTGATGTGCTTTCGCTTCCTGCAGGTGGCGTGGAGCTTCTGGCAGACCGGCGAGCTGCCGCACCATGACCACGGCCACGTCGACGGCCTGGATGACGAGCCCGAGCCGGCGCTGAACACGCCCGGGCAGGAGGACCGCATCTACCGCATGGACGACGAGCTGCATCCGCACGAGCTGGGCGGCGAGGGGCGCCCGCGGGAGAGCAAGGACGGCAAGGACGGCAAGGACGACGGGAGCAGCGCGCGATGAACACGCTCATCATCTTCCTGCTGCTGGCGGTGCTGATGCTCACCGGCATGCCGATCTCGATCTCGCTGGGCCTCACGGTGCTCGCCTTCCTCTTCACGCTGACGCAGGTGCCGATCGAGTCGGTCGCGCTCAAGCTCTTCACCGGCATCGAGAAGTTCGAGATCATGGCGATCCCCTTCTTCATCCTCGCCGGCAACTTCCTCACGCACGGCGGCGTGGCCAAGCGCATGATCCGCTTCGCCACCTCGATGGTCGGCCACTGGCACGGGGGCCTGGGCCTGGGCGGCGTCGTCGCCTGCGCGCTCTTCGCGGCGGTGTCGGGCTCGTCGCCGGCCACGGTGGTGGCGATCGGCTCCATCCTGCTGCCGGCGATGGTCAAGGCGGGCTTCCCCAAGCGCTTCGGCGCCGGCGTCATCACCACCTCGGGGGCGCTGGGCATCCTCATCCCGCCCTCGATCGTGATGGTCATGTACGCCGTCTCGACCAACACCTCGGTGGGCGCGCTCTTCATGGCCGGCGTCGTGCCGGGCATCGTGCTGGCGACGATGCTGGGCGTGACGACCTGGTACCGCGCGCGCAAGAACGACTACCCGCGCCTGCCGCGCGCGAGCTGGCGCCAGCGCCTGCAGGCGCTGCGCGAGTCGATCTGGGGCCTGCTGCTCATCGTCATCGTGATGGGCGGCATCTACTCGGGCATGTTCACGCCGACCGAGGCCGCCGCGGTGAGCGCGGTCTGGGCCTTCATCACCGCGGTCTTCATCTACAAGGACATGGGCCTGAAGGACGTGCCGCGGGTGCTGCTGTCCTCGGCCAACATGAGCGCGATGCTGCTCTACATCATCACCAACGCGGTGCTGTTCTCGTTCCTGATGACGCACGAGAACATTCCGCAGGCGATGGCCGACGCGATGATCGGCACCGGCGTGGGCGTGATCGGCTTCCTGCTCATCGCCAACGTGCTGATGCTGGCCGCGGGCAACTTCATGGAGCCCTCGTCGATCGTGCTGATCCTTGCGCCCATCCTGTTCCCGATCGCCGTCAAGCTGGGCATCGACCCGATCCACTTCGGCGTGCTGATGGTCGTGAACATGGAGGTCGGCATGTGCCACCCGCCGGTGGGCCTGAACCTCTACGTCTCCTCGGGCATCACCAAGATGGGCATCACCGAGCTGACCG
Source organism: Pseudomonadota bacterium (assembly GCA_963205125.1). Classification (GTDB taxonomy): domain Bacteria; phylum Pseudomonadota; class Gammaproteobacteria; order Burkholderiales; family Burkholderiaceae_C; genus Rubrivivax. The sequence goes on along the minus strand of CAUJJO010000239.1, from coordinate 3,199 downwards.
TGGCCGTCTGGCCCTGGCTGCTGACGATGCTCGTCTTCCTCGTCATCGTCACCTACTGGCCGCCGCTGTCGCTGGCGCTGCCCAAGGCGCTGGGGATGATCGCCGGGTAGCGTCGATTTCTTGTGAGGGTAGCGCTTCATTTCTCTTCACACGGGACAATCGGGCCAGTTGAGACACCCGGCCTTGGAGCCGGTAGGATGAGGCGCTGGAGCGATCGGACGACGCTTCGCCGTCCGGCGAGAGCCAAGGAGTCGGGAGATGGGTGCAGCCAAGCCGGTGCAGGAAGTCGATCCCGAAGCGGTCCTGACCAAGGCGGCGATCCGTGCCGCCGATCTGCTGGATCTTCATGGGGCCGAGTTGGCAAGAGTCATCGGCGTCAGTGACTCGACGATCAGTCGCTACAGGTCAGGCGCTGCGGCGATTGCGCCGACGACCAAGGCAGGCGAGCTTGCGCTGCTGCTGGTACGCCTCTTCCGCTCGCTCGATCCGCTGGTCGGCTCGGACGGCCAGCTTCGCGCACAGTGGATGCGTTCGCGCAACGAAGCACTGGGCGGCGTGCCTGCCGAACTGATCCTCAGGCCCGATGGCCTGGTCCGCACGCTCGCCTATCTGGATGGAATGCGGGCCGCGGCGTGAAGGCGGCCGGCTGGGAGCGGGCCTGGCTTCAGGAGACATCCTTTCGTTTGCAGGAGCCCGAGGTCTGGCGCGGTGTCGAATCACAGTACGCCAACGCCAGCCTGGATCTGGTGGATTCGTACCGGGAGCACGACGTGCTCGAACGTCTTCTGGAAGAGAGCAAGCCGCCCCTGCCTGACTGCGGAAGAGGCAAGCACTTCCTGCTTTGCACACCCTTTCGGTACACGCCGCAACGGCCCAGTCGCTTCCGGTCACTGGGCCACCGCGGCATCTGGTACGGTGCCCGCCAGCCGAGAACCGCCTGTGCGGAGATCGCGTACTGGCGCAAACGCTTCATCCTCGACAGTGCCGGCCTGACGAACAGCCGGATCAAGAGCAGTCACACCCTGTTCGCGGCCTCCATCGACGGTCTTGGCATCGATCTGACTTCTCCGCCCTGGGTTGCGTTCGAGGCGTGCTGGACCTCCAGCGAAGACTACACGCAGACCCACGGGCTGGCGGCAGCGGCGGAAGATGCCGGCCTGCAGGTCATCATGTACGCGTCGGCGCGAGCGCCCGGCGGCACCTGTTTCGCCGTCCTCTCCGTCGAGGCCCTGGGTGAACCGAAAGGCGGCATCGATCGCACAAGGCAGAACTGGATCTGCATCGCGACCAGGGATCGCGTCGAGATGATTCAGAAGGACGGGCCTGGCCGCTTCAGTTCCGACGACTGAGCAGTCGACCACGCCGCAGCGCCCGGCCGCTACCCGCGCCAGACGTTGCGTCCGCCGGTCTCGCGCACGAACAGGGTGGCGAGGGCGCCGAGCGCCGCGCAGGCGGCCATCAGCAGGAGGCCGTTGCGGTAGTTGGCGGCCGAGTAGAGCCGCGCGCCGCCGGCCATCGTGCCCTGCCAGCCGCGGTCCATCACCCAGCCCACCAGCGGCTGCAGGATCGACGGCCCGAGGAACACGCCGACGTTGACGACGCTGGTCGCCATGCCCGAGAACGCGGGCGGGTTGACCTCCTTGGCGCAGGCCCAGGACAGCGTGAGGCTGGCCGTCACCATGCCCAGCGCCAGGCACAGCGCGAAGCTCGCGGCCGGCGCCAGCGCCTCGCTCGAGATCCAGATCCACCAGCCCAGCGCGTGCAGCGTCGCCCCGGCGATCATCAGCGGCCGGCGCCGTCCGAGGCGGTCCGACAGCGGGCCGACGACGAGGCAGCCGAGCGCGAAGCCGCCGAAGTAGACCGTCAGGTGATGCGAGGCGAGCACGCGCGACATGCCGTGCACCTGCATGAAGTAGGGCATCGCCCACAGGCCGGCGAAGGCGAAGAAGCTGCCGGCGATGCCGACGTTGACGAAGAAGCCCGGCCAGGTCGCGCGGTTGGCGAGCACGACGCGCAGCCCCTGGCGCCAGCCGCTGCGCGCGGGCGTGCCGCTGGCCGATCGCGCGGCCGGCGCGCCTTCGGGCGGGTCCGGGCGGTCCTGCACCAGGAACCAGGACAGCACGCCGATGGCCAGCGACATGACGCCGATGGCGACGAACACCGCCCGCCAGCCCATGCCCTGCGCGGCCCAGGCCAGCGGCGTGCCGGCGGTCATCGTGCCGACGTTGCCGAGGAACATCATGGCGCCGACCAGCGTGGCGAAGCGGTTCTCCGCGTACCAGACGGCGATCAGCTTGAGCATGGCAATGAAGGCCACCGACACCCCGACGCCCACGAGCGTGCGCCCGAGCAGCGCCCAGGCAAAGCCCGGCGCCAGGCCGAACAGCAGCGAACCCGCGCCGGCCACGAGGCCGCCCAGCGTCAGCAGGCGCCGCGGCCCCAGCGTGTCGGCGAGCACGCCCACGGGGATCTGCAGCAGCGTGTAGACATAGAAGTAGGTCGCCGCCAGCACGCCGAGCGACGCGGCGCTGGCCTGGAAGGCGGCGGCGAGGTCGCCTGCGATCACCGCGGGCGCAACGCGGTGGAACATCGACATCAGGTAGGAGCAGAGCGCCAGCAGCATCACCACGCTGCGCAGGCGCGCGCTCGCGGGCGGGCGGGCAGGCGGGTGGGCGGTGTCGCTCATCGGGTCCGGCATGCTTTCTCGTGCCTCCTCACAGGCTCAGGAGCCCGCCGCAGGCGCGCCGGGCGCGATGCCGCGCACGCCCCGCCAATAATCCGCGTGAATCTCCGAAGGAGCCTGCGACATGAACGATTCGTCCACCCCGCCGATCCGCCTTGGCATCGTCGGGCACGGCAACCTCGGGCGCGGCGTCGAACTCGCCGTCACCCGCAACCCCGACCTGCGCACCGTCGGCATCTTCACGCGCCGCGACCCGGCGCAGGTGCAGCCGCGGATCGCCGGCACCCCGGTGCACCCGATGCAGTCGCTGGACGACGCGCACGGGGCGATCGACGTGCTCGTGCTCTGCGGCGGCTCGCGCACCGACCTGCCGCAGCAGTCGCCGGCGCTCGCCGCGCGCTTCAACCTCGTCGACAGCTTCGACACCCACGCGCGCATCCCCGAGCACTTCGCCGCCGTCGATGCCGCCGCGCGCGCCGGCGGCACCACGGCGCTGATCTCCGCCGGCTGGGACCC
>CAUJJO010000238.1 GCA_963205125.1 Pseudomonadota bacterium | reverse complement strand
CCGTCTGCCAGCCGGCGGGCCTGTTCGCCTGCAGCACGGTGATGCCCTCGGGCGCGAAGGCCTTCTGCACCGCCAGCGCCACGCGGCGTGCGACCCGCATCAGCGCCTCGGCCTCGGCCTCGGTGCAGTCGAGCAGCGTTTCGCGCGGGGCCTTGGTCGCGACGATGACGTGGCCGTCGTTGACCTGGCCGGCATCCATGAAGGCGAAGACGAGTTCGTCCTCGTAGACCTTGGCGCAGGGCAGCTCGCCGGCCAGCAATCGCTCGAAGACGGTGCTCATCGGGCGAAGCTCTGCGCTGCGTGCTCCGGGACGAGCGCCGGGGGGGCGGTCCGTTGCGCTCACACGCCCAGGTAGCGCTGCAGGATCTCCGGATCGGCCTTGTGGCCGGCAGCCGTTCCCTCGTGCACGATGTGCCCGTTGTTGATGATGTAGACGCGGGTGGCCAGCGCCAGCGCCGCGGCGAGGTTCTGCTCGACGACGACGATGGTCTGCCCGGCCTGCGCGAGCTGGCGGCAGGCGCGCACGAGGTCCTGCACGATCACCGGCGCCAGGCCCTCGAAGGGCTCGTCCAGCAGCACGATCTTGGGGCTGCGCACGAGCGCGCGCGCGATCGCCAGCATCTGCTGCTCGCCGCCGGAGAGGTCGGTGCCGCGGCTGGTGCGGCGCTCCTTCAGGCGCGGGAACATCTCGTAGATGCGCTCGAGCGGCCACTTGTCCTGCGCCGTGAGGCCGGCGAGGATGATGTTCTCCTCGACGTTGAGGCTGCCGAAGATGCGCCTGTCCTCGTGCACGAGCTGGATGCCCTCGCGCGCGATCAGGTGCGACTTCCGGCCCGCGAGCTCGACGCCGTCGAGCTTGACGCTGCCGGTGCGCGGCCGCACCACGCCCATCAGGCTCTTGAGCGTGGTCGACTTGCCCGCGCCGTTGCGCCCGAGCAGGGCGACGACCTCGTTCTTCTCGACCCGCAGCGAAACGTCGAACAGGATGTGGCTGTCGCCGTAGTAGCTGTTCAGGTCCGTGACTTCGAGTAGGCTCATTCCGCCCCTGCCTCTTCGTGAATGCCGCCGAGATAGGCCTCCTGGACCTGGGCGTTGCTGCGGATCTCGTCGGGCGTTCCTTCGACCAGCAGCCGGCCTTCCTGCAGCACGGTGACCTTGCCGACGAGCTCGAAGAGCGCGTCCATGTCGTGGTCGATGACGATCATCGTGCGGCCCTGGGCGATCGCCTTGAGCAGCGCCACCGTCTCCACGCGCTCCTGCGGGCTCATGCCGGCCAGCGGCTCGTCCAGCAGCAGCAGGCTCGGCGAAGTCGCCAGCGCCAGGCCGATCTCCAGGCGCCGCTTCTCGCCGTAGGCGAGTTCGGCCACCGGCGTGTCCAGCCGCTCGGACAGGTGCACGAGGGCGGCCGTGCCCTCGATCTGCGGGTCCAGCCCCGGCACCTTGGGCAGCGACTTCAGCAGGTCGAGCTTGAACTTGCCGCGCAGCTCGCCGAGCGCGGCGATGGCCAGGTTCTGGCGCACCGTCAGGCGGTCGAAGAGCTGGTTGATCTGGTAGCTCTTGGTAAGGCCGAGCTGGCAGGCGTCGGAAACGTCCATGCCGGTGATGTCGCGGCCGTCGAAGACGATCGTGCCGGCGGTGGGCTTGACCTCGCAGGTGAGCATCTTGAAGAAGGTGCTCTTGCCCGCGCCGTTGGGGCCGATGATGCCGCGGATCTCGCCATGGTCGACGCTGAAGTCGATCTCGCTGTTGGCCATCAGGCCGCCGTAGCGCTTGCTCAGGCCGCTGACCTTCAGGATAACGCCGGAGCTGCCCTGCGTGGCCTTGTGGCGCGCCGCCGCGGCCGTCGGCGGCGCCGGGCGCGTGGCCGCCGCCCCGGGCTGCGCCGACGCCTGCGCCTGCGGCTTGCGCGGTCGCGCCAGGTGCCAGAGGTCGACGATGGCGCCGACTAGGCCGTGGCGCAGGAAGACGACCAGCAGCACGAAGACGATGCCCAGCACCAGCTTCCAGGTCGCGCCCAGGTTGAGCGTCGTCTGGAAGTAGTCGCTCAGGTGCAGCCAGACCGCGGCACCCAGCAGCGGGCCGAACAGCCAGCCGGCGCCGCCGATGGCGGTCTGCATGACGATCTCGCCGGAGGTGTGGAACATGAAGGCATCCGGCGGCATGAATCCCTGCAGCATGCCCAGCAGGCTGCCGGCAAAGCCCGCGTACATCGCCGCGACGACGAAGACGGCGAGCTTGTAGCCGCGGATGTTGTGGCCCAGCGCCTGCGCGCGCAGCGGGTTGTCGCGGATCGCGCGCAGCAGCAGGCCCACCGGCGAGCGCACGATGCGCAGCGCGATCACCAGGCCGACGAAGTACCAGAAGGCGAAGAAGCCGTACATCTGCCAGGTGCCGTCGAAGCTGATCGACCAGAAGCCCAGGCTCAGGTTGGGCGGAGGCACCCCCGGCAGGCCGTTCTCGCCGCCGGTGTAGGCCGACAGCGGGTTGAACTCGAGGAAGAAGAAGACCTCGGCGATGGCCACCGTGATCATCGCGAAGTAGATGCCGGTGCGGCGCAGCGCGAGCAGGCCGATCAGGTAGCCGATGACGCCCGCGACCACCGTGCCGGCCAGCGTCGCGAGGATGGTGTTGGTGAACGGCGTCTGCGTCAGCAGGTAGGCGGCGAACATGCCGCCGGTGCCGAAGAAGGCGGCCTGGCCGAAGGACAGCAGTCCGGTGAAGCCGAACAGCAGGTCGAAGCCTATGCCCACCAGGCCCCAGATGAGGATGCGGTTGATGGTCGTCGGCGTGAAGCCCAGGTGCGGCAGCACGAAGGGCGCGGCGATGAGCGCGAGCAGCGTCAGGACTTCGACGATGTAGGCACGTTGTCGGGTCGGCATTGCAGGGTCCGGTCTGGGCGGGCCGTTGCTGGGCTCAGTCGCGTCCGGCCGTGCCGAGCAGGCCGTAGGGGCGCAGCACGAGCACCAGCGTCATCGCGACGAACAGCATCACGTAGGAATAGGCGGGGTCGATGATCGAGGTCAGGCTGATGATCTCGCCGGCGATCAGGCCGCCGAGCACGGCGCCGGGGAAGGAGCCGACGCCGCCGATCACGACGACGACGAAGGTCTGCACGAGGATGGCGTCGCCGACGTCGGGGGCCATCGCCACCACCGGCGTGTTGACGATGCCGGCAAAGCCCGCGGCCATCGCGCCGATGCCGAACACCAGCATGAAGACCTTCTGGATGTTGATGCCCAGCGAGTCGACCATCACCGCGTCCTCGATGCCGGCGCGCACGATCATGCCGATGCGCGTGCGGTAGAGGACGAAGTAGAGCGCCAGCAGCGCCACCGTGATGATGCCCAGCAGCGCCAGCCGGTAGGTCGGGTAGACCATGAAGCCGAGCGGCGTGATGCCGGCAAGCGCGGCCGGCGGCGGCACCGACTTCGAGAGGCTGCCGAAGAAGTAGCGCACCAGCTCGACGAAGACGATGCCCAGGCCGAAGGTGACGAGAAGCTGGTCCTCGTGCGGCCGCGCGTAGAAGTGGCGGATGATGAGGCGCTCGGTGACCACCCCGACCACCATCACGAAGATCGCCCCCGCGGCGACGGCGACGACGAAGGAGCCGGTGTAGCCGTACGCGACCCAGCCGGCGTAGCCGCCGAGCATGAACATCGCGCCGTGCGCGAGGTTGAGCACGCCAAGCGTGCCGTAGATGATCGTCAGGCCCGAGGAGATCAGCGCCAGCAGCGCGCCCAGCACCAGCCCGTTGAAGCACTGTGAGATGAAGTTGCCCCAGCTGAACACGCGAGTCCGTCCTGGTGATGGGTCGATTCGATCGCCGCGGCGGCGCCGGTGGTGCCGCGGGCGCTAGGCTCCGGCCCCGCACGCGGCGGTGGCCGCGCCGGGGCGCCGGGGCTCGTGGCCGTGGCTCAGGTGTAGTCGCCGAGCTTGCAGCCGAACTCTTCGGGCTTCTGGATCACCTTCTCGCCGGGGACGATGTCGATGACTTCCCAGAAGTCCTCGTCGTTCTTCATGTCCTTCTTGGCCTTGCCGCGCACCAGGATGACCGGGCGGATGCACTGGTGGTCCTGTGGGCGGTAGTACACCTCGCCGAGCAGCGAGGGGATCTTCTCGCCCTTCTCCCACTGCTTGATGACGTCGGGCGGGTAGAAGCTGCCGGCCTCGGTGACCATGCGCGCCCAGTGCGCGAAGCTCACGTAGGCGTTCTCGGCGCCCCACTCCGGCCGGTAGCCGTACTTCTTGTGGAAGGCCTCGACGAACTGCTTGGCCAGCGGGTACTTGTCCTCCAGCGTCCACCAGAAGTCGGTCGCCGCCAGCACGCCCGCGGTGATGTCGACGCCGGCCTCGCGCGCGATGAAGGGGATCTGGTAGGGCAGCACCAGCGTCATCTTGGGCAGGATGCCGAACTGCTTGGCCTGCTGGCTGGAGAGCACGGCGTCGCGGCCCCAGTTGACGTTGATGAGGAACTCGGCGCCGGAGTTGGCGATGTTCGTCAGGTACTGGCTGAAGTCCTGCGTGCCCAGCGGCGAGACCTGGTTGGTCACCACCGTCCAGCCGCCTTCCTTGGTGATGTAGTCGACGACCGACTTGGTGGTCGTGTGGCCGTAGGTGTAGTCCGGCGTCATGAACGCGGCCTTCCGGTTCTTGCCGAACTGCTTGATCATGACCGGGCCGATGGCGTTGGCGGCCATTTCACCGAAGAAGCCCTGGCGGAAGCCGTAGCGCACGCAGTCCTTGCCGGTGGTGTCGTTGGAGCCCGAGATCCCCGGCATGTAGAGGATCTTCTCGCGCTGCGCGAACTTGTTCATCGCCACCGCAACCGCCGACGAGGTCGATCCCGTCAGCAGGATCACCTTGTTCTGCGCAATGAAGGTCTGTGCCGCCTGCAGCGCCTGGTTGGGCTTGGCCGCGGAGTCGGCGGACTTCAGCTCGACCTTCTTGCCCAGCACGCCGTTGTTGATCTTCGGCGCCAGCGTCTTCATCAGCGGGTGGTTGGTGTTGATGTGCTCGACGGCGAGTTCCCAGCCCTTGAGCTCGTCGGCGCCCTGCACCGCGTAGGTGCCGGTCAGCGGGACCGCGGCCGCGAGGTAGACCGTGCCGCCCTGCGAGCCCGCGGGCCAGGTGCCGATGGCCGGCTTGTCCTGCGCCTGCGCCCAGCCGAGAGGGCCGAGGCCCGGAACCATCGTGACGCCGCCCGCGCCCGTGGCCTGCAACATGCGCCGACGCGACAGTCGCGACGGTGTGCGCTTGGATTCTGTGGACTGCGACATGGCTTCGCTCCTCATGTGATGGATGAACGATCGGGCCGCCCCGACTTCCCCCAAATCATCCCGTCGCGCTGTCAATACAGCAACAACTGATTGACGGCATTGATGAATCTTGTAAAGAATGATTGCGAATGCGAAGCCGGCCGTTGATTCTTGACCTCGCGCGCCCGCCATCGGGTATGCCCCGATGCGGCGCGCGCGGGCTTCGTGGTCTCGCGCGCGGCCTGCGCGCACGGGAGCGGGGGCGGGTGCCATGCGAAGCCCGCTGATCGGCGCGACGCTGCGCGAGCGGCGGCGCCTGATGGGCATCACGCAGGCGGCGCTGGCGGCGCGGCTGGGCATCTCGGCCTCCTACCTGAACCTGATCGAGAGCGACAAGCGCAGCATCGCCGGGGCGCTGCTCAAGCGCATCGCCGACGCGCTGGGCCTGTCGCTTGCCGAGATCGACGGCGCGGCCGAGCGCCGCCTGCTCGCCGACCTCGACGAGCTGCGCGCCGAGCCGATGCTCGCCGACCTCGCGCTCGACGCCGCGGGCGCGCAGGCCATGGCCGGGCGCCAGCGCGAGTGGGGGCGCGCGCTGGTGCGGCTGCACCGCGCCTGGCTGGACCGCGGGCAGGCGGTGAGCGCGCTCTCCGACCGCTTGCACCAGGACCCCTTCCTCGGCGACGCGGTGCACAGCATGCTGACGCAGGTGACGGCGATCCGCTCCTCGGCCGAGATCCTGCAGAGCGCGCAGGAGCTGGATGCGCCAAGGCGCGAGCGCTTCCTGGGCATCGTCGGGCAGCAGAGCGCGCGCCTGGCCGACGTCGCGCGCTCGCTGGCGGCCTTCTTCGACAAGGACGCCGCGGGCACGCGCTCGGTGACGCCGGCCGACGAGGTCGACGACTTCATCCTCGACTTCGACAACCATTTCCCGCCGCTCGAGCAGGCCGGGGCGGACTTCCGCGCCAGTACGCAAGTCGACGGCGACTGCAGCGAGGCCGGCCTGCTGCGCTGCCTGCGCGAACGGCATGGCATCGAGGTGCTGACGCGTCCGGTGACCGAGCTCGACCCTGCGCACCTGCGTCATCTGGTGGCCTTCGATGCCGGCACGCGAACGCTGGTGCTGGCCGAGGAGGCGATGCCGGCGACGCGCCGCTTCGAGCTCGCGCGGCTGGCCACCGAACTGCACGGCGAGGGCCGCGCGGTCGACGCGATGCTCACCCAGGCCGCGCAGCTCACCAGCGAGGCCGCGCGCCGACGCGCGCGGCGCGCGCTGTCGTCCTACCTCGCGGCGGCGGTGCTGCTGCCCTACGAGGCCTTTCTCGACGCCGCAGAGCGCCTGCGCTTCGACGTCGATCGCCTGGTGCAGCGCTTCGGCGCGAGCTTCGAGCAGGTCTGCCACCGCCTCGTCACGCTGCGCCGGCCGGGCGCCAGCGGCATTCCGTTCGCGCTGATGCGCGTCGATGCCGCCGGCTTCACGAGCAAGCGCTTTCCCCTGCCGCGGCTGGCGCTGCCGCGGCATGGCCCGGCGTGCCCGATGTGGGCCGTCTACCAGGCGCTGCACGTGCCGGGGACGATCGTGCGCCAGGTCGCCGAGCTGCCCGACGGCCAGCGCCTGCTCTTCATGGCGCGCACGGTGGAGAAGAGCCGCCCGGCCTTCTCGCTGCCGCGGCGGCTGCAGTCGGTCATGCTCGCCTGCGACGCGCTGCACGCCGACCGGACCGTCTACGGCAGCGGCCTGGACCTTTCCTCCGCCGGCCCGGCCGTTCCGGTCGGCCCCAACTGCCGCCTGTGCGTGCGCCGCGACTGCGTCTACCGCGCCGAGGAACCCATCCTCGGGCGCTGAGCTCGGCCCCCTGATCGCGGCCGACTTGATCGCGGCCCGTTGATCGCGGCCCGTGCCACCGCGGCTACACTGCGCCGCGCCGGGGGCGTCCCCGGGCGGCGGCCCTGCAGGCGGAGGATGCGAGCGATGGCCACACGCGTGCTGATCGCGGAGGACGAGCCCAACATCGTCGAGTCGCTGAGCTTCGTGCTCGAGCGCGAAGGCTTCGCGGTGCGTGCCGTGCTCGATGGCGAGGCCGCCTTGCGCGAGCTGCGCGCCGACGCGCCGGACCTGCTCGTGCTGGACCTGATGCTGCCGCGCATGAACGGCTTCGAGGTGCTGAAGGCGGTCAAGTCCGACCCGGCGCTGGCCGCGGTTCCGGTGATCGTGCTCACCGCCAAGGGCCAGGCGCAGGACCGGCGCATGGTCGAGGAGATCGGCGCCGAGGGCTTCATGACCAAGCCCTTCTCCAACCGCGAGATCGTCGAGCGCGTGCGCGAGCTGGCCGCGCGCTGATGCGGCGAGGCCGGCGATGAAGAGCCCCGATCCCGATTCAGATCCCGACACGCCGCGGCTGCGCGACGCGGTGGCGCTGCTGCCGCTGCTGGCGGTGTTCGTGCTGATGCCGCCGGTCATCACGCTCTTTGCCGGCGGCCATCTCTTCGGCGGCATGCCGCTGATCGTCGTCTACCTCTTCGGCGTCTGGCTGGCCCTGATCGTCGCGGCGGCGCTGCTGGCGCAGCGGCTGGCGCGCAGCCAGGCGGCCCCGCCGGCTGCACCCGCCGCGGCGTCGGCGCCGCCTTCGCTGCCGCCGCCCGCGAGCCTGCTGGCCCCGGACGAACCCCGGCCGGCGTCGCCACCGCGCTGATGCTCTCGGCCAACCTCGTCCTGCTGACGGCGCTGCTGTACGTGGCGCTGCTGTTCGCGGTGGCCTTCTTCGGCGACCGGCGCGCGCGCAGCGGCCGCCTGGGCTGGCTGCAGTCGCCGGTGGTCTACACGCTCTCGATCTCGGTCTACTGCACCTCGTGGACCTTCTACGGCGCCGTCGGCTCGGCCGCGCGCAGCGGCCTCGAGTTCGTCACCATATACCTCGGGCCGACGATCGCCTTCATCGGCTGGTGGGTGCTGCTGCGCAAGATCGTGCGCATCGCGCACGCGCAGGGCATCACCTCGATCGCCGACATGGTGTCCTCGCGCTACGGCAAGAGCCCGAGCCTGGCCGCACTCGTCACGCTGATCGCCGTCGTCAGCATCACGCCCTACATCGCGCTGCAGCTGAAGGCGGTGGCCACCAGCTTCCAGGTCATCAGCAACAGCGGGCCCGACACGCTCACCGGCATGCACGGGCCGGGCGCGGAGTACCAGATCGGCTTCTGGATCGCGGTCGGCATGGCGGTCTTCACCATCCTCTTCGGCACGCGTAACGTCGACGCCAAGGAGCGGCATCACGGCGTTGTCGCGGCGATCGCGCTCGAGGCGGTGGTCAAGCTGGCCGCGCTGCTGGCGGTGGGCCTGCTCGTCGTCTTCGGCCTGGCCGGTGGCGTCGGCCCGGTGTTCGAGCAGGCGACGCCGCAGATGCTGCATGCGCAGGAGGTGTTCGGCCCGCGCTGGGTCGCGGTGACCTTCCTCTCGGCCGGCGCGGTGATCTGCCTGCCGCGCCAGTTCCAGGTCACGGTGGTCGAGAACGTCGACGAGGCGCACCTGCGCACCGCGGCGTGGATGTTCCCGCTCTACCTCTTCCTGCTCAGCCTCTTCGTGCTGCCGATCGCCATCGCCGGCCTGAACTACCTGCCCGCGGGCGCCAACCCCGACATGTTCGTGCTGACGCTGCCGATCTGGGCCAGCCGCCACGACATCGCGCTGCTGGCCTTCCTCGGCGGCTTCTCGGCGGCGACCTCGATGGTCATCGTCGCCTGCATCGCGCTGTCCACGATGATCTCCAACCACCTGGTGATGCCGCTGGCGATGCGGCTGCGCTGGGTCTCGCAGAGCGCCAGCGGCGAGATCCGCCGCTTCCTGCTGGTGAGCCGGCGCGTCAGCATCTGCGTGATGCTGGCGCTGGGCTTCGCCTACTTCCGCCTGAGCGGCAACTCCGACGCGCTCGCGTCGATCGGCCTGATCGCCTTCGTCGGCGCCGCGCAGGTGCTGCCGAGCCTGATCGGCGGCCTCTTCTGGCGCCAGGCGACGGCCGCGGGCGCCTTCGCCGGGCTGCTCGCCGGGGCCTTGCTGTGGGCGTACACGCTGTTCCTGCCGAGCTTCGGCGCCGACCTCGTGCTGTCGCGCGAGATGCTCGCCGACGGGCCCTTCGGCCTCGATCTGCTGCGCCCGCAGGCGCTCTTCGGTCTGCAGGGGCTGGACCCGCTGCTGCACGCGATGTTCTGGAGCCTCTCGGTGAACACGCTGCTCTACGTGCTGGTGTCGCTGCTGCGCGAGCCGCGGCCGCTCGAGCGGCTGCAGAGCGCCCTCTTCGTCGACGTCTTCCGCACCCCGGCGGAGACCGCGGCCGGGCTGCTGCGACGCTCGGCGGCCACGCGCGACCTGAGCGAGCTGGCGCAGCGCATCCTCGGCGTCGACCAGGCGCAGCGGCTGTTCCGGCAGGCAGCGCGGCAGCAGGGCCGCGGCGGCGAGGCCCCGGTGGCCGACAACGCCTTCATCACGCGGCTCGAGCGCACGCTGGCCGGCAGCATCGGCGGCGCCTCGGCGCACGCCATGATCTCGCAGGTGGTCACCGGCGAGACCATCAGCCTCGACGCGCTCGTGCGCATCGCCGACGAGACGCAGCGCATCCGCGAGTACAGCCGCCAGCTCGAGGAGAAGTCGCGCCAGCTCGAGACGACGGCGCACGAACTGGCGCAGGCCAACGAGCGGCTGCGCCGCCTGGACGTCGAGAAGGACCACTTCCTGAGCCAGGTCAGCCACGAGGTGCGCACGCCGATGACCTCGATCCGCTCGTTCTCGGAGATCCTGCTCGACGGCCGCGGCGTCGACCCGGCGCGCGCCGACCGCTACCTGCGCATCATCCACGACGAGAGCGTGCGCCTGACGCGGCTGCTCGACAGCACGCTCGAACTCAACCTGCTCGAGCACGGCGAGGCGCCCTGGGCGCTGCTGCCGATCGACCCCGAGGCGGTGCTCGACCAGTCGATCCAGGTCTGCCAGAGCCTGGCCGCGGCCAGCGGCGTGCAGCTCCTCGAGGGCCCGCGGGTGCAGGGCGTGAGCGTCGAGGGCGAGGCCGACCGCCTGAGCCAGGTGTTCATCAACCTGATCGCCAACGCGATCAAGTACAACACGAGCGAGGCGCCCTGGGTGCGCGTGGCCAGCGAGCTGCGTGACGGCCGCTACGAGGTGCGGGTCGAGGACAACGGGCCGGGCATCCGCGCCGACGAGCGCGAGCTGATCTTCTCGAAGTTCCGCCGCGGCTGGGCACACACGCAGACGCCGGTGCCCGGCGCCGGCCTGGGCCTGGCGATCAGCTGGCAGATCATGCGGCGCCTGGGCGGCGCGCTGACGCTGGAAGACGGCCGCGGCGGTGGCGCAAGCTTTCGCGTGAGCCTGCCGCTCGTGCGCGCGGCCGCCTGAAGGCGGGCCGAACGTCGGCGCAAGGCGGGCTGAAGGCGCGCTACGCGGCGGCGTCCGCGCGGATCATCGCCGCGGCCTTCTCGGCAATCATGATCACCGGCGCGTTGGTGTTGCCCGAGGTGACGCGCGGCATGATCGACGCGTCGACGACCCGCAGGCCCTGCAGGCCGTGGACGCGCAGGCGCGCGTCGACGACGTTGCCTGCTTCCGCCGGGCCCATGCGGCAGCTCCCGACCGGGTGGTAGATGGTGTCGGCGTGGCCGCGGATGAAGGCCTCGATCTGCGCGTCGGTCTGCGCCCCGGCCGATTCGGGGCGCTCGCGCCCGCCGTAGGCCGCCAGCGCCGGCTGCTGCAGCAGGCTGCGCATGAGCTTGACACCGCGCACCATGCGCGGCAGGTCGTCGGGGTCGCTCAGGTAGCCCGGGTCGATCTGCGGCGCGGCCAGCGGGTCGGCACTGGCCAGCGTGATGCGCCCGCGGCTCTTCGGGCGCAGCACGCAGACGTGGCACGAGATGCCGTGGCCGAGCAGCGTGCGCCGGCCGTGGTCGGCGAGCTTGCCGACGACGAAGTGCAGCTGCAGGTCGGGCGCCGGCTCCTCGGGCCGGCTGCGGATGAAGCCGCCGGCCTCGGCGAAGTTGGTCGTCAGCATGCCGCTGCGCTGCGTGCGCCACTCGACGGCGGCGCGCGCCAGCCGCATCACGCCGCCGAAGGAGAGGCCGAAGGACTGCGCCATGCGCGGCGCGTCGACGACGATGATGCTGTCGAGGTGGTCGTGCAGATGCTCGCCGACCGCCGGCAGGTCGTGCACCACCGCGATGCCCAGGCGCTGCAGCGCGCTGCCCGCGCCCACACCCGAGAGCTGCAGGATCTGCGGCGACTGCAGCGCCCCGGCGGCGAGGATGACCTCGCGCCGTGCCTGCAGCTCGCGCCGCGCGCCGCCCTGCTGGATCTCGAGGCCGCAGGCGCGCCGGCCCTCGAAGAGCACCCGCAGCACGCGCGCACCCGTCAGCACCTGCAGGTTGCTGCGCCCGAGGCTGGGCGCGAGGTAGGCGCGCGCCGCGCTCCAGCGCTCGCCGTTCTTCTGCGTCACCTGGTAGAGGCCCACGCCCTCCTGCGTGGCGCCGTTGAAGTCGGCGTTCAGCGGCCAGCCCGCCTGCTGCCCGGCCTGCACGAAGGCGGCCGACAAGGGGTTGGGGCTGCGCAGGTCGGCCACGTTCAGCGGCCCGCCGCGCGCGTGCCAGGCGTTGCTGCCGCGCTCGTTGTGCTCGGCCTTCAGGAAGAAGGGCTTGACCTCGTCCCAGCTCCAGCCCGGGTTGCCCTGTTCGGCCCAGAAGTCGTAGTCCTCGTGCTGGCCGCGGATGTAGATCATCGCGTTGATCGAGCTCGATCCCCCCAGCACGCGCCCGCGCGGCTGGTAGCCGCGGCGACCGGCCAGGCCGGGCTGCGGCGTCGTCTGGAAGGCCCAGTTGATGCCGGTCTGGCGCGCCATCAGCGCCAGACCGCCGGGACAGTGGATGAGCACGCTGCGGTCGGCGGGCCCGGCCTCGACCAGGCAGACGCTGACCGAAGGATCCTCGGACAGCCGCGCCGCGAGCACGCAACCGGCCGAGCCGGCACCGACGATGAGGTAGTCGAACATGGGGGCTTGTCTTCCTGTCCTCGAAGGCTGCGGTGCCGCTGCAAACCTTGCAAATCGCGTCAGATGATGGCCTGCAGGCCCTTGTCGGCGAGGATGTTCAGCAGCTTGAGCGCAGGGCCCGTGGGATGGGTCTGGCCCTGCTCCCACTTGCGTACGGTCGAAGCCGACGTATGCAGATGCAGCGCGAACACCGGCTGACTGAACTGCAGGGTCTCACGCAGACGCTTGATGTCGGCCGCGTCGAACGCCCGTACCGGCGGCGGGCAGATGGCGTCGAACTGGCGCATCGTCAGCTTGCCGATCGCGCCGGCTTCGTGCAGTGCTGCCAGGTCGTCTCGCAGCGATTCAATGATCTTGCTCACAGCTCACCTCGATCAACACGCCCGACTGCAATGCCTTCGGCAAGGCATCGGCAGACAGCTCCAGGAAGACCTTGCCGGCGAACTGCAGTGCCTTCCGCTCGTCCTGTGTGATGTTCGCCTTGTCGCTCTTGGAGAACCCGTGCAGGAACACGCAGCGGCTGCCGATGCGGGCCGACAGCAGCGTCCGGTAGCCCCCGCTCTTGCCCGCGCCTGGACGAGCGACCCGCTTCTTGAAGAGATGACCACCCAGGTCCGCGTCGAACAAGCCGTTCTCCAGCTCCCGGACGGCCTTGCACAAGGCAGAGTCGGGCAGCCCCTCGTCCGCCTGCCACCTTGCAAAGTCCCTGCGCTTGAGGATCAGCGTCATCACGACGCCTGGAAGCATACCCGAAACGGGCATAGTTTCTTGTTCCCTGTCTCTTGTTCCGGGTCGATTCGAGGGGCCGGCTGCACGTGATCGGGGTACCGTCAGCGCAAGCCGAGCCAGGTTCGCCGCAAACGCCAGCGAAAATGTTCGCGGCTGGCTATCATGCGCGCCCCTTGCGGTGAGCGCCTCCACGCGGTGGCCTTGCGCCGCTGCACCGCCGGAAACCGCATCTTGCTCTTCAAGCGCTTCGAAGCCCTCGTGCCGAGCTTTCCGCCGGCCGAACCGCGGCCGCTGCCGCGGACCTTCTTCGCTTTTCTCTGGCACAACGTCGAGGGCATGCGCGGCATGCTGCTCGTGCTGACGCTGCTGACCGCGGTGATCGGTGCCTTCGAGGCGCTGCTGTTTCGCATCATGGCGCACGTCGTCGACCTGCTGGCGAGCACGCCGCCCGCCGAGCTGTGGGCGCGCGAGGGCGGCAAGCTGCTCTTCTTCGGCCTGCTGCTGCTGGTCAGCGTGGCCGTCTCGGGGCTGTGGGCGCTGCTGAAGTACCAGGGCCTGTTCTCCAACTTCCCGATGCGGCTGCGCTGGGTCTTTCACCGCCTGATGCTCGGGCAGAGCATGGGCTTCTACCAGGACGAGTTCGCCGGGCGCATCGCCACCAAGGTGATGCAGACGGCGCTGGCGGTGCGCGACGTCTGGTTTCTCTTCGCCGACATCCTGACCTACGTGCTCGTCTACTTCTTCACCATCGTCGCGGTGGTGGGCAGCTTCGACCTGCGCGTGATGCTGCCCTTCGCGGCCTGGCTTGGGCTGTACGTGCTCGCCTGCCGCCACTTCGTGCCGCGGCTTGCGCGCGTGGCGCGCGAGCAGGCCGACGCGCGCTCGCTGATGACTGGGCGCGTCACCGACGCCTACACCAACATCGCCACGGTCAAGCTGTTCTCGCATGCGCAGCGCGAGGCGGTGTTCGCGCGCGAGGCGATGGACGAATTCCTGCAGATCGCCTACCGCCAGGGCCGGCTGGTGACGGGCTTCGAGACGCTCAACCAAGGCTTGTCGATGCTGCTCGTCGTCATCACCACCGGCATGCTGCTGTGGCTGTGGACGCTGGGCGAAGTGGGCGTGGGCGCGATCGCCGCCTCGACGGCGATGACGCTGCGCCTGTCGGGCATGTCGCACTGGGTGATGTGGGAGCTGGCCTCGCTGTTCGAGCATGTCGGCACGGTGCAGGACGGCCTGACGATGCTCGCGAAAACGCGCAGCGTCGTCGATCGCGCGCAGGCCGGCGAGCTGCGCGTCACGCAGGGCGAGATCCGCTTCGAGCACGTGGACTTCGCGTACGGCGGCACGAGGAAGGTCATCGACGACCTGAACCTCGTCATCCGCCCGGGCGAGAAGATCGGCCTCGTCGGCCGTTCGGGCGCGGGCAAGAGCACGGTCGTCAACCTGCTGCTGCGCCTCTACGACGTGCAGGCCGGGCGCATCCTCGTCGACGGGCAGGACATCGCGGGCGTGACGCAGGAGAGCCTGCGCCGACAGGTCGGCATGGTGACGCAGGACACGAGCCTGCTGCACCGCTCGGTGCGCGAGAACATCCTCTACGGCCGGCCCGACGCCGGCGACGGCGAGATGCTGCGCGCGGCCGAGCGTGCCGAGGCGCACGACTTCATCCTCGGCCTCGTCGACCCCAAGGGCCGCAAGGGCTACGACGCGCACGTCGGCGAGCGCGGCGTGAAGCTGAGCGGCGGCCAGCGCCAGCGCGTGGCGATCGCGCGCGTGATGCTCAAGGACGCGCCCATCCTGCTGCTGGACGAGGCGACGAGCGCGCTCGACAGCGAGGTCGAGGCGGCGATCCAGCAAAGCCTCTACAAGCTGATGGAGGGCAAGACCGTGGTGGCGATCGCGCACCGGCTCTCGACCATCATGGCGATGGACCGGCTGGTGGTGATGGAGCACGGCCGCATCGTCGAGACGGGAACGCACGCCAGCCTGCTCGCCCAGGGCGGCATCTACGCCCGCCTGTGGGCGCACCAGAGCGGCGGCTTCCTCGGCGACGAACCCGACGACGAGGCGCAGGCGGTGCTGGCGGGGTGAGCGCCGGACGGGGCCCGACAAACGCCAAGGGCCACCGTTTCACGGGTGGCCCTTCGGACGACCGCAGGGCGGGGCTGCCGTGCGGGTGTTGGCGCCGGGTACGGGTTCCGGCTTCCGCCCAGTGGTGCGGTCGGTTTTCGCCAATGACGGGAGCCATCGTAGCCGCCCGGTGATGACGGCATCGTGACAGTTGCGGGGTGATCGCAGGCCAGTTCGCGCCGCTCAGCGAAAGACCACCGTCTTGTGCCCGTTCACCAGCACGCGGTGCTGGGCGTGCCAGGTGACGGCGCGGGCGAGCACCGCGCATTCGACGTCGCGCCCGATGTGCGTGAGCTGCTCGGGGTCGCAGGCGTGGTCCACGCGCGCGATGTCCTGCTCGATGATGGGGCCCTCGTCGAGGTCGGCGGTGACGTAGTGCGCGGTGGCGCCGATGATCTTGACGCCGCGCTCGAAGGCCTGGTGGTAGGGGCGCGCGCCCTTGAAGCTGGGCAGGAAGCTGTGGTGGATGTTGATCGCGCGGCCGGCGAGCGCCCGGCAGAGCTCGTCGGAGAGCACCTGCATGTAGCGTGCGAGCACGACGAGCTCGGCCTCCTCCTGCTGCACGATCTCGAGCAGCCGCGCCTCGGCGCGCGCCTTGCCCCCGGGCGCGACCGGCACGTGGTGGAAGGGGATGTCGCAGCTCGCGGCGAGCTGGTAGAAGTCGCGGTGGTTGGAGACGACGGCGCGGATGTCCAGCGGCAGCGACTGCGTGCGGTAGCGAAAGAGCAGGTCGTTCAGGCAATGCCCGAGCCGGCTCACCATCAGCACCGTGCGCATGCGCGCCTGCGCCTCATGGATCTGCCAGCGCAGGCCCATGCCGGCGGCGAGCTCGGCCAGCGCCGCGCGCACCGCGTCGGCCTGAGCGGCCGGCAGGTCGAACTGCACGCGCATGAAGAACTGGCCGGTGCCGCGGTCGTTGAACTGCGCGGCGTCGGTGATGTTGCCGCCGTGCGTGGCGAGCACGCCGGTGACGGCGTGCACGATGCCGGTGCGGTCGGGGCCGGAGAGGGTGAGGATGAGCGAATCGGACATGCGCCGATTGTCTCAGCGGCCCCGCGTTCGCCGCGGCGGCGCGCTCAAGCGTCGGTGTCGGCGTCGGCGTCGGCGACGATGGCCGCCACCTGCTCGGCGATCGCCAGGCTGGCGGTGAGCCCCGGCGACTCGATGCCGAAGAGCTGCACCGCGCCGGGGACGCCGTGCGCGCCTGGGCCGTCGATGCGAAAGTCCGCCGCGGGCTGCCCCGGGCCGCTGAGCTTGGGGCGCACGCCGCTGTAGGCCGGCTGCAGCCGATCGGCCGGCAGCCCCGGCCACCAGCTGCGGATGGCGGCTTCGAAGGCTGCGGCGCGCGCGGGGTCGACGCGGTAGTCGATGGCCTCGTCGCCGATGCCTGCGGGTAGCCACTGCACGTCGGGGCCGAAGCGCGCGCAGCCGGCGAGGTCCAGCGTCAGGTGCACGCCCAGCCCGCCGTCCTCGGGCAGCGGATAGATCAGGTGCGTGAAGGGCGCGCGCCCGCCGAGCGCGAAGTAGTTGCCCTTGGCGAGGTGCCGCGGCGGGATCGCCGCAGCGGCAAAGCCCTGCATCGCCGCGGCCACCGCCTGCGCCTGCAGGCCCGCGGCGTTGACGATCCAGCGCGCGTCGAGCTCGAAGGGCTCGGCGCCGGCCGTGCGCGCGCGCCAGCGCTCGCCCACGCGCTCGGCGGCCGCGAAGGGGCTGGCCACCGCGTAGAGCGCGCCTGCGGCCTGCGCGTCGCCGAGCAGCGCGGTCATCAGGCCGTGGCTGTCGACGATGGCGCTCGCCGGCGACCACAGCGCGGCGCGGACGTTCAGCGCGGGCTCGAGCGCCAGTGCCTGCGCGCGCGTGAGCGGCTGCAGTTCGTGCACGCCGCAGGCCGCGGCGCGCGCGCGGAGGGCCTGCAGCGCGGCTTCCTGCGCCTGCTGCGTGGCCACGATGATCTTGCCGCAGCGCTTCAGGGCGACGTTTCGCGCCTCGCAGTAGGCCGGCAGCAGCTCGCGTCCGCGCACGCACAGCCGCGCCTTCAGGCTGCCGGGCTCGTAGTAGAGGCCGGCGTGCACGACCTCGCTGTTGCGGCTGCTGGTGCCGCTGCCGTAGGTGGTCGCCGCCTCGACGATGACGACCGCGTGGCCGGCGAGCGCCAGCGCCCGCGCGCAGGCCAGGCCGACGACACCGGCGCCGACGACGAGCACGTCCACCGCGTCGCGATCAGCCATGCGGGAAGGCCATCTTCAGCGCCTGCGACAAGGCCTGCAGCTCGTCGGCGCGGTTGTAGCCCTGCACCGACACGCGAACGAAGCTGCGGCCCTCGTGCTGCGTCACCGGCACCTCGATGCGGTGCTCGGCGAAGAGCCGCTGCCGCAGCGCCTCGGCGTCGCACGCCGGCACCGGGATGGCCGCCATCTGCGCGAAGTGGGCGTCGCTGCCGATCGGCGGCAGGCGGAAGTGCTCGGCGAGCTCGTGCATCAGCGCCACCGCCTGGGCGTGGCAGGCACGGCGCACCTGCGGGCCCAGGTGCTCGCGGTGGAAGTCGATCGCTGCCGGCAGCGCGAGAAAGCCGCTGATGTCGCGCGTGCCCTGCCATTGCAGGCGGCGCTCGAAGCCGCTTGCGCCGAGGTAGGCGTCGAAGCCGGTGTGGCCGCCGCGGCCTTGCACGCTGTCTCGAACGCTGTCTCGAACGCTGTCTTGCACGCCTTCTTGCAGGTAGCCCCAGCTGATGACGTTGGCGTGCAGCCGCTCGTGGTGCTCGCGGCGGGCGTGCAGGAAGCCGCTGCCCTTGGGGCCGCACAGCCACTTGTGGCCGTTGCCGGTGTAGTAGTCGGCGCCGAGCCGATCCAGCGCCAGGTCGAGCTG
The DNA here is from genome assembly GCA_963205125.1 of Pseudomonadota bacterium. Classification (GTDB taxonomy): domain Bacteria; phylum Pseudomonadota; class Gammaproteobacteria; order Burkholderiales; family Burkholderiaceae_C; genus Rubrivivax. The sequence goes on along the minus strand of CAUJJO010000238.1, from coordinate 1,114 downwards.
ACCCGGCGCGTGCGCGCCGTCGACGAGCACCGGCAGGCCGCGCGCGTGCGCGGCGCCGACGAGGGCCGCCATCGGCAGCACGAGCGCGGTGGTGGAGGCGATGTGGCTGGCGAAGACGAGCCGCGTGCGCGGTGTCACCGCGGCCATCACCGCGTCGACGAAGGCCGCGTCGTCCAGCGGCAGCGCGATCGCCGCGCGCCGGTAGTGCGCGCCCTGGCGCGCGCAGACGAACTGCCAGGCGGCGTCGCAGGCGCCGTATTCGAGCGTGGTGCCGAGCACCTCGTCGCCGGGCTGCAGGGTCAGCGACTGCGCGACGATGTTGACGCCGGTCGTCGCGTTGGGCACGAAGACGAGGTCCTCGGCGCTGGCGTCGACGAAGGCCGCGAGCTTCTCGCGTGCCGCGCGCAGCAGCGCGGCCGAGTGCCGGCCGAGGAACTCGACCGGGTTGCGCTCCATCGCGTCCTGCCAGGCGCGCTGCGCGTCGCGCACCGGCAGCGGGCAGGCGCCGAAGGAGCCGTGGTTGAGGAAGACGAGGCTCGGGTCGAGCTGAAAGCGTTCGCGCATGCGAGGGCGAGGGCGAGGGCGAGGGCGACAAGAACGCCATGCCCGCATCGCGCGTGCGGTTAGCGTGTTTCTCGAAGAATACGCGCTTCCCTCCGAACCCCGCCATGGCCCCGATCGAAACCTACAACGACAAGGTCGTCCGCCTCTTCCTCTTCGCCTCGGCGGTGTGGGGGATCATCGGCATGCTGATCGGCATGTACGCCGCGGCCGAGCTGGCCTGGCCGGCGCTGAACCTGGGCGTGCCCTTCCTGACCTTCAGCCGCCTGCGCCCGGACCACACCTTCGGCGTCATCTTCGCCTTCGGCGGCTCGGCGCTGATGGGCACCTGCTACTACGTCGTGCAGCGCACCGGCCACACGCGGCTGGCCTGGCCGCGCCTGGCCGAGTTCACGTTCTGGGGCTGGCAACTGGTGTGCGTGCTGGCGATGACGACGATGCCCTTCGGCATCACGCAGAGCAAGGAGTACGCCGAGCCCGAGTGGTTCATCGACATCCTGATCGCCATCGTCTGGGTCGGCTTCGGCGCCGTCTTCTTCGCCACGCTGGCGCG
>CAUJJO010000237.1 GCA_963205125.1 Pseudomonadota bacterium | reverse complement strand
AGCGGCGCTCGCCGCCGCGCGTGGCAAAGCTCGACAGCCGCGCGCCCAGCCGCCTCGAGCCCCCTTCGGGCAGGCGCACGAGCACCTGGCGCTCGATCGGCGCGGCGCGCGGCGCCAGTTCGGGCAGCGGCGCGCCGTCGCGCCAGGCCAGCAGCGCCTGCAGCTCGGCGTCGGCGTCCGACAGCAGCACCGGCACGCGCTCGACCAGACGCTCGAAGGCGGGGTTGGAGCGCACGATCAGGCCGCCGTGGTCGAACACCAGCATGCCCACGGGGCTCAGGTCGAACCACTGCGCCAGCTCGCTGAGCGAGCGCTCGGCCTGCGCGCGCGCGACATGCTCGCTGGTGCTGTCCTGCAGCAGCTCGAGCAGCAGCCGCCCCTGCGCCGTCTGCACCGGGTAGAGTGCTGCGCGGCACCAGCGCTCGGCACCCCCGGCGTGCAGCAGCCGCCGCTCGGGCAGCGCGGCGACGCTGCCGGCCTGCGGGGCGTCGCCAAGCGCCCGCCGCGCGGCGATGAAGAGCTCGCGCTCGTCGGGCGGCGAGAGCTCGACGACGTCGTGCCCGAGCAGGCGCTCGCGCTCGTGGCCGCTGAAGGCGACGAAGGCCTCGTTGACGTCGACGATGCGATGCGCGCCGTCGTGCAGCAGCGCCGGGAAGGGCGAGGCCCACAGCATGCGCAGCAGCTCGGCCTGCGCCGCATCGGGCAGCGGGCCGCTTCCGGTCTCGGTGATGAGGGTGGCCAGCGGCGCGGCCAGCAGGTGCAGGCGCAGCAGGCGCAGCCCGCCGCTGACCCATTGCTCGACGCGCAGCGTGCCGGCGTCGCCCGCCTCCAGCAGCGCCTGCGCGCGCTCGGGCCCCTGCCGCGCCAGCCAGCGCTGCAGCGCGCCGCCCAGCGGTGCCAGCACCCGCGCGGCGCCCTCCCCGACGGGCAGCGGCAGCAGCTCGCGCGCCGCGGCGTTGCCGCCGAGCAGCGTGGCCGTCGCCGCGTCGAACCAGAGCAGCGCGTCGGCCAGCTCGTCCAGCAGCTCGGCCGGGACGCAGGCTCCTGCGCGCGAGTCGCTCGGGTTCACGCCATCGCGCCCCTATTCGAGCTGGGCCGCCGTCATCAGCGCGGCCAGCAGCGCGCGGTTGACTTCGTCCGTCGACAGCATCAGCCGCTCGGCCTTCTCGCGCACGTCGAACACCGACTCCTGCTCGATCGCCTGCACCAGCTCGAGGTAGGGCAGGAACGGCCCCTCGTCGCCCAGCAGCGCCGAGCGCACCTTGTCGGGCACCGGCACCGCGCGCAGCAGCTCGGCAAAGGGCTGGCCGAGCAGGCGGTCCAGCAGCGAGAAGACACCGCAGATGAAGAGCTCGCCGCGCAGTTCGGCGTCGCCGCTGCCCTTGACCAGCTCCTCCATGATCAGCCCGCGGCGCACGGCCGCGAACATCACCGGCTTCATGTTGGCGTCCTTGCTCGCCGAGGCCAGCAGCAGCGCAAGCCAGCGCTTGAGCTTCTGGTAGCCGAGGATCATCAGCGCGTGGCGGAAGGAGCCGATCTCCACCGACAGGCCGAAGCCCGGCGAGTTGATGTAGCGGATCAGGCGGAAGGCCAGCGTCGGGTCGTTCTTCAGCACCGCCTCCAGCCGCTCGACGGGCTCCTCGCGGTCGACGCGGTTGATGAGCTCGAGGATGACCTGCAGCTCCGGCGCCACGGCCTTCTTGGCGGCGCTCGGCTTGGGCGGCTCGCCGAAGGGCCAGCCGGCGGCCAGCACGCAGCCGGCGGCGAACGCGGCCTCGAGCTCGGCCGGGCTGCGCACGCCAAGGCGCAGCCGCGGCGCCGTGCCGGTCTTGGGCGCAGGAGCGTCGCCGTCGTCGGCCTGCAGCGCGAAGCTGGCGGCAAGCGCCGCGGGCAGCGGCTCGCGCGGCAGGCCCTTGAGCGCAAGCGTCGCACCGGCCTCGGCCAGCGCCTGCGCCGCGGCCGCGACCTGCGGCTCCATCGCCATGAAGGCCGGCACCTCGAGGGCAAAGCGCGGCACGGCCGGTGCGGCCAGCAGCGCCTGCAGCAGCGGCTCGCCGGCCGCGTTGATCACGAGTGTCAGCCCGGCGACCGACCTGGCGCCGCCGCCGCCCTCGAGCGGACGCATGCGCAGCGACAGCGCACCGGCCGCCTCGGGCCAGGCCTCGCCGAGCTCGCGCAGCAGATCGACGCCGTCGATGCCCGCGCCGCCGTCGGCGGCGGCCGGGGCCAGCGTCAGCCTTGTCGCGACGACCGAACGCTGGCGGTCGATGACGGCGCTGTAGCCCAGCACGAGCCGGGCCCAAAGGGGATGATCGAACATGGAGGGACCGCGGCCACGCGGTGCAGGCGCAGGCCGCGGGCGCGAGTGCCCGCGGCTGCGCGCGCGCTTCAGCCGCTGATGTAGTTGAACAAGGACAGCTTCTGCACCATCGAGTAGGCCTTCAAGGCCGCATCGTAGCCGCTCTGCCGGTTCTGGAAGTCGGAGATCGCCTGCACCAGGTCCAGGTCTTCGGCGTTGGAGCGGTCGACCTGCGCCGCCAGCTTGCCGTCGGCGATGCGCAGCTCGGCCTGGTCCATGCGATTGAGCGCCTCGCCGGTGCTGGCGCGCTCGGACAGCAGGTGCGCATGGAAGGTGTCGAGGTCGGCCACGCCCGTCTTCACCGCCGCGGCCACCGCGGCGCCGCTGGCGCCCGGCGCCGAGAGGCTGCCGATCGCCGCGTCGAGCACGTCGAAGATCGATACGGTCACCCCCGGCGTACCGCTGGGCGCGTTCAGCCAGGTGTGTGCGCCGTCGAGCGTGGTGCTGAGCGTCTCGCCCGAGGCGACCAGGGTCTGCCCCGCCGTGCCTTGGTAGATGACGTGGCCGGCGCCGCTCTCGACGAAGGGCGGCGCGTCCGTGCCCTGGCCGCCGAAGAGGTAGTTGCCCGCGCCGTCGCTGCGGTTGGCCACGCCGAGCAACTGCTCGCGCACGCCCTGGAGCGTCAGCACCAGGGCCTTGCGCTCGTTGTCGGTATAGCTCGGGTTGCCGGCGGCAAGCAGACTCTCTCGCGCCCGCTGAATCAAGTCGCCGGCATCGCCCAAGGCGCTCTCGGCCTGCTGCGTGGCGGTGCGCGAGGCTTCGAGCGCGCGCTGGTGCGCGTCGGCCCGCGTCATCGCCGCCAGCGCCCGCTCGGCGCGCGCCGCCGCCACCGGGTCGTCGCTGGGCTTGGCCACGCGCTTGCCGCTGGTGAGCTGCTCCTGGCTCTTCTGCAGGCCCTGCTGGCGCTGCTGCAGGTTGGTGATCGAGTTCTGGTAGACGCTGTAGGTGGTGACGCGCATCCTGCCTCCTTCGTGCCGGCTCAGCCGCCGGAGATCTTCAGCAGTTCGGAGAAGACCGACTGCGCGATCTGCAGCACCTTGGCCGCGGCCTGGTAGCTCTGCTGGAACTGGATCAGCCGCGCCGCCTCTTCGTCGAGGTTGACGCCGGCCTTGTCGACGCGCGCCTGCTCGGCCTGCGCCGCGCGCGAGCCCGAGATCGCCGCTGCCGCCTCGGCGCCCTGCGCGCGCACGCCGACGTCGGCCAGCGCGGCGACGAAGGCGTCGTTGAACGAGAAGCCGCCCGAGAGCCCGCCACCGGCAAGCTCCTCCAGGCCCACCAGGTTCAGGCTGCCGAGCTGGTTGAGGGCCAGCGCGTTGCCGTTGTTGTTGGCCGGGAACGGCGTCGGCTCAATCGCGATCGTGTCGCCTGCGGCCGGCACGCCGGTGAGCATCAGCGAGAAGCCGTTGATGTCCGGGTCGGGCGGCGCGGGGATCGCCTTGCCCGGCGTCCAGGTGTTGCCGCTCGAGCCGCCGATGAGGCTGCCGCCGCTGTCGTAGAGCGCCGCGCTGTAGAGCATCTTCGACGGGTCGCCAGGATCCGGCCCGGTGAAGGTGATCACGACGCTGCCGCTCGGGTCGCTCGGCGGCGAGGTCATGCGCAGCGACTGCACCGCCGCCGTGCCGGTGTTGGTGCCCGGCGTGCTCGTCACGAAGGGCGAGGCCGCGGCGAGGTCCAGCGGGTCGGAGAGCAGCCGCTGCACGCCGATCGCCGCGCGCGTCACCGGTTGCAGGCGGAAGCGGTCGGTGGCGGCCATCAGCGGGTTGAAGTTGATGCGAACGCCATCGACGACCTGCCCCGGGATCACGCTCACCGGCGCGCTGCCGTCGTCGGGAACGCGCCGCAGTTGCCAGTTTCCCGGGGAGGACGGGTCCGCGCGCAGCTCGTACTCGGTGGCCTTGAGCTGGCTCGCGTCCTCGACGACCAGGGAGACGCTGTCGACGAAGGCGCCGCCGGGCGTGCGCTGGTTGCTGCTGGCCGGCAGGGCTTTGGGCTGGGCGCTGTCGTCCAGGCCGAAAAGCGCGCGCGAGGGCACGGTGCCCGCCGGCGGCTGCAGGTTCAGGCCGAGCGTCTGCTGCTGGTTGACCGCATCGGTGAGCGCGCGCGCCAGTTGCCCGAGCATCACCTGGCCGGAGACGATGTCCTGGTCCTGGAACTGCAGCAGGCCGGCGATGCGGCCGCCACCCAGCACGGCGGCGTCCAGCGTCCGCAGCGAGGCGCCCTCGGTCATCGCCACCGCCGAGCGCGAGGAGTCGAACAGGTCGGGCACGCGGCGCAGTTGTTCGGCGACACCGCCCAGCACCAGGCGCTGGCCGCCGCCCATGAAGACGCCAAGCGTGCCGTCCTCGGCGGCAAGCGTCGTCACCTGCACATGCTCGGAGAGCTGCGAAACCAGGCGGTCGCGCTGGTCGAGCAGGTCGTTGGGGTCCTGCCCCAGGCCGCGCGCGGCGGCGATGTCGTTGTTGATCTTGGCGATGCTGCGCGCAAGGCCGTTGACGGCCTCGACCGAGGCCGTCAGCTCCTGCGTGACGGTGGTCTGCAGCTGCGCCAGCTGCGTGCCGCCGTCGCGAAGGCGCAGCGCCAGGTCCTGCGCGCGCGCCAGCACGACCTGGCGCGAGGCGGCGTCGGCCGGGCGGCTGGCGAGGTCGGAGGTGGCGGCGAAGAACTGCGAGATCGCGTGGCCGATGCCCTGCTCGCCGGTGCGGAACACCGCCTGCAGCTGGCTCAGGTAGCTCGAGCGCACCTGGTCCATCGCCGACAAGGCCTTGGCGCTGGCGGCCTCGCGCGTGAGGAAGGCGTCCTGCGTGCGCTTGACCCCGGCCACGTCGACGCCGCGGCCGAAGAAGCCCACACCGGTGAACTGGCCCTGCGAGGTCGCCAGCAGCGTCTCCTGCCGCGAGTAGCCCTCGACCGCGGCGTTGGCGATGTTGTGGCTCGTCGTCTGCATCGAGGCGTAGCTGGCCGCCATCGCGCGCACGCCGATCGAGAGCAGTGCGGTACCCATGCTTCAAGCCCCTCAGGCCAGCGCCCGCTGCAGCCGCAGCGTGGTGTTGATGACGCGCGTGAGCTTGGCGCCGTAGGCCGGATCGGTGGCGTAGCCGGCCTTCTGCAGCCCGTGCGCAAAGGCGCTGGCGTCGCCGCCCGAGGCGACCACGCCGGCATAGCGCGGGCTGTCCTTCATCAGCCGCGCGTAGTCGGCGAAGGACTCCTCGTGGCTGCTGTAGGCGCGGAACTTCGCCGTCACCTTGCGCGCCACGCCGCCGATGTACTCGGTGGTCGTGACCTCGGCCACCGGCCCCTTCCAGTTCGCACCGGCCTTGATGCCGAAGAGGTTGTTGGCACTCGTCCCGTCGGCGTGGCGGATCTCCTTGCGGCCCCAGCCGGTCTCGTGCGCGGCCTGCGCGAGCATGAAGGCCGCCGGGATGCCGGTGGCCGCCTCGGCGCGCGCGGCGGCCTCGCTGTGCTGCTGCACGAAGCCCGCGGCGCCCTTCTCCGGGATCTTCACCGGCTTGTCCAGCCGGTCCAGCGGCTGCGCCGTCGTGTTGGCGCTGGCGCGCGCGCCGGTGGCCGGGATCGGCCCGGGCGACAAGCCCATCTGCCGCTCGAGCTGGCGCATGATGGCCTCGGACAGCCCGCCCTTCATGCCCGAGAGCCCGCCGGCGAGCTGGGTGTCCAGCATCTCGGTGCCCAGGCGGCTGCCCTCGTTGTCGAGCATGCCCGTGGCCGGCGTGGTGGCGCGCATGCTCTTCATCAGCTCCTGCATGAAGAGCGCCTCGAACTGCTGCGCCGCCTCGCGCACCGCCGCCTTGGGGTCGCGCGTGGCCGTGCCGCGCAGCGCATCGAGCGAGCGCGCATCGACGCCAAGCCCTTGCGCGCGCGGGGGGATGGGTGCTGCCGCCACGTCAGATGACCTCGATTTCCGCGTTCAGCGCGCCCGCGGCCTTGATCGCCTGCAGGATCGCCAACAGATCCTGCGGCGTGGCGCCCAGCGCGTTGAGCGCCTTCACCACGTCGGCGAGCTTGGCGCCCTCGGGCATCTGCACCAGCGCGCCGCCCTGCTGCGTGATGGCGATGTCGGCCTTCTCGGTCACCGCGGTCTGGCCGCTGGAGAAGGGCCCCGGCTGGCTGACCTGCGGCGTCGAGCTGATCGTCACCGCCAGGCTGCCGTGCGCCACCGCGCAGGCGCCCAGCGTCACCGCCTCGTTGAGCACGATCGAGCCGGTGCGCGCGTTCAGCACCACGCGCGCGGCGCGGCGCTGCAGCGCCACCGGCAGGTTCTCGATCTCGGCGAGGAAGGCCACGCGCGCATCCGGCAGCAGCGGCACGCGCAGGCGCACGAGGCGGCCGTCGATGGCCGCGGCCGTGCCCTCGCCCTTGGCCTCGTTGATCGCGCGCGCCAGCGCGTGCGCCGTCGCGAAGTCGTCGCTGGCCAGGCTCAGGTCGAGGGTCTCGCCCTGGTGCAGCGGCGTCGGCACCATGCGCTCGACCAGCGCGCCTTCGGGAATGCGCCCGGCCGAGAGGTGGTTGATCTGCACCTTGGAGCCGCCGGCCGAGGCGCCCGCGCCGCCGACGATCAGACTGCCCTGCGCCATCGCGTAGACCTGCCCGTCGGCGCCCTTGAGCGGGGTCGCCACCAGCGTGCCGCCGCGCAGGCTCTTGGCGTTGCCGATCGAGGCCACCGTCACGTCGATCGGCTGCCCCGGCCGCGCGAAGGGCGGCAGTTGCGCGGTCACCATCACCGCGGCGATGTTCTTGCTCTGCACCTGCACGCCCGGCGGCAGGGTGATGCCCATCTGCTGCAGCATCGCCGCAAGACTCTGCGCGGTGAACGGCGCCTGCGTCGTCTGGTCGCCGGTGCCGTCCAGGCCGATCACCAGGCCCAGGCCCTGCAGCGGGTTGCTGCGCACGCCCTGCACGCTGGCCAGTTCCTTCACCCGCGCGCTGGCCGCGGCGTGCGCGCCAGCCGGCCACCAGAGCGCGGCGCTGGCCAGCACGAGTGCGACGGCAACCAGCAAGCGCATCCAGGCGTCGGCACCCAGGCGCAGCGGCGGGATCGGGCGTGCCGGCCTCATAGCGGCAGCACGCTCAGGAAGACGCGGCCGAGCCAGCCCATCACCTGCGCATCGGCCTGCGCGCCGCGGCCGCGCTGCTCGACGCGGACGTTGGCGATCTGGCCGCTCTGCACGGTGTTGCCGGCCTGGATGGTGCGCGGGTCGAGCTGGCCCGAGAAGCGCAGCAGGTCGACGCTGTTGTTGACGCCGATCTGCTTCTCGCCGGCCACGACCAGGTGGCCGTTGGCCAGCACCTCGCGGACGACCACGGTGATGGTGCCGCTGAAGTTGTTGCTGCTCTGCGTGGCGCCCTTGCCCTCGAAGGTGTTGGCGCCCTTGCCGCCGACGCCGGCATGCGAGAGGCGCTTGACGCCGGGGAAGGCGCTGATGCCGGCCTCGACGCTGCCGTTCTTGTCGACCGTGCTGGTCGAGCTGGCGGTGGCGCTCACGCGCTCGACGATCTGCACCGTGAGCGTGTCGCCGACGAGACGCGCGCGGTGGTCCTCGAACAGCGGACGGTAGGTCTGCGGGTTGTAGATCGCACCCGTGGCCGGCGCGGCCGCCGCGGCACTTGTCGGCGCCAGCGCAGGCGGCGCCTTGGTGTCGGCCATCTCGACGCGCGGGTAGAGGTAGTCCGACACCGTGGCCAGGCAGCCCGAGAGGCCGAGCGGCAGCGGCAGCAGCAGCCCGAGCAGGAGCAGGCGTGCGCCCCGCATGATGCGCGACGCCGACATCAGAGCTGGCTCAGACGCTGCAGCATCTGGTCCGAGGTGGTGATCGCCTTGGAGTTCAGCTCGTAGGCGCGCTGCGTCGCGATCATCGAGACCAGCTCCTCGACGACGTTGACGTTGCTGCCCTCGACCATGCCCTGCAGCAGGCTGCCCAGGCCGGCCGTGCCGGGGGCGCCGGCCTGCGGCGCGCCCGAGCTCGCGCTCTCGGCGTAGAGGTTGCCGCCGCGCGGCTCGAGGCCGGCCGGATTGACGAAGCTGGCCAGCTGGATCTGCCCGACCGCCTGAGGCTGCGATTGCCCGGGGACGCTGACGCTGACGGTGCCGTCCTGCGCCACCGTCACCTTCTGCGCGCCGGCCGGGATCGTGATGCCCGGCTGCACGACGTGGCCCGCGGCGGTGACGAGCTGCCCGTTGGCGTCGAGCTGGAAGCTGCCGTCGCGCGTGTAGGCGGTGCTGCCGTCGGCAAGCTGCACCTGGAAGAAGCCTTGGCCCTTGATCGCGAGGTCCAGGTCGCCGCTGCTCTGCTGCAGCGCACCCTGCGCGAAGTTGCGCGTCGACGCCGCCACGCGCGAACCCAGGCCGACCTGCAGCCCGGTGGGCAGCGTCGCCGGGCCGGAGTCGGCAGCGCCGGTCTGGCGCAGGTTCTGGTACATCAGGTCCTCGAACACGACGCCGCCGCGCTTGTAGCCGTTGGTGCCGACGTTGGCGAGGTTGTTCGAGATGGCGTCCAGCTTGGTCTGCTGGCCTTCCATGCCGGTCTTGGCGATCCACAGCGATCGAATCATGGCGGGTGACTCCGAAAAGCCCTGGACGCCATCTTCGCTGCGACTGAAGGCCGCGAAGGCCCCGAAAAGCGCGGTCTTTGCCGGCCATACGGCGGGCGCCGGGGGGCGCGCGCAGGCCGGGGCGCTACAGCGCCGACGGCGAGAGCAGGCGTGCGGCCGACTGCTCGCGCTGCTCGGCGGTCTGCAGGCTCTTCATCTGCTGCTCGAACTGGCGCGCCGCGGCGATCATCGCCACCATGGTCTCCACCGCGTTGACGTTGGAGCCCTCCAGCGCGCCGGACTGCAGGCGCGCCGCCGGGTCGGCGTCCAGCTCGTTGCCGTCGGCGGCGCGAAAGAGGCCGTCCTCACCGCGCTGCAGTGGCGCTTCGGGGGTGACGAGCTTGAGCCGTCCAATCGCCTGCGGGCGCTCGTTGCCGACCGTCGCGTTGACGCTGCCGTCGCCCTCGATCTGCACGCGGGCGCCGGAGGGCACGCTGATCGGGCCGCCCTCGCCCAGCACCAGGCGTCCGCTGGCCGTCACCAGCTGCCCTTCGGCGTCGCGCTCGAGCGCCCCGGCGCGCGTGTAGGCCTCGCTGCCGTCGACACCCTGCACCGCAAGCCAGGCCCGGCCCTGCAGCGCGACGTCGAGCTCGCGCCCGGTCGTCTGCACCGGGCCGCCGCGCTCGTCGTGGCCTATCGTCGATTCGAGCGCATAGGCGCGCGTGCTCGCGCCCTCGCCGCGCACCGGCACCGCGCGAAAGGCCGCCATCTCGGCGCGAAAGCCGTTGGTCGAGGCGTTGGCGAGGTTGTGCGAGAGCACCTCCTGGCGCTGCAGCGTGGCCTTGGCGCCGGCCATCGAGAGGTAGATGAGGCGGTCCATGCGTCAGCTCCGCGCGGCCTGCGCGATCAGCGCAGGTTGACCAGCGTCTGCAGCACCTGGTCCTGCGTCTTGATCGTCTGCGCGTTGGCCTGGTAGGCGCGCTGCGCGGTGATCATGTTGACCAGCTCGGCGGTCAGGTCGATGTTCGACTCCTCCAGCGCGCCGGCCTGCAGCACGCCGAGGTTGCCTTCGCCCGGAACCCCGGTGACGGCGCCGCCCGAGGCGAAGGTGCTGGCCCAGAGGTTGTCGCCCAGCGGCTGCAGGCCCTGCAGGTTGCGGAAGTTGGCGACCTCGATCTGGCCCGCGCTCTTGGTCTGGCCGTTGGAGTAGCGCGCGGTGACGATGCCGTTGTCCTCGATGCCGATGGAGACGAGCTGGCCGGCCGAGAAGCCGGTCTGCGACAGGTTGGTGACACCGAAGGGCGAGGCGAACTGCGAGATGTCCATGGTCATCTCGATCCCGCTGATCGGCTGCGGGATCAGGCCGCTGCTGTTGGCCGCGCCGGTGATCGTGCCGAAGCCGATCTCGATCGCGTTCGTGGTCGGGTCGATCGTTCCGGTGAAGCCCGCGCCCGGTGTGAAGGCCGAGGGCTTGGAGGTGGCGGGGTCGAAGGTGATGGAGCCGATCGCGGCCGGTGCCGTGTTGTCGACGGCACCGGCCGGCAGCACGGTCAGGCCGTTGGCGGTGGCGAAGACCTCCCAGACGTCCGGCGCGGTCGGGGCGGCCGGCGTGGCGCCGCTCGAGCGCTGGAAGTAGTAGGTCAGCGCCACCGGCGAGCCCTTCACGTCGTAGATCGTCAGCGAGGTCGCGTTGTTGTAGGTCGTCGAGTCGGTGAAATCAATGTCGGGGCCGGTGGCGGGCTTGCTCACCTTCTTCGTCGCATCCAGGTTGAGCTGCATCCTGATCTCGTCGGTGGCGCGCGGATCGATGACGCCAGTGGGCAGCTTGATCGGCACCGCCAGGCCGGGCTTGATCTGGCCGGTGCGCAGGTCGGCTTCGTAGCCCAGCAGCTTCAAACCGCCGTTGTTGACGATGTAGCCCTCGCGGTCGAGCTTGAACTGGCCGTTGCGCGTGTACTTGGTCGGGCTGGCGCCGTCGCTGACCTGGAAGAAGCCGCGGCCGTTGACGGCGATGTCCAGCGGGTTGTCGGTGGCAGTGATGCTTCCCTGCGTGAACTGCTGCGAGATGTTGGCGAGGTAGACGCCGATGCCCGCGCCGTTGGCCGTCGAGCCGTTGAGCGAGGCGGCGTAGAAGTCGGCGAATTCGGCGCGCGA
>CAUJJO010000236.1 GCA_963205125.1 Pseudomonadota bacterium | reverse complement strand
CGAGGACCGCAGGCTCGGGTAGCGCCCGGCCTGACCCGGCTTCTGGCCCCGGGCCCGCCTCGCGCGGGCCCTGTCACATCCACGTCCGCCTCGCGCGGGCCTTGTCACATCCCGGCGCGCGCCGATGCCGGCCGTGGCGCGCCCGCGTCGGGCGCGGCCTGCAGGCGCACCCGCAGCGGCCCCTGCAGCTGCAGCAGCCGCTTGCCGTGGTCGTAGTTCATGCCGGCTGCCTGCAGCTCATCGGAACCCAGGTTCACGATCACCGGCCGATCGGTGCGCACCTGCTCGGCGACGAGAAACGCGTGCAGGAAGTCGCTGCGCATGCGCAGCGGGCGGCCGCGTGCGTCGACGCTGCCGACGACCGCGTCGCCGACGAGCTGCAGCTCGCTCAGGTCGCCGTTGGCCAGCGCCCGCACGGCGCGGGCGTCGGTGGCGCGGCCGTCGGGGGCGATGGCGCGGATGCGCGCGTCGTCGATCTCGTAGCGATCGGTGTCGGGGTAGTGGCGCAGCGTCTGCCCCTCGACGCGCACGCGCAGCTGCCCGCTGCGGTCGAAGCGCTCGATGACGAAGCCGCTCATCGTGTAGTCGGGCGTGCGCCGCAGCGCGGTCTCGGGCGTCGGCGTCACCGGCCCGGGCGTGTGCTTGACCAGCCACCAGGTCGCCAGCGCGAGCAGCGCCATCAGCAGCAGCGGCAGGTAGGTGGCCAGCGCCTCGCGCAGCCGCAAGGACCAGGCCTGCTCGTGCCGCGGCGACGCGCCCGGCGCCGGGCCCAGCGAGATCGGCACCTCGGGCAGGTCGGGCAGGTGCAGTTCGACCGACATCGGCAGCGGCAACCGGCAACAGCGTGCTGTGCGCAGCGTGCAGCGCGCCGTCAGCGCGCGTCCAGCGTGCCCATGTGGGCGCCGAGCAGGCGCGCGTACTGTCCGCCGCCCATCAGCAGCAGGTCGCAGAACTCGCGTGCCGCGCCGTGGCCGCCCGCGGCGCGGGTGACGTGATGGGCGATCGCGCGCAGCTCGGCGTGCGCGTTGGCCGGCGCGCAGGCCAGGCCCGCGCAGGCCAGCAGCGGCAGGTCGGGCCAGTCGTCGCCCATCGCCGCGGCCTCGGCCCAGTCCAGGCCGGCCTCGGCGAGCAGCGCGCTGGCCGCGGCGTGCTTGTCGCGCACGCCGTAGAGCGCGCGGGCGAGGCCCAGGTCCTCGACGCGGCGGCGCAGCGCCGGCGAGTCGCGCCCGCTGATCAGCACCGGCTCGATGCCCGCGCGCTGCAGCAGCTTCAGGCCGTGGCCGTCGAGCGTGCTGAAGGCCTTGATCGCCTCGCCGCCGTGCTCGCCGATGTAGATGCGGCCGTCGGTGAGCACGCCGTCGACGTCGAAGAAGGCGATGCGCATGCCCGCGCCCCGGCCCTGCGCGCGCAGCAGCAGTTCGGGGGGAAAGCCCAGCACCGGCGCCATCAGATCACCTTCGCGCGCATGAGATCGTTGGAGTTGAGCGCGCCCACGAGCCGCCCCGCCTCGTCGACGACGAGCACGCTGGTGACGCGGTGCTGCTCCATCACCTCGGCGGCGGTCACCGCCAGCGCGTCCTCGCGCACGGTGCGCGGCTGGCGGTGCATGACCTGCTCGGCGCGCAGGCCGCGCAGCTCGACGCCGCGCTCGATCAGCCGGCGCAGGTCGCCGTCGGTGAAGATGCCCAGCGGCCGCGCCGCGTCGTCGACGACGGCGGCGAACCCGAGCCCCTTGCCGGTCATCGCGCGCAGCAACTCGTCCAGGCTGGCCTGCGGCGGCACCGCCGGCAGCGCCTCGCCGCTGCGCATGAGGTCGCGCACGTGCATCAGCAGCCGCCGCCCCAGGCTGCCGCCCGGGTGCGAGCGCGCGAAGTCCTCCTCGCGAAAGCCGCGCGCGTCCAGCAGCGCCACCGCCAGCGCGTCGCCCAGCGCCATCTGCGCCGTCGTGCTTGCCGTCGGCGCGAGGTTGAGCGGGCAGGCCTCCTGCTCGACCGCGCAGGACAGCACCCAGTGCGCGTGCTGCGCCAGCGTCGAGGCCGGCCTGCCCGTCATCGCCACCAGCACCACGCCCAGGCGCAGCAGCGCCGGCAGCAGCACGGCCAGCTCCTCGCTCTCGCCGCTGTTGCTGATCGCCAGCACGAGGTCGGCGGCGGTGAGCATGCCGAGGTCGCCGTGGCTGGCCTCGGCCGGGTGCACGAAGAAGGCCGGCGTGCCGGTGCTGGCCAGCGTCGCGGCGATCTTGCGCCCGACGTGGCCGCTCTTGCCCATGCCCATCACGATGACGCGCCCGCGGCACTGCAGCATCGCCTGCACGGCGTGCACGAAGTGCCCGCCCTGGCGCGCCATCAGCTCGCGCAGCGCCTGCGCCTCGATCTCGAGGGTGCGCTCGGCCAGCCGCAGCACGCGCGCAGGATCGAAGGCGGGGGTCTGGGTCACGCCGGGCGGTGCTGCAATTAGGATCGGGCATTCTAGGTTCGCCCCCGCTTTTCGCCCCTTTCCGCCCTCTTTTCCTCCCGCTCTCGCCCTTGGCCACCACGCTCGAAGTCGTCCTTCTGTACCTGGTGGCCGCGGTCCTGGGGGTGGTCGCCTTTCGCTCGCTGAAGCTGCCGCCGATGCTGGGCTACCTGGTCGTCGGCGTGCTGATCGGGCCCAATGCGCTGGCGCTCGCGCAGGACAGCAGCGGCGTCAAGTACCTCGCCGAGTTCGGCGTCGTCTTCCTGATGTTCGTCATCGGGCTGCAGTTCAACCTGCCCAAGCTGCGCAGCATGCGCACGCTGGTGTTCGGCCTCGGGCTGTCGCAGGTGCTGCTGACGGTGCTCGGCACCATGGCCGGGCACCTCGTGCTGGCCTTCGCCTACGAGGCGATCACCGGGCGCGAGCACGACATGACGCTGGCCGGCGCGATCGTGCTGGGCAGCGCGCTGGCGATGTCCTCCACCGCCATCCTCGTCAAGCTGATGGCCGAGCGGCTGGAGCTGGACAGCGAACACGGCAAGCGCGTGCTGGGCGTGCTGCTGTTCCAGGATCTCGCGGTGGTGCCGCTGCTGGTGCTCATCCCCTCGCTGGGCCGCGCGGGGGGCGATCTCGTGCTCTCGCTGGCGCTGGCGGTGCTCAAGGCCGCCGCGCTGCTGACGCTGCTGCTGGTGGGCGGCCAGCGCGTGATGCGCTGGTGGCTCACGCTGGTGGCGCGGCGCAAGAGCGAAGAGCTGTTCATGCTCAACCTGCTGCTGGTCACGCTGGGCCTGGCCTGGCTGACCGAGCATGCCGGGCTGTCGCTGGCGCTGGGCGCCTTCGTCGCCGGCATGCTGATCGCCGAGACCGAATACAAGCACCAGGTCGAGACCGACATCCGCCCCTTCCACGACGTGCTGCTGGGTCTGTTCTTCATCAGCATCGGCATGAAGCTGGACTGGCACGCCGTGCTCGACCGCTGGCTGCTCGTGCTGCTGCTGACCACGCTGCCGGTGCTGGCCAAGTTCGGCCTCGTGGCGGGCCTGGCGCGGCTGTTTCGCGCGCCGCCGGGCACCGCGCTGCGCACCGGCCTGTACCTCGCCTCGGCCGGCGAGTTCGGCTTCGTGCTGCTCACGCTCGGTGCCGACAACGGCCTGCTCGGGCCGCAGTGGGTCAGCCCGGTGCTGGCCAGCATGGTGCTTTCGATGCTCGCCACGCCCTTCATCGTGATGGCCAGCGACCGCATCGTCGTGCGCCTGTCGGCCAGCGACTGGCTGCTGCAGTCGGTGCAGCTCACGACGATCGCGAGGAAGTCGATCCGCACCGAGAAGCACGTCATCATCTGCGGCTACGGGCGCAGCGGCCAGAACCTCGCGCGCATGCTCGACACCCAGGGCATCCCGTACATGGCGCTGGACCTGGACCCCGACCGCGTGCGGCAGGCCGCCGCCGCCGGCCAGAGCGTGGTCTTCGGCGACGCCGCGCGGCTGCAGAGCCTGATGGCCGCGGGCCTGGCGCGCGCCAACGCCGTCGTCGTCAGCTACCCGAACACCGCCTCGGCGCTGAAGATCCTGCACATCGTGCGCGAGCACGCGCCGCAGGTGCCGGTCGTCGTGCGCACTATCGACGACAGCGACCTCGAGACGCTGCGCGCGGCCGGCGCCACCGAGGTCGTCCCCGAGGCCATCGAAGGCAGCCTGATGCTGGCCAGCCACGCGCTGGCGCTGGTGGGCGTGCCCATGCGCAAGGTCATCCGCATGACGCGCGACGCGCGCGATGCGCGCTACGGCCTGCTGCGCGGCTACTTCCACGGCCTGGACGACGACACGGTGGAAGAGCTGCAGCAGGCGCGGCTGCAGAGCGTGACCCTGCCCGCGGGTTCGCGCTGGGGCGGCCACGCGCTGGGCGAGCTGGCGCTGCACGCCGTCGGCGTGGCCGTGGTCGGGCTGCGCGGTGCCGACGGCAGCGTGCGCACGCCGCAGCCCCAGGGCCTGCTCGTCGGCGGCGACACCCTCGTGCTCAGCGGCCTGCCCGAGGCGCTGGCGCTGGCCGAGGCCAAGCTCCTGGGCGCGGGTTGACGCAACGCGGGGCAGGCGGTGCGCGCCCACGCGTATCGTCGCCCGCGGCACGAGCAACCCGGAATCCAGCGATGAGCGAACCCACCGCCAGCCCCGCGCAGTACATCCGCGAGCACATCCGCACCGTCCCCGACTGGCCCGCGCCGGGCGTGCAGTTCCGCGACATCACCCCGCTGCTGTCGACGCCGCGCGTCTTTCGCGTCCTCATCGACCAGTTCGTGCACCGCTACTTCGACGTGCGCCCGTCGGCCATCGCCGGCCTCGACGCGCGCGGCTTCATCATCGGCTCGGTGCTCGCCTACGAGCTGGGCGTGGGCTTCGTGCCGATCCGCAAGAAGGGCAAGCTGCCCTACGCGACGGTGGCCGAGACCTACGAGCTCGAGTACGGCTCGGCCACCGTCGAGATGCACACCGACGCCGTGTGCGCGGGCGAGCGCGTCGTGCTCATCGACGACCTCATCGCCACCGGCGGCACCATGCTGGCCGGCAAGAAGCTGCTCGAACGCCTAGGCGCCACCGTCATCGAGGGCGCGGCCATCGTCGACCTGCCCGAGCTCGGCGGCTCGGCGCGGCTGCGCGCGGCCGGCCTGCCGCTCTTCACCCTGGTCGCGTTCGAGGGGCATTGAGGAGCGAGGAGCGCAGGCCTGCCATGGACGATCCCGACCCGCCCGACCCCCCCGGCGGCGCCCGCCCGCCCCGCGCCGAGGCGCTGGCCGCGATGCTGGCGGCGATCGACGACGACTTTGCCCGCACCGCGGCGGACACCGGGCTGGCCGCGATGCCGGCCCCGGTGCGCGCGGCGATCGCCGCGGTGCCGCGGCATCGCTTCGTGCCGGCACAGGCCCAGGCCCGCGCCTACGAGAACCGGCCGCTGCCCATCGGCCACGGCCAGACCATCTCGCAGCCCTTCATCGTCGCGCTGATGACGGCGCTGCTCGAGCTGCAGCCGCAGGACCGCGTGCTCGAGATCGGCAGCGGCTGCGGCTACCAGGCCGCGGTGCTGGCGCAAGAGGCCGCGCAGGTCGACAGCGTCGAGATCGTCCCCGAACTCGCCGAGCGCGCCGCCGCGACGCTGGCCGGGCTCGGGCTTGCGCGGGTCCGCGTGCACAAGGGCGACGGCCATGCCGGCTGGCCCGCGGGCGCGCCCTACGACAAGATCATCGCCACCGCGGCCGCGCCGACGCTGCCGCCGGCCTGGGTCGCGCAGCTCGCTGCGGGCGGCCGGCTCGTCGCGCCGATCGGCGAGCGCGAGGGCCTGCAGACGCTCGTGCTGCTGCGGAAGAACCCGCGCGGCGAGCTGCAGCAGCAGCGCACGATCGCCGTGCGCTTCGTGCCGCTGACCGGCGGCGCGGGCTGAGTGGCCTTTCGACCGCAAGAACTCGCGCAGCGTCAGAAAGTGCCGCGACCCGCAGGCCGCGCCTGGCTAGACTGCGTGCCCTGCGTCGCCGTTGGAGCGCGTTCGCTCCTGCCCAGCCCCCCATGAAGATCCTCGTCACCGGCGCCGCCGGCTTCATCGGCATGACTACCGCGGCGCGGCTGCTCGCGCGCGGCGACGAGGTCGTCGGCCTCGACAACCTCAACGACTACTACGACGTGCGGCTGAAGGAGGACCGGCTGGCGCGGCTGCAGGCGCAGCCGGGCTTTCGCTTCGTCAGGCTCGACGTCGCCGACCGCGAGGGCATGGCGCGGCTGTTCGCGCAGGAGCGCTTCGAGCGCGTCATCCACCTGGCCGCGCAGGCAGGGGTGCGCTACTCGCTGAAGAACCCGCACGCCTACGTCGAGAGCAACCTGGTCGGCTTCATGAACGTGCTCGAAGGCTGCCGCCACGGCGGCGTGCAGCACCTCGTGTACGCCTCCAGCTCCTCGGTCTACGGCGGCAACACGCGCATGCCCTTCTCGGTGCACGACAGCGTCGACCACCCGGTGAGCCTCTACGCCGCCAGCAAGAAGGCCAACGAGCTGATGGCGCACACCTACAGCCATCTCTACGGCCTGCCGACGACGGGCCTGCGCTTCTTCACCGTCTACGGGCCCTGGGGACGGCCCGACATGGCGCTCTTCCTCTTCACCAAGGCGATCCTCGAAGGGCGGCCGATCGACGTCTTCAACCACGGGCGGATGCAGCGCGACTTCACCTACGTCGACGACATCGCCGAGGGCGTGGTGCGCGTCACCGACCGCATCGCCACGCCCGACCCGGCCTACGACGCGCTGGCGCCGGACCCGGCCACGAGCAACGTGCCCTACCGCGTCTTCAACATCGGCAACCACCAGCCGGTGCCGCTGCTGGACTTCATCGCCGCCATCGAGCGCGCGCTCGGGCGCAGCGCCGAGAAGAACTTCCTGCCGCTGCAGGACGGCGATGTGCCGGCCACCTACGCCGACGTGCAGGCGCTGCAGGACTGGGTGGGCTTCCAGCCGGCAACGGCCATCGACACCGGCATCGGCCGCTTCGTCGACTGGTATCGGAGCTACTACCGCGTCTGAAGGCGCGCCAGCCGCGGGGGCTGGCGCAGCGCCGCCATCAATCGCGCCTGCCGGCGCTCCTACGAAGAATTGGCGAAACCGGCGCGACGCGGTCCCGTCGGCGTAATGACTCGCGTGCTCTGCGGCGGCGTGGCTGCGGATCGCGCCTGCCGGCGCTCCTACGAAGAATTGGCGAAACCGGCGTGACGAGGCTCCGGCGGCGAAATGACTCGCGTGTCCCGTAGGAGCGGCGGCAGCCGCGATGCTGCGTGGCCCGGCGAGATGGCGCAGCGCTGCGTTCAGCGCCCGGCCAGCAGCGCGCGCAGCCAGCGCACCGGCACGGCGTAGGTGATCCCCGTGGGCTGGCTGAGCGCCGACTCGCGGTTGCCCTTGAGCAGCACCATGTTGACGATGCCCACGAGCTGCTGCGTCTGCGCATCGAACAAGGGCCCGCCGCTGTTGCCGGGGTAGGCGGTGGCGTCGAGCTGCAGCAGCTCGAAGCGGCCCTCGCGCGCCCGCGCCACCGCCGCTTCGCTCAGCCGGCTGGCGTTGGCGGTGGGCAGGCTGCTGTCGACCAGGGCGGCGACGATGCCGTGGTGCGTCACCGGCCTGAAGCCGAGCACGCCGCCGATCGGGAAGCCCATCAGCGCCACCTCCATGCCCTCGCGCGCGGCGTCGTCGGCCGCCAGCCGCACGGGCACCCCCGGGCGGCCCTTGATGCGCAGCAGCGCCAGGTCGTGCGTGCGGTCGGCGGCCAGCAGCTCGGCCTCGCGCAGCTCCGGTACGTCGCTCTCCGACGGAATCAGGATGGCCAGCGAAGTGAGCCCGGGCTTCTCGGCCTCCGGCGGCGCATCCGGCGCGGCGCCCAGGCGCGCCTGCGGCAGCACATGCCAGCAGGTGGCCACGATCGAGCCGTCGCCGACGAAGAAGCCGCTGCCGCGAAAGCGAAAGCGCGGGCTGTCCAGCGGGTTGTGCGTGCCCACGGCACACAGCGAGGGCTTGAGCGAGGCGATCAGCCCGACCAGGTCCGGCCCGGCCACGGCCCGGCCGAGCAGGCCCGGCCCGGCCAGACCCGTCAGACCGATCAGCCCCGTCGAGGCGAAACGTCGCCTGCGCATGTGCATCTCCCGCTTGCCTTGCCTTGCCTTGTCTTGCCGCCGCGGCCCGATTGTGGCGGCGCGGCGTGTGCATCCTTGCCGAACTTGCCGGCGCGATGCGCGCGCAGGGCTGCGAAGATCGCGCGGCGCGGCCGATGCCCTTCTTGTCGCGGGCACCCCGGGTTCCCGGGGGCCGGCCGCCACCGAATGCATCGATTCGCCAACTCCTGCGCATGCCCGGCGCGCGTCCCCCCTGGACCGGGGGGTGCCGCCGCGGGGCCGGCTCCTTACAGTGCCAACACCTTGCAACGATGCACGTGTTCCCCACCCCGGTTGCAGTCTTGACCGGCTCGGCATGCGGGGCTTGCCCGCACGGCAGCGGCCTGGCTGCTGCCACCCGATGAACCGAACGCGTTGCGCACCGATTCAGCGTCCAACCTGTCTTCCGCCCCGTCCGAGATGATCCGCGTCTTCAGTCATTACCTGTACCGCCAGAGCGTGCTGCGGGTCGCGGTCGACCTCGGCTTCCTGCTGCTGGCGATGCTGCTGGCCTTCATCGCCTTCGCCGACCACCTGGGCGCGGCGGTGCGCGAGGCCGGCGGGCCGATGCTGTCGGTGGCCGCGGGGCTCTTCGTCGCGCACACCGGCGCGGGCTTCTACCAGCGCGGCGCCCACTTCACCGGCGTGCAGGCCTTCTCGCGCGCCGCGGTGGCGCTGGCCATCGTGCTGCCGCTGGCCTGGTTCGTCTTCGGCATGCTGCCGGACGATCTGGCCAACCGCAGCGCGATCCGCTACGCCGCCGTGTTCGGTGCCGGCGCGGTCGTGCTGCGCCGGCTCTACGCCACGCTCTCGGGCGTGGACCCGCTCTCGCGCACGCGCATCCTCATCTTCGGCGCGGGGCCCGCGGCGGCCACCGTCGGCGCCACGCTGCAGGCTTCGGACCCGAACGCGCTGATCGTCGGCTACCTGGCCGGCCCGAACGAGAAGCAGGTCAGCGTGCCGGCGAAGGACTTGCTCGAGTCCGCCGGCCAGACGCTGACCGAGACCGCGCGGCGGCTGCAGGTCGACGAGATCGTCGTCGCGCTGACCGAGCGCCGCGCCGGCAGCATGCCGCTGCGCGAGCTGCTGGACTGCAAGCTCAGCGGCGTCAAGGTCTACGACATCGCCACGCACTTCGAGAAGACGCTCGGCCAGATCCGCATCGACTACGTCAACGCCGGCTGGCTGATCTTCGGCAGCGGCTTCAACCAGGGCCTCGCGCGCACGCTGATGAAGCGGCTCTTCGACGTGCTGTGCTCGCTCGTGCTGCTGGTGCTGGCGCTGCCGGTGATGGCGCTGACCGCGCTGCTGATCAAGCTCGAGAGCCCGGGCGCCGTGCTCTACCGCCAGGAGCGCATGGGGCAGAACGGGCGCGGCTTCCAGGTCGCCAAGTTCCGCAGCATGCGCAGCGACGCCGAGAAGGACGGCAAGCCGGTGTGGGCCGCCGCCAACGACAGCCGCGTCACGCGCGTGGGCGCGGTGATCCGCAAGCTGCGCATCGACGAACTGCCGCAGCTCTTCAACGTGCTCAAGGGCGAGATGAGCCTGGTCGGCCCGCGCCCGGAGCGGCCCTTCTTCGTCGAGCAGCTCACCGCGCAGATCCCCTACTTCGCGGCGCGGCACAGCGTCAAGCCCGGCGTCACCGGCTGGGCGCAGGTGCGCTACCCGTACGGGGCGACGGTCGAGGACGCGCAGGAGAAGCTGCAGTACGACCTCTACTACGTGAAGAACCACTCCCTCTTCCTCGACCTCATCATCCTCTTCGAGACGGTCTTCGTCGTGCTGACCGCCCGGGGGGCGCGCTGAGCGGCGCAGGCGCGCCGCCCTGCCCGCGACGCGGCGCTTGACCGCGCCGCGGGATCGGACATCCTCGCGGCATGGACGACACGGGCATCGGGCTCGAGCTGGTCGGCTACGCGGTCGCCGCGCTGGCCTACGCGGCGCTGGGCCTCTACCTGATCCGCCGCGGCGGCGCGGCCGAGGCCCGTGCACGCCTGCCCTGGACGGTGATGCTGGCCGTCGGCACCAGCCTGGCCTGGGCGCTGCTGGGCGTGTGGGACCAGCTCTCGCCCTACACCGCCCCGGGCTACGCCCTCGCCGGGGCCGACGTGCTGCGCTACCTCGCCTGGCTGGCGGTGCTGCTTGCCCTGCTCTGGCCGGCGGCGACCGCCGCTGCGGCCTCCTCCGCAGGCGGCCAGGCCACCGAGGGCTCGCGCACGCTGGTGCAGCGCCTGGGCGTGCTGGTGGGCGCCGTCGTGCTGGTGGGCCTCGTCCTGCTGGTGCTGCGTGTGCGCGCCGGCCAGTACGAAGCCGACGCCTCGCGCCCCTTCCTGCTGCTGCAGCTCGCGCTGCCGGTGCTCGGCCTGCTGCTGGTCGAGCAGGTCTTTCGCAACCTCGGCGACGAGCAGCGCTGGGCGGCACGGCCGGTGGTCGTCGGCCTCGCCGCGCTGTTCGCCTTCGACATCTACCTCTTCGCCGAAGGCGCGCTGCTCGGGCGGCTGGACCCCGACATGCTGGCGATCCGGCCGCTGGCGCACCTCGCGCCGGTGCCGCTGCTCTTCGTCGCCGCGCGCCGGCGCGCCGACTGGGTGCGCGGCATCCAGGTCTCGCGGCGCGCGGTGTTCTATTCCACCTCGCTGCTGCTGGCGGGCGGCTACCTGCTCTTCCTCTCGGCGGTCGGCTACTACGTGCGCTACTTCGGCGGCGACTGGGGGCGCGCGCTGCAACTGGCGCTGCTCTTCCTGGGCCTGGTGGCGATGGTCATGCTGGTGCTCTCGGCCTCGCTGCGGGCGCGGGTGCGGGTCTTCATCGGCAAGCACTTCTACAGCTACCGCTACGACTACCGCGAGGAGTGGCTGGCCTTCACCGCGATGCTGGCCTCCGACACCGCGCCGCAGGACGTGGGCGTGCGCGTGGTGCGCGGCCTCGCCAACATCGTCGAGTGCCCGGCCGGCAGCCTGTGGACGCGCAGCGAGGACGAGCAGAGCTTTCGCCTTGCCGTGCGCTGGAACGCCCCCGAGAACGACGCCCGCCTGCCGGCGGACGCGCCGCTGGCGCGCTTCCTGCACGAGAAGGCCTGGATCGTCGACCTGCTCGAGTACGCGCGCCGCCCGCAGGCCTACGACGCGCTCGAGCTGCCCGAGTGGCTGCGCGGCGACGAGCGCGCCTGGGCCATCGTGCCGCTGCACGCCGGCACCGAGCTGCTGGGCTTCGTCGTGCTGGCGCCGCCGCGCACGCCCGTCGAGCTCAACTGGGAGACGCGCGACCTGCTGAAGACCGCCAGCCGCCAGGCCGCCGGCTATCTGGCGCAGATGCGCGCCACCGAGGCGCTGCTGGAGGCGCGCAAGTTCGACGCCTTCAACCGCATGTCGGCCTTCGTCGTGCACGACCTCAAGAACATCGTCACCCAGCTCTCGCTGATGATGAAGAACGCGCGCCGCCTGCGCGACAACCCCGAGTTCCAGGAGGACATGCTGGCCACCGTCGAGAGCTCGCTGGAGAAGATGCGCCGCATGATGCTGCAGCTGCGCGAAGGCGTGGCGCCGCCCGGCGGCAGCCGCGGCGTGGCGCTGGCCGGCATCGTGCGCCGGCTGCAGGCGATGGCGCGCCAGCGCGGGCGCGAGCTCGAGATCGAGGTCGCCGAGGACCTCTCCACCCGCGGCCATGAGGATCGCCTCGAGCGCGTGCTCGGCCACCTCGTGCAGAACGCACTGGACGCCACCCCGCCTTCGGGCCGAGTATGGGTGCACGTCGCGCGCCAGAGTGGCCAGTTGCGCGTGGAGATCGGCGATACAGGGCAAGGCATGAGCGAGGAGTTCGTCCGCACGCGGCTGTTCAAGCCGTTTTCCAGCACCAAGGGCAGCGGCATGGGCATCGGCAGCTACGAGAGCGCGCAGTACATCCGTGAGCTCGGGGGCAGCATCGAGGTCGACAGCCGCGAAGGGCAGGGCACCGTGCTGACGGTGCTGCTGCCGCTGCTCGAAGTCGGCCAGAGCGCCGAGCTGCCGGTGTCCGCATCATGAGCACGAACGGAAACGACCTGCCGCCGCTGCTCATCGTCGAGGACGA
>CAUJJO010000235.1 GCA_963205125.1 Pseudomonadota bacterium | reverse complement strand
ATGCGCCAGCGTCGTCTTGCCGACGCCGGGGACGTCCTCGATCAGCAGGTGGCCGCCGGCCAGCAGGCAGGCCACGCAGTCCTCGATCTGCAGGCGTTTGCCCACGATGATCGTGCTAATCTGGTCGACCAGCCGGGCGAGTTGATGCACGGTATCGGGCACGTTGGGCACGGTGGGCACGGCGGGCACGGTGTCGGATGGCATGGGCGCCGACCATAGCGGAAATGCACACGGGCAATCGATCGATGAGCACCCTCTTCTTCAGCCACCCGGACTGCCGCCTGCACGACATGGGCGCCGGCCATCCCGAGTGCCCGCAGCGGCTGGACGCGATCTCGGACCACCTGATCGCCACCGGGCTGGACATCATGCTGCAGCACGAGGAGGCGCCGCTGGCCACGCTGGCGCAGCTCGAGCGGGCGCACAGCGCGGCCTACGTGCTGCAGTTGAAGGACGTGCTCGAGCGCGTGCGCGACAGCGGCGAGCCGCGCGCGCTGGATCCCGACACCGTCGCCGCCCCCGGCACCTGGCAGGCCGCGCTGCGTGCGGCGGGTGCCGCGGTGGCCGCCACCGACGAGGTGATCGCCGGGCGCGCGCGCAACGCCTTCTGCGCGGTGCGGCCGCCGGGCCACCACGCCACGCGCGACGAGACGATGGGCTTCTGCTTCTTCAACAACGTCGCGGTGGCCGCGCGCCACGCGCTGGATGCGCACGGCCTGCAGCGGGTGGCGATCATCGACTTCGACGTGCACCACGGCAACGGCACCGAGGACATCGTCGCCGGTGACGAGCGCATCCTCATGTGCAGCTTCTTCCAGCACCCGCTCTACCCGCACAGCGGCGCCGTGCCCAAGGGCACGAACATGATCAACGTGCCGGTGGCGCCCTACACACGCGGGCCCGAGCTGCGCCAGACCCTGGAAGCGATGTGGTGGCCGCGCCTGGACGACTTCCGCCCGCAGATGGTCTTCATCTCGGCGGGCTTCGATGCGCACCGAGAGGACGATCTCGGCCAGCTCGGCCTCGTCGAGGCCGACTACGAGTGGATGACGCGGCGGCTGGTCGAAGTCGCCGGGCGCCACGCCGGCGGGCGGATCGTCTCCTGCCTGGAGGGCGGCTACGCGCTCAGCGCGCTGGCGCGCAGCGTGGCGACCCACGTGCGCGTGCTGGCCGACGCCTGAAGGCGCGCGCGGGCCCTTGCGGGATCGGCATTCCCCGACGCCCGCGCCCGCCGCGGCGCAGCGGCCGGGGGGCATGGGCCTCAAGTCATGGGCGCCCGGGGCCGATAAGGGGCGAGCAAGGCCCGCTCCATGTTCTCTCCCCCACTGCCGCAAGCGCCTCTCCCGCCTGTCTCGCCACGGTGGCGGCAGCGCGGCGTGACCCTGATCGAGCTCGGCATCGTCGCCGGGCTGGTGGCGGTGCTGCTGGCGCTGGCCTTGCCGCTCTACGGGGGCTGGAAGGACCGCGTGAAGATCAAGCAGGCGCAGGACGACATCATCGCGATGTCGATGGTGATCGACGCCTTTCACCAGGACAACGGACGCTTTCCGGCGGATCTGGCCGAGATTCGCCGCGGTAGTGTGCGGGACCCCTGGGGCAATGCCTACGAGTACCTGGACCTGACTACGACGAAGGGCAAGGGCAAGGCCCGCAAGGACCATTCGCTGGTGCCGCTGAACACCGACTACGACCTCTACAGCAAGGGGCGGGACGGTTCGAGCGCGGGGCCGCTGACGGCCAAGGCCAGCCGTGATGACATCCTGCGTGCCAACAATGGCCGTTTCGTCGGCCCGGCCGATCGATACTGAGCCCCGCAGCCGGAGCCTGCCGATGCAGCTGGGACCAGGCTTCCTGCGCAGCCGCATCGGGCGCCGCGTCTTCTGGACGCTGCTGTGGGCAGCGCTGTTGCCGCTGGCCGTCTTCGGCGCGCTGGGCTATGGCGTCCTTGCCGAGCGCTTGCAGGGCAATCGCGACCAACGGCTGCAGGAGGCTGCCAAGTACGCCGGCCTGGGCGTGTACGACCGTTTGCTAGCCGCGCAAACGGCGTTGGCTGCGCTGGCGGCCGCCAGTCCGGCTGCCGGCCCCGCGGCCAACCTGTTGGCCACCCCTTTGGCCAGCCCCGCTGTCGACGCGCCGCCGGGCGCACCGTTGGCTGGCCGCACGGTGTTTCGCGCCGTCACCGTGATCGGGCGCGGACCGGGCGCCGTCGACGGAGACGCCGAGTTGGCTGCGCTGTGGCGTGAACTGAGCCGGAAAGCGCAAGGGCGGATCGGCGCGCAGCGGCTGTGGTGGCAAGCCGCAGTCGATGGACGAGAGGCGCGGGTGGTGCTTGCAGTGCTCGCGGCCGAGCGCTGGTGGGTCGGGGAAGTGGCCGCCGAGTACCTCTGGGGCGAACTGAGGGATGCGGATGCCGAGATCGGCACCTGCGTCCGCGACGCCCATGGCCAGAGGTTGCTGTGCCCGGCCGAGATGGGGATCGACCACGGCGACCGCGCTGCCCGCGCTGACCGCAGCGTTCGCGTGCGTCGGGATGGCGCGAACACGGCGAGCTGGAGCCTGTTCACCGGCGCGGACTTCGGAACGGTGGACTGGGTGTTCACGCGCCACGCCGCCGATGCGCGGCTGCGCCTGGGCGGATTGCCGCTCGAGCAGGTGGCCTGGAAGGGCGCGCTCTTCAGCCTGCTGCTGCTGGCCGGCCTGAGCCTGTTGCTGGCGCGGCGCACGCTGGTCCCGCTCGAGCGCCTGATGGAGGGCGCCCGCAGGCTTTCCCGGCGCGACTGGAGCAGCCGCGTGCAGGTGCCCGAGGGCGACGAATTCAGCCAACTGGCCGGCGCGTTCAACGACATGGCGGCCCGCATCGAACGCCAGATGCAGGCGCTGCAGCTGCAGTCGAACATCGACCGCGAGATCCTCTCGGGCGTGGAGCTGGCCCCGGTGCTCGCCCAGGTGATGGCGCGTCTGCAGGCGCTGGCGCCGCAGGCCCGCGTGGGCCTGCTGGTGCGATCACCGGAGGATGGCTGCTGGGCCCGGGTCGCGTCGGCCCATGCTGCGGCGGCGACGGTCGAGCTGGATGCGCAGTTCCTGCAGCGCATCGAGGCCGGCGACAGGCCGCTCTCCGCGGCGCATGGGCGGCTTGCAGCACGGCTTCTGGGCCTGCCGGATGAGCGCCGGGGCGAGTGCGTGCAGGTGGTGCCGGCGCGCACGGCCGAGGGCACGCGCGCCCTGCTGATGCGCGTCGGCGCGTCGCCCGACGAGGATCTCGGGTGCGAGCTGCTGGAGCTGGCCGATCGGGTGGCGGTGATGCTGGTGGCCTTCGAGCGCGAGCGCCGGCTGCAGGAGCGTGCGACGCACGACAGCCTCACGGGCCTGCTCAACCGCGCCGGCCTGCTCGAGGCCATCGACCAGCGGCTGGCACGGGCCGGCGACGCGGGCTTCGTCCTGGCCTTCATCGACCTGGATGGCTTCAAGACCGTCAACGACAGCCGCGGCCACTCGGTGGGCGATGCGCTCTTGCGCGAGGTGGCCGGCTTGCTGCGCGCGCTGGCGCCGGCCGAGGCGCTGGTCGCGCGTCCCGGCGGAGACGAGTTCGTGCTTCTGCTCGCGCCGGACTGCCTGGAGGCCGACCGGTTGGCACAGACCGTCTGCCGGCGCCTGGCCGAACCGATCACTCTCGAGGGCCAGATGCTGCGCATCGGGGCCAGCATCGGCTTGGTGTGCAGCCCCGACCATGGCCGCGGACGCGTGGAGCTGATGCGCCGTGCCGACCTCGCGATGTACACCGCCAAGGGCGCCGGGCGCGGACGACACGTGTGGTTCGAGGCCGCACAGGACGAACGTGCGGCCGAGCGCGCCTGGCTGCAGTCGGAACTGCCGCGTGCCATCGAGCGCGATGAGCTGCTGCTGCACTTCCAGCCGCGCGTCGTGGGCCGCGGCCGCCGGCTCGCGTCCCTGGAGGCGCTGGTCCGCTGGCAGCACCCGCAGCGCGGCCTGATCCCGCCCCTGCAGTTCATTCCCCTGGCCGAGGAGATCGGCCAGATCGAGGCCCTGGGCCACTGGGTGCTGGAAGCCGCGTGCCGCCAGCAGCGCCGTTGGCGTGACGCCGGACTGCGGGTGCCGCGCGTGGCGGTCAACGTGTCGGCGCTGCAGTTGGCCGCTCCCGACTTCGCCGACCGGGTGCTGCAGGTGTTGCGTCGTCACGGGCTGGCGCCGACAGACCTGGAGCTCGAGCTGACGGAGAGTCTCTTCGTCGGGGACGCCGAGGACGTGTGCAGCCGCCTGCAGCCGCTGCGCGATGCCGGTGTCCTGGTGGCGCTGGACGACTTCGGCACCGGCTTCTCGTCGCTGTCGTCGCTGCACCGGCTGCCGGTGGACGTGCTGAAGATCGACCGCAGCTTCGTCGTCGACCTCGGACGCCGGGAATCAGCCGACGCCGTGACGCGCTCCATCGTCGCGCTGGCGCAGGCGCTGGGCAAGCATGTCGTTGCCGAGGGCGTGGAGACGCAGGCCCAGATCGAGCACCTGAGCGCGCTGGGCTGCGAGGAGATGCAGGGCTACTTCTTCGCGCGACCCTTGCCGGCGGACCAGGTCGCCGACTGGCTCCAGGCCGCGCCCGCGGAGGTCGCCGAATCCTGAGCGTCCGCCAGCCTTTGCAGACTGCGCGTTCGGCCCGCGAATGCCGCGACTCGGCTCTCAGGCCTTGCTCTTCGTCACCGAGGCCGCGGCCATCGCGCCGATCTTCGCCTGCCAGGCGCGGGGACCGGTCTCGTGCACGTTGGCGCCGCGGCTGTCAACGGCGACCGTGACCGGCATGTCCTTGACCTCGAACTCGTAGATCGCCTCCATGCCCAGGTCCTCGAAGGCGAGCACCCGGGCCGCCTTGATCGCCTTGGCGACCAAGTAGGCGGCACCGCCCACGGCCATCAGGTAGGCGCTGCGGTTGTCCTTGATCGCCTCGATGGCAAGCGGGCCGCGTTCGCTCTTGCCGACCATCGCGATGAGGCCGGTCTTCTCCAGCATCATGCGCGTGAACTTGTCCATGCGCGTGGCCGTCGTCGGGCCCGCCGGCCCCACCACTTCGTCGCGCACCGGGTCCACCGGCCCGACGTAGTAGATCACCCGGTTGGTGAAGTCCACCGGCAGCGGCTCACCCCGGGCCAGCATGTCCTGGATGCGCTTGTGCGCGGCGTCGCGCCCGGTCAGCAGCCGGCCCGACAGCAGCAGCGTCTGCCCGGGTTGCCAGCCCGCCACCTCGGCCGGGGTCAGGGTGTCCAGGTTCACCGTGCGGCTCTTGTTGTAGTCGGGCGCCCAGTGCACGTCGGGCCACAGCGCGAGGCTGGGCGGCTCGAGGTAGGCCGGCCCCGAGCCGTCGAGCACGACGTGCGCGTGGCGCGTGGCCGCGCAGTTGGGGATCATGGCGATGGGCTTGCTCGCCGCGTGCGTGGCGAAGGTCTTGATCTTCACGTCCAGCACCGTGGTCAGGCCGCCCAGGCCCTGCGCGCCGATGCCCAGCGCGTTGACCTTCTCGTAGAGCTCCAGGCGCAGCTCCTCGACCTGGTCGAGCTTCTCGCCGCGCGCGGCCT
>CAUJJO010000234.1 GCA_963205125.1 Pseudomonadota bacterium | reverse complement strand
GCTGCTTCATCGCCCTGCACGGGCGCTTTGGCGAGGATGGCACGGTGCAGGGCGCGCTCGAGCTGCTGGGCATCCCCTACACCGGAGCGGGCGTGCTGGCGTCCGCACTGGCCATCGACAAGGTCATGGCCAAGCGCGTGTGGCAGGCTGCGGGCCTGGCCACGCCGCGTCACGCGCTGCTGCAGCGGGGCGGCTGGGACGAGGCCGCGCTGGCCGCCGTCGCCGACGAGCTGGGCTTGCCGCTGATCGTCAAGCCTTCGCGCGAGGGTTCTTCGCTGGGCCTGACCAAGGTGAGCGATGCCGCGCAGCTGCCGGCGGCCGTCGCGGCGGCCGCCGCGCTCGATGCCGATGTGCTGTGCGAGCAGTTCATCGCCGGCGACGAGGTCACCTGTGCGGTGCTGGGCAGCGGTGCAGCCGCGCAGGCGCTGCCGCTCATCCTGATCGTCGCGCCCGAGGGCAATTACGACTACCAGAACAAGTATTTCACCGACGCCACCCAATACCGCGTGCCCAGCGGCCTGCCTGCGGCCGAGGAAGCGGCCATTCAGGCGCTGGCGCTGGCGGCCTACCGGGTGCTCGGCTGCCGCGGCTGGGGTCGGATCGATGTCATGATCGATGCGGCCACGCGCGAACCCTGGCTGCTCGAGCTCAACACCGCGCCCGGCATGACCGGCCACTCGCTGGTGCCGATGGCGGCCCGCGCCGTGGGCCTGTCCTACGAGGACCTGTGCCTGCGCCTGCTGGCCGACGCCGCGCTCGACGACCCGGCGCAAAGGGGGCAGGCATGAATGCGCCGCTGCCCTTCGATGTGCGCCTGATGAACGTCACGGCGGCGCTGCTGGCCTCGGGCCTGCTGCTGGCGCTCGTCGCCGCCGGTCTGTGGTGGGTGCTGCGCAACCCGATGTTCGCCATCACCCACATCACCGTGAGCGGCGACACGCGCCACAACAGCGCCGAAAGCCTGCGTGCCGGTGTCGTGCACCGGCTTTCGGGCAACTTCTTCACCATCGATCTGGCGGCGGCGAAAACCGCGTTCGAGCGCGTGCCCTGGGTGCGCAAGGCCATCGTGCAGCGCGAGTTTCCCGATCGCCTGCACGTGGCGCTGCGCGAGCATGTGCCGGCGGCGCGCTGGGGCGAGAGCGAGACTCGGCTGGTCGATCAGCAGGGCGCCGTGTTCGAGGTCGGCGACTTCGACGGCGATGAGGGCGATCTGCCGGTGCTCATCGGGCCCGATGGCCTGGCCGGCGAGGTGCTGGCCATGTATCGCGAGCTGTCGCCCTGGGCCAAGCCGCTGGGCACGAACATCGAGACGCTGGAACTGCAGCAGCGCGGCCACTGGCACGCAGTGCTGGCCAGCGGCGCGCAGGTCGAGTTGGGGCAGGGCGCGCCGGCCGAGCTGGTGGCGCGCTTCGCCCAGTTCGCCGCCACGGCGCGCGAGGTGGCGGCACGCCACCGGCGCGGGGTCGAGGCGATCGAGTCGGCCGACCTGCGCCACGCGGGCGGCTACGCGCTGC
Organism: Pseudomonadota bacterium; assembly: GCA_963205125.1. GTDB lineage: Bacteria > Pseudomonadota > Gammaproteobacteria > Burkholderiales > Burkholderiaceae_C > Rubrivivax. The sequence continues at coordinate 2,634 of CAUJJO010000234.1, read as the reverse complement.
GCCTGCGCGGCATTTCGACCACGCACGCGCCGGCCAGGCCGGCGGGCTGAAGACATTGACGAGGGAAGAACGGGTGAGTAGATGGCCAAGGAATACAAGGATCTGATCGTCGGACTCGACATCGGCACCGCCAAGATCATGGTGGCGGTCGGCGAGCTGCTGCCCGATGGCGAGCTCAGGCTCGTCAGCCTGGGCGTTGCCGCCGGCAATGGCCTGAAGCGTGGCGTGGTCGTCAACATCGACGCCACCGTCGCCAGCATCCAGCAGGCGCTCAAGGAAGCCGAGCTGATGGCCGACTGCAAGATCACGCGCGTCTATACCGGCATCACCGGCAGCCACATCCGCGGGATCAATTCCAGCGGCATGGTGGCGGTGCGCAGCAAGGAAGTCACCGCCGCCGACGTGATGCACGTGGTCGAGACCGCCAAGGCCATCAACATCTCCAGCGACCAGCGCCTGCTGCTCGTGGAGCCGCAGGAATTCATCATCGACGGCCAGGACGTGCGCGAGCCGGTGGGCATGAGCGGCATGCGGCTGGAGACCAAGGTGCACATCGTCACCGGCGCGCAGAGCGCCGCCGAGAACATCATCAAGTGCGTGCGCCGCTGCGGCCTTGAGGTCGACCAGCTGCTGCTCAACCCGCTGGCCTCCAGCCAGGCGGTGCTCACCGACGACGAGCGCGAGCTGGGCGTCGCCTGCGTGGACGTCGGCGCCGGCACGACCGATGTGGCGATCTTCACCGGCGGGGCGATCCGGCACACGGCCGTGATCCCGATCGCCGGCGACCTCATCACCAGCGACATCGCGATGGCGCTGCGCACACCCACGATGGACGCCGAGGACATCAAGGTCGGTCCTGGTTGCGCCAAGCAGCTGCTGGCCGACGTGGATACGCAGGTCGAGGTGCCGGGCCTGGGCGACCGCGGCCCGCGCATGCTCTCGCGCCAGGCGCTCGCCGGCGTGATCGAGCCGCGCGTCGAGGAGATCTTCACGCTGGTGCAGCAGGTGATCCGCGACTCGGGCTTCGAGGAGGTCCTTTCCTCGGGCGTGGTGCTCACCGGCGGCAGCGCCGTCATGCAGGGCATGGTCGAGCTGGGCGAGGACATTTTCCTCAAGCCGGTGCGCCGCGGCGTGCCCAAGTATTCGCGCGCGCTCGCCGACCTCGTTGCGCAGCCGCGTGCGGCCACCGTCATGGGGTTGCTCGAGGAGGCGCGCCTGGCGCGCGTGCGCGGCTACAAGGTCGCGCGCAAGGCAGGCGGCGTCAAGTCGGCCTTCGGCCGTGTCCGGGATTTCATCGTCGGCAACTTTTGAGGATGCTGAACATGAAGAGTGCCATCCACCTCGTCCTCGTGCGCGCCATGCCGCCGCCCTGGCCGGGCACGGGCCCGCCGCGTGCGCGCGGGGGCGTCCGGCACGCCCCGCGATTTTTCTTCAAGTCGAACCAGACAACCACGGCAACTGCAGATATCAAAAGGAGTGAACCATGAGCATCGAGATGATCGAAACCGAAGCCTTCAATTCAGGCACCCAGATCAAGGTCATCGGGGTGGGTGGCGGCGGCGGCAACGCCGTTGATCACATGATCGGCCGCGACGTCCAGGGCGTGGAGTTCATCTGCGCCAACACCGACGCGCAGGCGCTCTCGCGCGTGCTTTCCGATGCCACCATCCAGCTGGGCAACTCGGGCCTGGGCGCCGGCAGCAAGCCCGAGAAGGGGCGCGAGGCCGCCGAGGCCGCGGCCGACGAGATCCGCCAGGCCATCCGCGGCGCGCACATGCTGTTCATCACCGCCGGCATGGGCGGCGGCACCGGCACGGGCGCGGCACCCGTGATCGCGCGCATCGCCAAGGACATGGGCATTCTCACGGTCGGCGTCGTCACCAAACCCTTCGACTGGGAGGGTGGTCGGCGCATGACCAATGCCGAGTCGGGCCTGGTCGAGCTCGAGGCCAATGTCGACTCGCTCATCGTCGTGCTCAACGAGAAGCTGCTCGAGGTGCTGGGCGACGACGTCACGCAGGAGGAGGCCTTCGCCCACGCCAACGACGTGCTCAAGAACGCCGTCGGCGGTATCGCCGAGATCATCAACGACTACGGCCACGTCAACGTCGACTTCGAGGATGTGCGCACCGTCATGGGCGAGCCCGGCAAGGCCATGATGGGCACCGCCAAGGCCAGCGGCCCCGACCGCGCGCGCATCGCTGCCGAGCAGGCCGTCGCCTGCCCGCTGCTCGAGGGCATCGACCTCTCGGGCGCCAAGGGCGTGCTGGTGCTGATCACGGCGGCCAAGGGCACGTTCAAGCTGGCCGAGTCGCGCGAGGCCATGAACGCCATCCGCGCCTACGCTTCGCCCGAGGCGCACGTGGTCTATGGCGCCGCCTACGACGACGCGCTGGGCGACGAGCTGCGCGTCACCGTGGTCGCCACCGGCCTGTCGCGCCAGGGCAATCGCCGCCAGCCGATCACCGTCGTGCAGGGCGGCTTGCGCACCGGCACCGACAACCAGCCGATTGCCGCGCCTGCCGGCAGCGGCCAGTCGGTCGGCGCGCAGCCCGGCTACGATCCGGTGACCGTGCCGCGCGTCTGGACTTCGCCGCGCATCGACCGCACGCAGGCGGCCGCGCGCGTCGATGC
>CAUJJO010000233.1 GCA_963205125.1 Pseudomonadota bacterium | reverse complement strand
CGTGCTGGGGCTGGTGTGGAGCCCCTGCTCGGGGCCGCTGCTGGCCGCGGCGGTGACGCTGGTGGCCAGCGAAGGGGGCGTGGCGCGCGGCGGCCTCATCCTCGGCCTCTTCGGCGTCGGCGCGGCCACGCCGCTCGTCGTCTTCGCCTACGCCTCGCGCGCGGGTTTCACGCGGGCGCGCGGCTGGGTGCTCGCGCACGCCGCAGGCCTGCGCAAGGCCTTCGCGCTGCTGCTGCTGGCGCTCGGGCTGGCCATCCTCACGGGTCTCGACAAGCGGCTCGAGGCCGTGCTGACGGCGCTGCTGCCCGAGGCCTGGCAGCGCCTGACGGTGCTCTACTGAACGGCGCCTGGCGCCCGCGCGGCGCCGTCCCGGCCTGGGTCTGCGGCCTCAGTGCTTGTGCCCGCCGCCGGGTGCGGCGGCATTCAGCGCGCGCACGGGGACCTTGAGTTCGAGCGTCTCCCGGCGGCCGTCCTTGCCCTCGACGACGAGCGTCACCGGCACGCTGGCGCCTTCCTTCACCTGCTGCTTCAGCTCCATCAACATCACGTGATAGCCGCCGGGCTCCAGCTTCACGGCCTTGCCTGCAGGAAGTTCGAGCCCGGCGGGCAGCGCGCGCATCTTCATCACGTTGCCGACCATCGCCATCTCGTGGACCTCGGCCACGCCGGCCAGCGGCGAGCTGACCGCCACCAGCCTGCCGCCCTGCGCGGAGGTGATGTGCGCGAACATGCCGGTGGCCTTCTGCTGCGGCACGGTGGCGCGCACCCAGGCGTCGTCGACCCTGGTCTGGGCGAAGGCGGCGGGAAGGGCAAGGACGGCCGCGCACAGCAGCACGGCACGGGAAGAGCGAAAAGCGCGAGGCGCGCGAAGAGTGCGAAGAGTGCGAAGAGTGCGAATCGGATTCATGGGATCGGTGTCCTGACGAGGCAAGGGCGGCGTGCGCAGGCCGCGGTGGCGCGCACGCCCGAGGGGCCGGCACGGGCCCGCGAGGAAGGGGACGCTCTCAGCCCAAGCTCGGCGGGCCGCGCGGTGCCGCCGCCCGCCAGCCCGGCCGCCGCTCGGACGCCGGGGCAGGCCTTGCCGCAGCGCCTGGTTCCGCGGCCGGTCGCGGCAGCGCGACGGCCAGCGCAGGCGGCGGCGCGAGGGTGGCCGCGAGCACGCAGAGGACGCAGGCCTGGCCGTGCAGCGTCGACGCCGGCATGCCCTCGCCGGGCACGTCCTGCAAGCCCTGCGGCGTGCAGACCTGGGCCCAGCCGTCCGTCCAGACGGCGGCCTGCATGCCGCCGGGAAGCACCCGCGACAGCGTGGGCACGAGCGCCAGCACCAGCGCCGCCGCGAGCGCCAGCCCCCACGCCGCATGCGCCCGCCGCCACGCGCGCAAGGGCGCGCCGAAGCGGACGGATGGGGCCGGGGGCCGATGCGTGAGGGTCACGGCCGCGAGTCTAGCGGCGCCATGACGGTCCTCGAGGCCGGCCAGGCTTCGGGCGATGGACCGGCCGGCCACGATAATCACTGTATGGCCATCCAGACCGACGACCTGCAGCCCGAGCTGCCGCGTGCGGCGCGCGTCGTCAGCGCCGCGCCGGCCTCGCCCGGCGAGGAGGCCATCGAGCGCGCGCTGCGGCCCAAGGCGCTCGCCGACTATGTCGGGCAGGCCAAGGCGCGCGAGCAGCTCGAGATCTTCATCGGCGCGGCGCGCCAGCGCGGCGAGGCGCTGGACCACGTGCTGCTGTTCGGCCCGCCGGGCCTCGGCAAGACGACGCTCTCGCACATCATCGCCGCCGAGCTCGGCGTCAAGCTGCGCCAGACCAGCGGCCCGGTGCTGGAAAAGCCCAAGGACCTGGCGGCGCTGCTGACCAACCTCGAGAAGAACGACGTCCTCTTCATCGACGAGATCCACCGCCTCTCGCCGGTGGTCGAGGAGATCCTCTACCCGGCGCTGGAGGACTACCAGATCGACATCATGATTGGCGAGGGCCCGGCGGCGCGCTCGATCAAGCTCGAGCTGCAGCCCTTCACGCTGGTCGGTGCGACGACGCGCGCGGGCATGCTCACCAACCCGCTGCGCGACCGCTTCGGCATCGTCGCGCGGCTCGAGTTCTACAGCGCCGAGGAGCTGACGCGCATCGTCGCGCGTTCGGCGGCGCTGCTCGAGGTGCCGATCGACCCGGCCGGCGCGCTCGAGATCGCGCGCCGCAGCCGCGGCACGCCGCGCATCGCCAACCGGCTGCTGCGCCGCGTGCGCGACTACGCGCAGGTGAAGGGCAATGGCGCGATCGACGCGCCCACCGCCGACCGTGCGCTGCAGATGCTCGACGTCGACCCGCAGGGCTTCGACCTGATGGACCGCAAGCTGCTGGAGGCGGTGATCCACCGCTTCGACGGCGGCCCGGTGGGCCTCGAGAACGTCGCCGCGGCGATCGGCGAGGAGGCCGGCACGATCGAGGACGTGATCGAGCCCTACCTGATCCAGCAGGGCTACCTGCAGCGCACGCCGCGCGGGCGCGTGGCCACGCAGGCGGCCTGGCGCCACCTCGGCCTGGCCTCCCCGTCGCGCGGCGGCGATCTGTTCGAGGGCGGCTGAACCCCGCGCCGCGCGCTCGAGGCGCGGGCCGCAGGCGCCGAAAAGCAGAAGAGGTCGC
>CAUJJO010000232.1 GCA_963205125.1 Pseudomonadota bacterium | reverse complement strand
GTCGACGCGCCCGAGCACGCCGACGACAAGCGCAGGAACATCCCGACGGCCGAGTACCAGAGCCTGATCGCCGACGAGGCGAAGCAGCCCGTGCAAGTGACCTACCCGCGCGGCACGTCGAACGCCGATCACCTGCGCGTGGAGAAGGAAGCGCGCAACCACGACCTGGACCCGCAGCTCGTCTGGCGCGGCAAGGACGCCCAGGACTGGACCGACCTCGTCGTCAACGCGCCACCGCTCTATATCCAGGAAAAGGTGCACCCCAAGGTGCTGATCGACGACCTGCTGCGGGGCAGCCGCGAGCGGCGCGAGGCGGCCGAGGCCGAGGCGGCGAAGGCCGCAGGCGGCCTGGGCGGCACCGTCGACATGTTCGGCGACTTCAACGGCATCCCGGCCGGTGCCGACAAGACCGACTTCTACGCGCACGACCAGAACTGGACCAACCGCATGATCCTGGGCGACAGCCTGCAGGTGATGGCGAGCCTGGCCGAGCGCGAGGGCCTGCGCGGCAAGGTGCAGTGCGTCTACTTCGATCCGCCCTACGGGATCAAATTCAACTCGAACTTTCAGTGGAGCACGACCAGCCGCGATGTGAAGGACGGCAACCGCGATCACATCAGCCGGGAGCCCGAGCAGGTGAAGGCGTTTCGCGACACGTGGCGGGACGGGATCAATTCTTACCTGACGTACCTGCGCGATCGCCTGACGCTGGCTCGTGATCTGCTGACAGAGAGTGGTTCGGTCTTCGTTCAGATTGGCGACGAAAACGTTCATCGCGTGCGCGCGCTGATGGACGAGGTTTTCCTTGAAGAGAATCTCTGTGCGCAGTTGACCGTCGTGAAGACTGCAAGCCAGTCCGCCGAGTTGATCGCTGGAACCGCCGACTACGTGCTCTGGTACGCCAAGGACCGTGACACGGTCAAGTTCCGCGCCCCGCTCGCAGCCAAAGGCTTTGAGACTGACAAGTCTGGCGTCTATCGCTGGCTGCGGGGCGACGACGGTAAGGTCAGACCATTGACCGAACCCGAACGTGCTGCGGGTCTTACCGCAGGGGTCTATCGGCTCGACAACATCACCTCGCAACGGCCACCAGGAGACTTTCCCGTCGAGGTGAACGGGCGGCAGTTTGGGCCCGGCAAGGGGTACTGGAAGACCGGCGAACTTGGAATGGCTCGCCTACTCAAGGCGAATCGCATTCAAGCTGCCGCCAACAGCCTGACCTACATCAGATTCCTCGATGACTTCAAGGCTCAGGCCATCGGGAACGTCTGGACGGACACCGGCACCGGAAGCTTCACCGACGAAAAGGTCTATGTTGTCCAGAGCGGAACGAAGTTGGTTCAGCGTTGCCTGCTGATGGCGACGGACCCTGGTGATCTCGTAGTCGATCCGACGTGCGGTTCTGGTACGACTGCCTACGTCGCAGAGCAATGGGGTCGCCGCTGGATCACCATCGACACGTCACGCGTCGCCCTTGCACTGGCCCGCGCCCGCATCATGGGCGCGCGCTACCCGTACTACCTGCTCGCCGACAGCCCCGAAGGCCAGTTGAAGGAGGCCGAGGTCGCGCGCGGCGTGCCCAGCAGCCAGCCCACGCGCGGCAACATCCGCCAGGGCTTCGTCTACGAACGGGTGCCGCACGTCACGCTGAAGAGCATCGCCAACAACGCCGAGATCGACGTGATCTGGGAGACCTCGCACAAGAAGCTGGAGCCGCTGCGCGAGGCGCTGAACGCCACCCTCAAGAAGGACTGGCAGGACTGGCAGATCCCGCGCGAGACAGACGCCAAGTGGAGCGACAAGGCGAAGAAGCTGCACGCCGACTGGTGGGCCGCCCGCATCGAACGGCAGCGCGAGATCGACGCCTCGATCGCGGCCAAGGCCGAGAGCGAGTACCTGTACGACAAGCCCTACGAGGACAGGAAGCGCGTGCGCGTGGCCGGCCCGTTCACGGTCGACAGCCTGAGCCCGCACCGCACGCTGGCGATGGACATCGACGACGGCCTTATTGACGGCGTGCGCCAGCCCAAGGCCGAGTACGAAGCCAAGGCCGACTTCGCATCCGTGATGCTGGAGAACCTGAAGGCTGCCGGCGTGCAGCAGGCGCACAAGGCCGACCGCATCAGCTTCACCAGCATCGTCGGATGGCCAGGCGAGTACGTCTGCGCCGAAGGGCGCTACATGGAAGGCCTGATTGGGGAAGGACGGGAGCGCCGTGCCGCCATCTTCATCGGCCCCGAGTTCGGCACCGTGTCGCGGCCGGACCTGGTGGGCGCCGCCCGCGAGGCGGCCGACGCCGGCTTCGACGTGCTGATCGCCTGCGCCTTCAACTACGAGGCGCACGCCGCCGAGTTCGAGAAGCTCGGCCGCGTGCCGGTGCTGAAGGCCCGCATGAACCCGGACCTGCACATGGCCGGCGAGCTGAAGAACACCGGCGCCGGGAACCTGTTCGTCGTGTTCGGCGAACCCGACATCCGCATCGAGCCTCAGCCCGATGGCCTGGTGCGCGTGCGCGTGAAGGGCGTGGACGTGTTCCGCCCGCAGACCGGCGAGATCGAGAGCGGCGGCACCGACAGCATCGCGCTGTGGATGATCGACACCGAGTACAACGAAGAGAGCTTCTTCGTCCGCCAGGCCTACTTCCTGGGCGCCGCCGACCCCTACAAGGCGCTGAAGACCACGCTCAAGGCCGAGATTGACGCCGAGGCCTGGGCCACGCTCAACAGCGACGTGTCGCGCCCGTTCGCGAAGCCCAGGACCGGGCGCATCGCGGTGAAGGTGATCAACCACCTGGGGGACGAGGTGATGAAGGTGTTCGGCGTCGGCTGAGCGCCGCGTCGTCTGGTGACGACGAGTCCGTGCCGCGATGGACGGCCGCTTGTCACCGGGCTTGCAACCGGACGTGGCCGCGGGGGGCCCTACGCCTCACGCTCGGCGGCCAGTCGCTGCAGCGCGGCCAGCGAGGCGCGGGCGCCGTGGCGGATCTGGCTGCTGTCGTAGCGGTGCCCGGCGCCAACCGGACAGGCCGTGCGCGCGGGGCAATCGAGGGCGCAGACCGAGTCGGGCTGCAGGCGGTGGCGCTGACAGGACATCGCGTCCAGTGTTCCACTGGCGAGCGCCTGCGCGGGGCAGCTGCTGATGCAGGGCTTGGCACTGCAGCCCAGGCAGGGGTGGCTGCCTTGCCGCGGGGGTGTGGGCGGCAGCGCGGTGTCGGTGATGATGGCAACGCGGTACGCGAACCAGCTGCCGTAGTGGGCGTCGATGCCCAGCATGAAGGGTGTGGCGTGATGCCAGCCCGCGAGCCCACCCAGGCGCTGCAGCGCGACGTGGCGCCCGGTGGGCAGGCCGTTCGGGTAGACGATGCGGTGGCGCGCCCCCGGCAGCGCCTGCGCCAGCCAGCGGCGGGTGACGTCCACGCTGTAGGTGTCGATCGGGTGCGCGATCGCCTCCGCGCCGGGCTGCGCCTGCACGCGCTGCCACAGCCGCCGCCCGGCGTGGGCAAGGAGGATGAGCTGGCGCTCGTGCGGCTGCAGCTCCAGCGGCGCGCGCACTTCCGTGGGCAGTTGTTCGAGCGCGAAGACATGCTGCCGGTTCAGCCCGGCATCGTCCAGGTACTGCTGCATCGGCACGCTGGCCATGGGTGATCAGTCGGGCACGATGGCCGTGACCTCGATCTCGACCTGGGCGCGCTCTTCCATCAGCGCCGTGACCTGCACAGCCGTCATCGCGGCATGGTAGGTGCCGATGATCTCGCGGAAGGCGCGCCCGATCTCGCGGCCGGCGGCCAGGTAGGCGCGCCGGTCGGTCACGTACCACGTCATGCGCACGATGTGCTCGGGTCGCGCGCCGTCTTCGGCCAGCACGGCGACGACGTTGTGCAGGGCCTGGCGGACCTGCAGGACGAGGTCGTCGCTGTGGAACTGCCCCTGGCCGTCCCAGCCGATCATGCCGGCCACGCAGACGGTGCGGCCGCGGGCGCTGACGCCGTTGACATAGCCCTTGGGCTTGGCCCAGGCGGCGGGTTGCAGGATCTTCATCGCGGGCTCACGGGGTGGGTGGGGCTGCCGCCGAATGCGGTGCGCGACGGCATGCCGGGCGTCAGCGGCGGGGCTGGCGGGCGGTCGTGGCGGCAGCCTTGTCCGGGCGCTGGCCGCGCAGTGTGCCCAGGTGCTCGTAGATCTGGCCGATCGCGCGCTCGTCCAGCGGCGCGAAGAGCTCGAGGATCCACTCTTCATGCTCACGCGCCATTGCCTCGAAGCTGTGGCGGCCGGCCACGGTCAGGTTGACGATCCATGAGCGGCGGTCGGTCGGGCTGCTCATGCGCGTCACCAGCCCCTCGCGCTCGAGCTCATCGGTGAGCGCGGTGATGTTGCCGCCGGTCACCATCAGGCAGCGCGAGAGGTCGCGCATGCGCAGCCCGCCCTTGTGCCG
>CAUJJO010000231.1 GCA_963205125.1 Pseudomonadota bacterium | reverse complement strand
CGACTTCCTGCTTCAACTGGGCGAGAAACGAGGTGGGCAAGTTGTCGAACTTCGCCTTCTTGTAGACGATCAGAAGCCAGACAACGCCGTCCCCGGCGATGAAATAGATGACTCGCGCACCGCCACGCTTGCCCACGCCGGCGGTGGACCAACGGACCTTGCGACACCCCCCGCTGCCGGGGATGAGAACCCCCGCCTCGGGCGAGGCCGCAATGAAGGTGATGAACTGCTCGCGCTCGATGTCGGCCCAGACCTCGGCCACGTAGCGCTGAAAGACCGGAGTTTCCGCAACGGTGCGCACACGCGGATGCTACGGCAATGCCGTATTCATTGCAAACCTTCTTACCGGCGTCCTCCTGCCGGCGCCCTTTGCAAGGCCATGCGATGGCGCGACTGGCCACGAGCTGCCACGAGCCAACCTACACTGCCCCCCAGCCCTCTTGGCAAGGAGTCGTCGATGCTCGATCCCCAGGCCCGTGCCCTGATCGACCTGATGGTCGAGCGCCAGGTGCCGCCCACGCACACGCTGTCGGTGGCCGACGCGCGCCGCGTCTACCTCGAGCGGCGCGGCTTCACGCAGCCCGAGCCACCTGCGGTCGGCGAGGTGCGCGAGCTGCAGGCGCAGGGGCCGCTCGGTGCGATCCCGCTGCGGCTCTACAAGCCGGCCGGCGCGGCATCCGGTGCGGTGGCCGGGGCGGTTTCCGAAGGCGCATCCGGCGCGCTGCCGGTGCTCGTCTACTTCCACGGCGGCGGCTGGGTCATCGGCGACCTCGACACCCACGACGTCGTCTGCCGCACGCTGTGCGCGGGCAGCGGCTGCGCGGTGGTCGCGGTCGACTACCGCATGGGCCCGGAGCAGCGCTTCCCGGCCGCGGTCGACGACACGCATGCCGCCGTGCGCTGGGTGCGCGCGCACGCGGCCGTGCTCGGGCTGGACGGCGCGCGCCTGGCGCTGGGAGGCGACAGCGCGGGCGGCAACCTCGCCGCCGTCACCGCGATCGGCATGCGGCAGGCCGGCGAGGCGCCGGCACGGCTGCAGCTGCTGATCTACCCGGCCACCGACATGCGCGCGCTCGCCCCGTCGCACACGACGAACGGCCAGGGCTACATGCTCACCGGCGACACCATCGCCTGGTTCCGCGGCCACTACATCGCCGATGCCGCGCAGTGGTCGGACTGGCGCGCGAGCCCGCTGCTGGCCGAAGACCATTCGCGGCTGCCGCCGGCCCTCGTGCTGACCGCCGGCTTCGACCCGCTGCGCGACGAGGGACGGCAGTACGCCGACGCGCTCTCGGCGGCCGGCGTGCCGACGCAGTACGTCTGCTTCGAGCGCCAGATCCACGGCTTCATCACCATGGGCCGCGTCATCGACGAGGCGAACACGGCGCTGACCCTGTGCGCCGCGGTGCTGCGGCGGGCGCTGGCGCCAGGGCAGCCGGGTCCATGAGATCCTGACTTGCGTCGGATACTGTATGGACATACAGTATCCTGGTGCTTCTCTCCCCTCCGCTCCCCGGCCTGCTCCCAGGACCTCTCCCAGGACCTCTCCCAGGCCCGCTCCCCGACCTGTTCGCCGGCGCCGGCCCCGCGGTCGACGCCAAGGCCGACCCGGTGCAACTGCACCCGGCGCTGTGGCGCGCGCATCAGCTCGGGCGCTCGCAGGTCGTCGTCGTCGCCAGCGGCTTTGCCGCGCTGGACGCCGAGCTGCCCGGCGGCGGCTGGCCCACGCGCGCGCTGACCGAGCTGCTGCTGGCGCACCCGGGTGTCGGCGAGCTGCGCCTGCTGGCGCCCGCACTGGCCGCGGTGCAGCAGGGCGGGCGCAGCCTGATGTGGTTCGACCCGCCGGCGCGGCCCTGCGGCTGGACGCTCGCCGCCCTCGGGCTGGACCTGCGGCAGCTCGTCGTCGTGTGCGCGCGCGACGGCCTGGCCGCGCATGGCCCGGCACGCGCGCGGCTGCAGGCCCCGGCCGACGTGCTGTGGGCGCTCGAGCAGGCGCTTGGCAGCGGCCATGTCGGCGCCGTGCTGGCCTGGCTGCCCGCGGGCGTGCGGCCGCAGTCGCTGCGCCGGCTGCAACTGGCGGCGCAGGCGCACGACGGCCCGGCCTTCCTGCTGCGCGAGACGGCGGCACTGGCACGGCCGAGCGTGGCGCCGCTGCGCCTGACGCTGGCCCCGGCCGCGCCCGACGCGCTGGCGCTGCGCATCGTCAAGCGGCGCGGTCCGCCCTGCGCGGCCAGCCTGCGGCTGGCGCTGCCGCCGGCCCTGCCCGGCCCCGTGCGCGCGCGCGCCGAGCGGGCGGCAGGGCCGGCGGCAAGACAGGCGAGCGAAGCCCGGGCCTGAGCGCGCCCCTGCGACCCCTGCGCCCCTCCCGCATGCCTTGCCCCCGGTATCGCCGATGCTGTGGCTTGCCCTTTACCTGCCGCGGCTTTCGCTGGAAGCCTTTGCCGCCACGCTGGCGCCCGACCTGCAGCAGCCGCCGCTGGCGCTGCTGGACGCGCAGCACATCCAGGCCGCCAACGCCGCGGCCGCCGCGGCCGGCGTGCAGCCGGGGATGAAGCGCGCCACGGCCCTCGCGCTGGCGCCCACGCTGCGGCTGGGCTGGGCCGATGCGCGCCGCGACGAGGACGCGCGCCGCGCCGTGGCACACGCGGCGCTGGCCTTCACGCCCTCGGTGACCCTGGAGGGCCGCGCCACCGTGCTGCTCGAGGTGGCGACGAGCCTGCGCTTCTTCGGCGGCGCCGAGGCGCTGCTGACGCGGCTGCGCCAGGCGCTGGCGCCGCTGGGCCACTGCACGCGCATCGCGCGCGCGCCGACGGCGCTCGGCGCGGCGCTGCTGGCGCGCTGGCACGGCGAGGTCGACGCGGCGGCCACCGGCCTGCAGGATGAGCACGGCTCGCAGGGGCCGCAGGACCTCGCTGCGCTGCAGCGCCTGCTCGATGCCGCGCCGATCAGCCTCTTCGACGCCGCGCGCGCGCACGCGTCGGCGCTGCAGGCGATGGGGCTGCAACGCCTGGCCGACCTGCTGCGCCTGCCGCGCGCGGGCCTGGCGCGGCGCTTCGGCGAAGGCCTGCTGGGCGAGATCGACCGCGCGCGCGGCACGCGGGCCGACCCGCGCGAGTGGCTCGCCGCACCCGAGACCTTCGACGCCCGCCTGGAACTGGCCGCGCGCGCCGACCACGTCGAGCAGGTGCTGCACGCCGCCGCGCGGCTGCTGACGCGGCTGCTGGCCTGGGCGCAGGCGCGGCAGGCGCGCGTGCAGGCCTTCGAGCTGCGCATGCTGCACGAGCCGCGCCACCGCGCCGACGACGCCACGCCGACGGCGACCCTGCTGCGCATCGAGCTCGCCGCGCCGACGGCCGAGCTCGCGCAACTGCAGGCGCTGCTGCGCGAGCGCCTGGCGCGCGTGCAACTCGCCGCGCCGACGCTCGAGCTGCGGCTGCACTGCCGCGAATGGGTGCAGCAGCCGCCGCCCAACGCCGAGCTCTTCCCGACGCGGCAAGGCCAGCGCCTGGGCCTCGTGCGCCTGCTCGAGCGCCTGCGCGCGCGGCTGGGCGACGAACAGGTGCTGCAACTGCAGGCGCTGGCCGACCACCGCCCCGAGCACAGCGTCCGCGCCGTGCCCTGGGGCGCCGACCCGATCGGCCCTGCCTCGATCCGCCCTGCCTCGAACCATCCGCCGTGGCCGCGCCCGGCCTGGCTGTTGCCGACGCCGCAGCCGCTGCCCGAGCACCAGGCCCTGCCCTGGTTCGAGGGCCGCGCGCTGCAGCTGCTGGCCGGCCCCGAGCGCATCGAGTCCGGCTGGTGGGACGGCGACCTCGCCGCGCGCGACTACTTCATCGCCCAGGCCGCCGACGGCTCGCTGCTGTGGATCTACCGCGCCCGGCTGCCGCTGGCCGACGCCAGGCAGCCGCTGTGGTTCCTGCAGGGGCGCTTCGGGTGAGCGAGCAACCGACGGGCCCTCGACGCGGAGTCCGCCGAGTACGCCTTGCGCCCGCTGCGGCGGCGGCGGCGAACTGGCCCCGGATGCCAGGCCACTTGCGCCGATCGGCCACGGCCGCGACCGGCTGCAATCGGCCATGCTCTCGGCCGCCCTGGTCTGCCCCACCGCTGCCGATGCCGGCAGCGGCCCCGCCGTCGCCGCATCGACGAGCGCGGCCGCGGGCGCCCGGACGACCGGCATACGAGCCCCGCTGCCCGGATTCGTTCATCGCCAGGACTACGCCGAGGCGTTTTCACACCTGGCGCAGGCGGGCGGCCCGGCGTCGGCGCGGCGACTGCTCAGCTATCTCGAGGCCGAGCTCACGGGCGGCGAACACGTCGCCCTGCGGCTGGCCCTGTGGCGCATCCTGCAGGCCTTGTCGCCCGCCCAGCAGCACACGCTCGGCGAGGCCCTCGACGGGCGCTACCGACCGCTGCTGAAAGCCCTTCTGCGGCCCTGGGGCGATCCCATCCAGCTGCTGCAGCTGGTCGAGCACGGCGCCGCAGGTCAGCGGGCCCGGATCGTTGCGGCGCTGCTGGAACACCACCGGCTCGATCCGCTGGACGACACGGCAGCGCTGCCGCCGGCCCTGCTGCTGCATGCGCTGCAGGCGCTGCTGGACGAGGGCGCCGCGCGCGCCGATGACGCGCTCGTGGCGCCGATCCAGGCTGCACTCATGCGGGCCGCCAGCGCCGACGCCGCGCTGCTGCCGCGCGGCGTGGCGCTGCTGTTCGAGCTGGCCCTGCAGGCCGGCGACGAAGCGACGGCCACCGACGCGATGGCCGAGTCGATCCACCTGGGCCACGGCGCGCTGCTGAGCACTGAGGGCGTACGCACCTGGCTCGAGGGCGATGAGCGGGCCGGCACGGCGGGGCCCGTGCGCCCGCTGCAACTGGCCGCGACCTGGGAAGCGCGCTGGTTGCGACCGGCGCAGTGGGGCGATCCGCAGCGCCTGCAGGCCTTGCACGATGCACTGCACCGCGCGGCCCCCCGGGCACGCCTGCAGCGGCTGCAGGCCCGCCTGCGGGCCCTGGGATCCGCTGGCGCGCCCACTACCCCCACGCCGTCCGCCGCTCCGTCGCCCGAGCCCGCCCCGGCATCCCATCCCCTGCAGGAGGCGCTGCAGGCGCTGGGAGCGCTCGACCAGGCCTGGCTGCTGATCGATGGCGGCGGCGACGCCGTGCCGGCGATGCGCCCGATGCTCGCCCCCGATGTGCTGGCCGCGCGCACGCTGGCGGCCCTGTGGCGCTCCAGCGCCGACGCCCGGGCTCGGCAGGGGGATGCCGAGGGCGAACTGATCGCGTTGTCGCAGGCCCGGCGCTGGCAGGCCGACGACGCCCTGCGCCAGCGGCTGGTCGAGCGCCTGCGCGCCATCGGCGCGGTCGACGTCCCGACGCTGGGCAGCGACTGGCGCGACGAACTGCCGTTCTGGCGCGCCACCCGCGATCACGCCGATCCGGCCCTGCAGCGGGTGGCCGGTCTGCAACTGGCCACGCTCTGGAGCGAGGGCCAGCTGCAACCGCGCTCGCCGCGCCGCGAGCAGCGGCTGGCTGCGGCCCCGGCGGCCTGGCAGGAGCTGGCCGGGCACGCGGCGTACGTCGACCTGGCCCGCGCCGCCCTGCGTGACCCGCTGCTGCGCCTGGCGCCGGGGGCACTGCAGCACGCCCATGGCGAGGACTTCCTGTGGTTCGAGAACCCCGGGGCGCAATCGGTCCTGGTGGTCTTCTCCTGCATCAGCACGCATCACAGCTTCGCCGAAGTCGCCACCCTGCACGCGCGCATGCCGGGCAGGCACCTGATGTTCATCCGCTGCCCGGACAAGAACTGGTACAGCGATGCCTGCTTCGAGCGGGTCCACGCCCTGCTGGCCGAACGGGTCGCCAGGCGCTTTGCGCCGACCGAGGTCACCTGCTGGTACGGCAGCATGGGCGGCCATGCGGCGCTCGAGTTCGCACTCGCCTTCGGCTGGCGCGCGATCGTCTTCAACCCGCAGACCGACCTGGCGCTGTGGGCCGCCTACCGTCTCGGCGAGCGCGACCTGCTGTGGGGCGCCGGCCGGCACGCACGGCTGGGCGCCGCGCCGCCCGCGGCCTGGGCGCGCTGTGCCGTCTACTACGCCTGCGGAACCCACGTCGCGGATCGCGAAGCCTTGTCGGTCGTCATCGAGCGCTGGCGCCGCTGCCGCCGGCTCGATCTGATCGTCGAGAAGTACGACGACCCGCACCACGCCGGACTGATGCGCCGGATCGCCGCCGGCCCCATGCCGAGCACGCTGGCGCACATCGACGCCCGTCTGCGCCGGATGGCCCGGGACGAGGCCCCGGCGGCCGGCCCGGCACCCCTGCAGGGCGCCGCGGCCGAGGACTTCTGGGACCGGCTCGACGCCGCCCGCCACGGCAAGCTCGAGGTGCAGGTGCGTGACGGCGCGCTGTGGGTGCGGCCCTCGCGGCTGACGAACACGCGCCCAGGCTGATCTCGAGGCCGGCGGTGGCCGGCACGGGCCGCAGGCCGTCGGAAGTACGCAAGAGGCGAGAGGCGAGAGGCGAGAGGCGAGAGGCGAGAGGCGAGGGGCGAGGGGCGAGATCTGACAAGCAGCGAAGGCCGCTTCAGCGCAGCCCGAGAAACCCCTTGACCGCCTCCAGGCTGCGCGCCGGGTCCTCCTCCTGCGGCATGTGGCCCAGGCCCTCGAGGACGACGAGCCGGCTGCCCGCGATGCGGCGGGCGAAGTCCTGCCCGGTCGCGGGCGGGATCAGCCGGTCGCGTGCGCCCCACAGGATCAGCGTGGGCTGATGCACCTGCGCGATGCGCTCGGCGTCCTCGCCCATCTTCATCTGCTGCAGGCGCAGGCGCAGCGCGCGGCGGTTGCCCTCGCGCAGCGTCAGCTCGAAATAGCGGTCGACCAGCGCCGAGCTCACACGGCTCGGATCGCCGTAGACGCTGGCCAGGCTCTGCGCGATCAACTCGCGCGGCAGCAGGTACTGGCTGAGCCAGCCAAGGCCCGGCAGCCGCGCGGCGATGAAGCCCAGCGGAATCGACTCGGGCGTGAACGGCGGCCCGGCGGCATCGACGAGCACGAGCTGCGCCACGCGCCCGGGCGCCAGCGTGGCCACGCGCCAGGCGATCTCGCCGCCCAGCGAATTGCCCGCCAGCACCACGCGCGGCAGCTTCAGCGCGTCGAGCAGGTCCAGCACGAAGCGCGCGTAGGTGTCGCCACGATAGTCGTCGGGCGTGTACTGGCCGCCGAAGGGGCCGCTCAAGCCCGCGCCGGGCAGGTCGAAGCTGATGACGCGGCGCTGCTTGTCCAGCACGCGAGTCCAGCCCTCCCAGGTGTGCAGGCTCGACGAGGTGCCGTGCAGCAGCACGATGGGCAGCGGATCGCCGCGCGGCCCCTGGTCGCGCAGATGCACGAGCTGGCCGCGGACCTCGATGAATTCGGAGGGCGCCGGCGCCCAGCGCGCGACGAGCGACTGCACCGGCCGATCCGGCGCATGCGACAGGCCCACGACGATCGCGCCGAAGATCAGCAGCAGACCGACGAGGCGCCGCAGCCAGTCGCCCAGGCTCGAACTCATCGGCGGGGATTGTAGGGAGTGCAGATCCGCACCCGAACCGCACCCGAACCGCGCCCGCCCGCGGCGCCCCCGGCCGGATCGACCCTGCTTCCCGCGGCAGCGGCAAGGGTGGGCCGGATAATGCCTCGGCCATGACTTCGTCACCCCGCTTCGTCCACCTGCGGCTGCACACCGAGTACTCGGTCGTCGACGGCACGCTGCGCATCGACGCCGCGGTGGCCGCGGCGCGAGCGGATGCGCAGCCGGCGCTGGGCATCGCCGACCTCGGCAACCTCTTCGGTGCCATCAAGTTCTACAAGGCCTGCCGTGCCAAGGGGGTGAAGCCGATCATCGGCGCCGACGTGTGGCTGGCGCCGCCGGCCGAGGGCGGCGAGCGCCAGGCCAGCCGGCTGCTGCTGCTGGTGCAGAACCACCAGGGCTACCTGAACCTGTGCGAGCTGCTGGCGCGCGCCTGGACGCGCAACGTGC
>CAUJJO010000230.1 GCA_963205125.1 Pseudomonadota bacterium | reverse complement strand
CTGGGCACGGCGCTGGCGGTCTCGCAGGCGGGGCTCGTGGCCTTCGTCGGCCTGGTCGCGCCGCACCTGGTGCGTCGGCGCGCGCCGGGACCGCACGGCTGGCTGCTGCTGGCGAGCGCGGCGATGGGTGCGGCGCTGCTGCTGTGGGCCGACGTGATCTCGCGCGCCGTGGTCGCGCCGCAGGAGCTGCCGGTGGGTGTCGTCACCGCGGTGCTCGGCGGCGGCTACCTGGTCTGGCTGCTCAAGCAGCGCGGCATGGCGGGTTCATGACGAGGCATCTTCACGCCGAGAACCTGCGCGTGCGCCTGGGGCCGCGCGAGGTGCTGCAGGGCGTGAGACTGGCGGTCGGCGCGGGCTGGACGGCGCTCGTCGGGCCCAACGGCGCGGGCAAGTCGACGCTGCTGCGCGCGCTGGCGGGCCTGCAGCCGCTCTCGGGCGGGCGCGTGGCGCTCGGCGCCCGCGAGGGGCCGGACCTGCACGCCCTGCCGGCCACCGAGCGCGCGCGCCGCCTGGCGTGGCTCGCGCAGCAGGGCGAGGTCAGCGGCGAGCTCACGGTGCGCGAGACCGTCGAGCTCGGCCGCATCGCGCAGCTGGGCCTGCTGGGCACGCCGGCTGCGGCCGACGCTGCCGCGGTCGAAAAGGCGATGGCGCTCACCGAGTGCTCGCCCTGGCAGCACCGGCGCCTGCACGAGCTCTCCGGCGGCGAGCGCCAGCGCGTGATGCTGGCGCGCGTGCTGGCCACCGAGGCGCCGCTGCTGCTGCTGGACGAGCCGACGACGCACCTGGACGCGCCGCACCAGGTCACGCTGGCGCGCCTCTTCCGCCGGCTGGCGCACGAGGCGCAGCCGCGTCGCGCCGTGCTCACGGTGCTGCACGACCTGCCGATCGCGCTGCAGGCCGACCAGGTGCTCGTGCTGGCCCATGGCCGCCTGCAGGCCAGCGGCAGCCCGCGCGACCCGGCGCTGCAGGCGGCCCTCGTGCGCGTCTTCGGCGGCGCCATCCGCATCGAGACCGACAGCCGCGGCCAGCCGCGCGTGGCGCTGCTGCTGGACCCCGCCTGAACAGGCCATCCGCATCACGCAAGGAGACCCGCCCGATGGAGATCGTTGCCCCACCCACCGCACCGCAGAGCCCCAAGGCGCAGGGCGAGCGCCGCGGCCTCGTCCTCGTGCACACCGGCCGCGGCAAGGGCAAGAGCACGGCGGCCTTCGGCCTGGCGCTGCGCGCGCACGGCCGCGGCAAGGCGGTGCACATCTACCAGTTCATGAAGGTGCCTTCGGCGCGCTTCGGCGAGCACCGCGCCTTCGCGCAGCTGGGCGTGCCGATCGAGGGCCTGGGCGACGGCTTCAGCTGGAAGAGCCGCGACCTCGAGCACAGCGCCGAGCTCGCGCGCGCAGGCTGGGCGCGCGCCGAGGCGACGATCCGCGCTGGCGCGCACTTCCTCGTCGTGCTCGACGAGATCACCTACCCGCTGCGCTACGGCTGGCTGGAACTGGCGCCGGTGCTCGCCTGCCTGCGCGAGCGCCCGCCGGGCGTCAACGTGCTGCTGACCGGCCGCGATGCGCCGCAGGAGCTGATCGAGCTTGCCGACACCGTGACCGAGATGGCGCTCGTCAAGCACCACCACCAGCAGGGCGTGCCGGCGCAGCGCGGCATCGAGGACTGAGCTGCGGTGTTCGACGCGAGCCTGGCAACCTGGGTCGCTGCGGCGCTGCCGGCGGCGGCGCTGGCGCTGGCCTGGGCGATCGACGCGCGCTTTCGTGAAGCGCCCGATGCCTGGCATCCGGTGGCCTGGTTCGGCCGGCTGGCGGCACCGCTGGGCCTGGCCGCGCGCGCGCTTGCGCCGCGCGGGGCGCTGCTCGCGGGCGCGCTGGCCTGGGCTGTGCTGCTGGCGCTGGTGATCGCGCTGGCCCTCGGCTTGCAGGCATTGCTGGCGCAGGCGCCGTGGTGGCTTGCGCTGCCGCTGCTGGCGCTGGCGCTCAAGCCGGCCCTGGCCTGGCGCATGCTGCGCGACGAGGTCGCGGCGGTCGAGGCCGCACTTGTGCGCAGCCTGGACGAGGGCCGCGCGCAGCTTGCGCGCCTGTGCAGCCGTGACGTGCGCCAGCTCGATGAAGCCGGCGTGCGCGAGACGGCGATCGAGACGCTGGCCGAGAACTTCAACGACTCGCTGGTCGCGCCGCTCTTCTGGTTCGTCGTCGCCGGCCTGCCCGGCGCCTGGGCCTGGCGTGCGGTGAACACGCTGGACGCGATGTGGGGCTACCGCGGCGCCTGGGAATGGGCCGGCAAGTGCGCCGCGCGTGCCGACGACCTGCTGGCCTGGCTGCCCGCGCGCCTTTCGGCCTGGCTGCTCTGGCCCGCACGTACGGATTGGCGGACGCTGCGCCGCGAAGCCGCACGCACGCCCTCGCCCAACGGCGGCTGGCCGATGGCGGCGATGGCGCTGCGCCTGGGCGTGCGCCTGGGCAAGCCCGGCGTCTACACGCTCAATGCCGGCGCGCCCGCGCCCACCGCGGCGGCGCTGGCGCAGGCGCTGACGATCGGGCGAGGCGCCGCGCGCCGCGCCTTCGGGCTGGCGCTGCTGGCCGCGTTGACGGCGTCGCTGGCGCGCGCCGCGCTGACCGGGGCCCTGGCATGACGCGCGTGCACGGCGGCGCCGACGCGCAGGGCGCGGCGCGCCTCGACTTCTCCACCTGCGCCAACGCGGCCGGACCCTGTCCGTCGGCGCTGGCCGCCGTGCAGGCGGCCGACGCGACGCGCTACCCCGACCCGGCGTCGACCGCGCTGCGCCGCGCGCTGGCCGATCTGCACGGTGTTTCCCCCGCGCGCGTGCTGATCGCCGCCAGCGCCAGCGAATTCATCCAGCGCATCACCGCGGTCACGGCGCGCCTGTGGCCCGGCGCGGTGCGCGTGCCGCGCCACGGCTATGGCGACTACGCGCACGCCGCACGCGCCTGGGGCCGCGTGCTGCTGCAGGGCGACGGGCATCGTGAGGCCGCAACGCTCACCTGGCACGCCGACCCG
>CAUJJO010000229.1 GCA_963205125.1 Pseudomonadota bacterium | reverse complement strand
CACAGCATCGTCACTTCGGAAGACCGGATGCTGCAGCATCCTCCGCTCGCCGACTGTGCCCGCTATGATCTGCTGCGAGGCTATGATGCAGCGGCATGATATGATCGACACGATGCGCGGCCTCGGACTCAAGGGCATGGCTGTCAATGGGCACCGAAGTTTCCGCAGATGTGGGCGGTTAAAATTCCCTATGTTGGTGGTTACGATGTTTCGGTGATCAGCCGTGAGCTGGATCTTGATTTCCCTTCATTGGCGGGCGGCCTCGACGCTTCGGCGTGGGCGGATTGAACGAGGCGGCGCTGCGCAGGTTTTCGGGGATGAGCGCAGCGTGCTCCCGCATGCGGTAGCTTGAGCCCTCGATCTGGATGACGACGGCATGGTGGAGGAGCCTGTCGAGCAGCGCGGTCGCGACGACGGGATCTCCGAAGACCTCGCCCCATTCGGCGAAGCCGCGATTGGATGTCAGGATCATGGCACCCTTTTCGTAGCGGGCGTTGACGAGCTGGAAGAACAGGTTCGCGCCGCCCGGCGTGACGGGCAGGTATCCGATCTCGTCGACGACCAGCAGCGACGCCCTGGTGAGGAAGCGGATCTTCTCCCTGAGCGTGCCTTCACGTTCGGCCTTGGCAAGCTGGGCGATCAGATCGGCGAGCGGGATAAAATAGACCGCTTTGCCAGCACGGACAGCCTCGACCGCAAGCGCCGTGGCAATGTGGCTCTTTCCGGTGCCGGGCGGCCCCAGCAGATGGACGACCTCGGCGCGTTCGATGAAGTCGAGGCCGGCCAGCGCCAGGATGCGGTTCTTGTCGAGCGAGGGCTGGAACGAGAAGTCGTAGCCGGCGAGCGTCTTGACCACGGGCAGCCGGGCCATGCGCAGGGCAGCCTTGATCCGCCGGTTCTCGCGCAGCGACAGTTCTTCGCCCAAGAGCTCGTCGAGCGCCTCGATGCCGTCGATCTGGCCCTGCTCGATGCGCCGCAGGGTCGCGTCGAGGATCTCGAGCGCGCGCGGCATCTTGAGGTTCACCAGGCTCCGGCGGATCGAGTCCACGCGCGAGGATGGAGCCGTCCCGTTCATGGCCGTCCCTCCATCGCAAGGCTCGCGCCGATGGCTTCGTACACCGCCAGCGATCGCAGCGGCACATGATCGCCGATCCGGCCGATCATCATGGTCGGCCGATCCGGCGTGCGCGGATGCGGCCGTCCGGTGCGATGGCGCCGGTCGATACGATATTGCCGGCGCCCTTCGAGCACAGGGTGCTCGGCAACAACGATGCCGCGATCGATGATGCGGACCAGGTCCGGCAGCTGTTCGACCTCCACGATCCGGCGGGTCCGGTCGGGCACGCTGTAAAAATTGCCGCCAACCGATACGAAGCCGTCATGGGTAACCCGCCGCTCAAGCTTCAGAACAGCGTTGAAGCGGTGATCGGGCAGGCGTTGCAGTTCCCCCTGCTCCTCGGCGAAGGCCTCCGCGACCACGCGCTGCGTCGTGCCGTGCACCCGAACGTTGGCGACGGTGTCGAGCCAGGCGATGAGCTGGGCGTTGAGGTCCTCCATATTGCGGAAGGATCGGCCCAGGAAGAAGTCCTCGCGGATATAGCGGAACGGCCGCTCGACTTTCCCTTTCGTTTTAGCACGATAGGGGCGGCACGCCCTGGGCTGGAAGCGGTAGTGCTTCGCCAGCGCCAGCAGCGAGGGATTGTAGATGATATGGCCCTGATCGTCCTCGCCGGTCACCGCCGTCTTCATCCGGTCGTAGAGGATTTCGATCGGCACGCCGTCCAGCAACTCGAAGGCCTGCATATGGCAACGCAGCAGCGTCTGCAGATCCTGGTGCAGCACATAGCGGGCGAAGAGGAACCGCGAGTAGCCGAGAACCAGGCTGAACAGCCAGACGATGCGCACCGCTCCCGGCTCGTCGGTAAATTCGACAACGAACCGCGCGAAGTCGACCTGGCCCTGCACGCCCGCCTTCGTCTCGAAGCGGACCTCATAGGGCTTGGGATCATGCTCGGGACGGATCGCCGCCAGATAGCGCTTCACCGCCGTATAGGCACCAGCATAGCCCATCTCCCTGATCTCGCGGGTCAGCCGCGATGCCGTCAACTCGGGGAACGCCGTCACACGCTCACGCAGGAACTCCATATAGGGCGCGATCTTGCACGGCCGCCCCACCTTGCGCGGGCCATACGCCGGCACCTCCACGCCGCGCTCGATATATTTGCGAACGGTCTTGGGGTCGCGCCCCGTCCGGCGCGCAATCGCCGTTACCGACAGCCCCTGCCGGTGTAGCTCCAATATCATCATGGCTTCTCCAAGTCGGATCATCAGCGCCGCCTCCTCCGGGAGGTCATCGCGCCGATTTTGGCGTTCCCCAATGAGCCGGGGTTAACCCCGGCTCATTGGGGAACCTCGTCCAACAATCAGGGAATTTTCAAAGCCCACTTTTGCGGAGAATTACACGCCCTCTGACATTAGGCGCCGGCTTCCTGCCGAAGCCCGCGCCCTTCCGCCCCGCGTGGGGGATAATTATCGCTTACAGTTCTCGTCCCGACCCTCTCTCCGGGCGACGTCGTCATCATGGACAATCTCTCCAGTCACAAACGCCCCGCCGTGCGCCAGGCCATCCGCAGTGCCGGAGCCCGCCTGCTATTCCTGCCGCCATACTCGCCAGACTTGAACCCAA
>CAUJJO010000228.1 GCA_963205125.1 Pseudomonadota bacterium | reverse complement strand
CCACGGGTCGGCAGCCCGGCAACCTGTCGCGCACCTTGAAGACGATGTCGCGCTATGGCTTGGTGGATCTGCAGCGCGAGAAGAATCACGTCAGGCCGGTCGTCAAGGCCAGCGAGTTTCGGATCGTCGCAGCCGCCTGAGTTCGTTGGTCGGGAAGAGCGCGCGACGGTGATGTCGGCGGCAGAACTCGTTCATCGCATTCCGGCTCGTCTTTCGCCCACCCGTCGGTTGCCCGCGAGCCCGGGCCAGCGCGGCGTCGCAGCGCTGCAGGCGCTCGTGAGTGACCGCGCCAAGGACCTGTGCCAGGGGTTCGTGTGCCAGGGGTTTGCACCTGATTCCTACAATCCGCCGCTTCAGCACCCCGCAGGAGCGGCCACCATGATCGAGCAGGAGATCGACAGCCTCGCGCCTGGGCGCGACTTCTCGCGGCGCGGCTTCATGCGCACCTCGGTCGGCAGCGGATTCGCCGCAGCCGTGTTGCCGGTGATGGCGCAGACGGCGATCCGCACCTCGGAAGACGGCCTGCTTGCGGGCGAGGTGATGATTCCGGTGGGCGACTTCAAGATGCCTGCCTACCGCGCCGCGCCCGCCGGCAAGGCCGCTGCGCCGGTGGTGCTGGTGGCCAGCGAGATCTTCGGCGTGCACGAGTACATCGCCGACGTGGCGCGGCGGCTGGCGCACGCGGGCTACTTCGCCATCGCGCCCGAGCTCTTCGTGCGCCAGGGCGACGCGCAGAGCTACGGCGAGATCGCCAGGCTGATGAGCGAAGTCATCGCCAAGGTGCCGGACGCGCAAGTCATGCAGGACCTCGACGCCTGTGTGGCCTGGGCGCGCACGCAGGGCGCGGACGCGTCGCGGCTGGGCATCACCGGCTTCTGCTGGGGCGGGCGCACGACCTGGATGTACGCCGCGCACAACCCGGCGCTGAAGGCGGGTGTGGCCTGGTACGGGCGCCTGGTCGGCGAGGCCACGGCGCTTGCGCCGAAGAATCCGGTCGACCTCGCGGGGGCGATCAAGGCTCCCATCCTCGGGCTCTACGGGGGCGCGGACGGCGGCATTCCGCTGAAGACCGTCGAGCAGATGCGAAAGGCACTTCAGGACGCCGGCCAGAAGGCCAGCGAGATCGTCGTCTACCCCGACATGCCGCACGCCTTTCACGCCGACTACCGCCCGAGCTACCGCAAGGCGGCGGCCGAGGACGGCTGGAAGAGGCTGCTGGCCTGGTTCGGCCGCTTCCTGACCTGAACGCTGCGCCGCGCCTCGCAACACGCCTGCGCGCCTGTGCGCCTGTGCGCCCGCCGGCCGTCCCCTGAATGACCCTTTTCTACATCATCGTCGCCACGCTGGCCGGCGGGTTGCTGTCGGTGCTGATCGCGGCGGCGATCAGCGTGGCGGTGCTTGCGCGCCTCGTGCGCAGCCTGGTCAGCCTGTCCACCGGCATCCTGCTCAGTACCGCGCTGCTGCAGGTGCTGCCCGAGGCCTTCGAGGGCCAGGCGCCGCCGCAGGCGCTGTTCGCCACGCTGCTTGGCGGGTTGCTCGCCTTCTTCCTGCTCGAGAAGGCCGAGCTCTACCGCCACGGCCATCACCACGAGGGCGACCATCCGCACCACCACCATCATCACGGCTTCGACGCCGAGCAGGCCGGTCGCGGCGGCCTCGCGGTGCTGCTGGGCGACAGCATCCACAACTTCAGCGACGGCGTGATCATCGCCGCGGCCTTCCTCGTCGACACGCACCTCGGCGTGGTGACGGCGACCGCGATCGTCGCGCACGAGATCCCGCAGGAGGTCGGCGACTACATCGTGCTGCTCAACGCCGGCCTGTCACGGCTGCGGGCGCTCGCCTACAACGCGATCTCGGGCATGGCGGCGGTGCTCGGCGGCGTGCTCGGCTACTTCGTCGTCGGCCAGTGGCACGCGGCCTTCCCCTACCTGCTGGTGGTCGCCGCCAGCAGCTTCGTCTATGTGGCGCTCGCCGACCTGATGCCGCAGTTGCAGCGGCGCCTGCCCTGGCGCGAGACCGTGGCGCAGATCGCCTGGATCGGCGCGGGCCTTGCCATCGTCGTGCTGCTGACGACGCTGCGCCACACGCACTGAGCGCGCGCCGATCTGCCGCCTGCGCTCTTCAGCGCACCACCAGCACCGGCAGCTTGCCGTGGGTGAGCACCTTCTGCGTCTCGCTGCCCAGCAGCAGCGCCGAGACGCCGCGGCGGCCGTGCGAGGCCATGACGATGAGGTCGCAGCCCTGCGTGCCGGCGTGCTCGAGGATCGCCTCCCAGGCGTGCAGCGCCTCGACCGTGACGCCGACGGCCGTGACGCCGGCCGCAGCGGCGGCGTCGAGCACCGTCTTCACGTTGGCCGCGGCGATGCGCTCCTGCGCGTCGAAGAACTCCTGCGGCGGTACCGGCTGCATCTCGGAGATCGCGCTGTAGGGGAAGGGCTCCTTGACGGCGATCACCGAGAGCCGCGCGCCGCAGAGCTTGCCCATCGCGATCGCCGTCTGCACCGCCTTGCCGGTGATCTCCGAGCCATCGGTGGGAACGAGGATGTGCTTGTACATGAGGACTCCTTTCGCGGACGGCCGAGGTTCGCCTGCAGTCTAAGGCGATCGCGCCCCGATGCGCGCAGCAGTGTCAAGCGAAATGGCAGCGCGTGCGGGCACGGCGGCGGGTGCGGGCCGGGGCTTCAGCCCTCGAAGCGGGCGAAGACCAGCGAGGCGTTGGTGCCGCCGAAGCCGAAGCTGTTGGACATCACCGCGTTCATCGGCGCGTCGCGGCGCTCGCGCAGCACCGGCAGGCCTTCGGCGGCCGGGTCCAGCCGGTCGATGTTGGCCGAGGCGGCGGCGAAGCCGTGCTCCATCATCAGCAGCGCGTAGATCGCCTCCTGCGCGCCGGCCGCGCCCAGCGAATGGCCGGAGAGCGACTTGGTCGAGCCGATCGCCGGCACCTGGGCACCGAAGACCTCGCGCACCGCGTTCAGCTCGGCGATGTCGCCGACCGGGGTCGAGGTGCCGTGGGCGTTGATGTAGTCGACGGGCTGCTTCACCGTCGCCAGCGCCTGCTGCATGCAGCGCACCGCGCCTTCGCCGGAAGGGGCGACCAGGTCGTGGCCGTCGGAGGTGGCGCCGTAGCCGACCAGCTCGGCGAGGATGGTCGCGCCGCGCGCCTGCGCGTGCTCGAGCGCCTCCAGCACCAGCATGCCGCCGCCGCCGGCGATGACGAAGCCGTCGCGGTCGGCGTCGAAGGCGCGCGAGGCCTGCTGCGGGCGGTCGTTGAAGCCGCTGGACATCGCGTTCATCGCGTCGAAGAGCATCGAGAGCTCCCAGCTCTCCTCCTCGCCGCCGCCGGCGAAGACGACGTCCTGCTGGCCCCAGGCGATGAGCTGCGCGGCGTGGCCGATGCAGTGCGCGCTGGTCGCGCAGGCCGAGCTGATCGAGTAGTTGACGCCCTTGATCGCGCAGCTGGTGGCCAGGCAGGCGGAGACCGTGCTGCCCATGGTGCGCGTGACCATGAAGGGCCCGACGCGCTTGATGCCCTTGGCGCGCAGCGTGTCGGCCGCCCACACCTGGTTGAAGCTGGAGGCGCCGCCGCTGCCGGCCACGAGCCCGGTGCGCGGGTGGGAGACCTGCGCGGGCTCGAGGCCCGCGCTCTCGATCGCCTGCTGCATCGAGACGTAGGCGTAGCCCGCGGCGTCGCCCATGAAGCGCATGGTGCGGCGGTCGATCACCGACTCGAGCTCGAGCGTCGGGCGACCGCTGACCTGGCAGCGCAGGCCGCGTTCGGCGTAGACCGGATTGAAGCGGATGCCCGAGCGGCCCTCGCGCAGGCTGGGCACCACCTCGTCGACGTTGTTGCCCAGACTCGAGACGATGCCCCAGCCGGTGACGACCACGCGTCGCATCAGAATTCCTCGGTCGAAGTGAAGAGGCCGACCTTGAGGTCGGTCGCGGTGTAGATCTCGCGGCCGTCGGCGAAGACATGGCCGTCGGCGATGCCCATCACCAGCTTGCGCTCGATGACGCGCTTGAGCTCGAGCCGGTAGCGCACCTTGCGCACCGTCGGCAGCACCTGGCCGAAGAACTTGATCTCGCCGGCTCCCAGCGCCCGCCCGCGCCCGGGGTTGCCGCGCCAGCCGAGCCAGAAGCCCACCAGCTGCCACAGCGCGTCCAGGCCCAGGCAGCCGGGCATCACCGGGTCGGTCTCGAAGTGGCAGGCGAAGAACCAGAGATCGGGGCGGATGTCGAGCTCGGCCTCGATGCAGCCCTTGCCGTGCGTGCCGCCGTGGTCGTCGATCTGGACGATGCGGTCGAACATCAGCATGTCGGGCAGCGGCAGCCGCGCGTTGCCGGGGCCGAACAGTTCGCCGCGGCCGCAGGCCAGCAGGTCCTCGCGGCTGTAGGCGTGGCGGCCGAGCTCGCGCTGGCTCAGGGGCTGCGGCTGCGGGTGGGTCATGGGAAGCTGCGGCGGTTCGAAGGGGGTGCGGGCGTGGCGTCGGCTGGCCTTCGGCGGCTCGCCACGAGCCGCGTCGATCGGCGGATTCTGCCAGCACCACCTGACGCCCGCGCCGCGAGCGCGCAGCCCGCGCTCAGCGCGCCGGTTCGAGGCCGGGATGGGCGTCGCCGGCCTGCACGACGCGGCCCAGCGCGTTGTCGACGACCAGCGGCGTCTCGAAGACGCGGATGCGCGGCTCGCTGCCGTAGTGCGCGCGGATGCGCGCGCGCCAGGCCGCGTCGTGCGCGGCCTCGGCCGCGGCGCGGTCCAGCCAGAGGTAGAAGGCGCCGGCGACACCGGCTTCGGCGTCGTAGATGAAGGTCTTGCGCACGAGCCGCGGCTCCTTGCGCCAGCGCGGCGCCACCTCGTGCATGCCGGCGATGACCTGCTCGCGCGGCATGCCCGCGGGCAGGTCGAAGAGGACGTATTCGGTGATCACGGGGGCGTCTCCAGGCGAGGGTCGGGGCGAGGGTCGGGATGGGCCATTCTGCGACGCGCGTGGCCACGCGTGAAGGGTGAAGGGCCGGGGTCCTCAGCCGGCGCTGGGATCGCGGCCGCGCGTGTCTTCGGGCTCCGGCGCGCGCGAGCGCACGCGGGTGCTCATCAGGCCGGCCGCGATGATGAGGACGACGCCGGCCCCCGAGGAGCCGGTGATGCCTTCGTCGAAGAAGATCAGGCCGTAGGCGAACGCGAACACGATGCCCAGGTACTGCAGCACCGCGTTGGCCAGCGGCCGGCCTACCGTGTAGGCGCGCGTCAGCAGCATCTGCGCGAAGGCCGCCAGCACGCCGATGGCCAGCAGCAGGAGCAGGCCGCGCACGCTGTGCCGGCCCAGGCCCTGGCCGAGCGCCAGCAGGCCGCCCAGCACCATGCTGCCGACGTTGAAGTAGAAGACGGTGCGCTCCTCGGGCTCGCCGACGCGCCCGAGCGCGGTGAGCTGCAGGTAGGCCAGCGCGGCCAGCACGCCCGAGAGCACGCCGGCCAGCGCCGGCCAGACCTGGCTCGCGTCCATCGACGGGCGCAGCACCAGCGCCACACCGGCAAAGCCCAGCAGCACGGCAGCCACCAGCAGGCCCTCGACGCGGCGGGCGCCGAACATGACCGCGCCGCCGATCAGGAAGAGCGCCATCCACACCGAGGACATGTAGTTGAGCGTGGTCGCGGTGGCCAGCGGCAGGCCGCCCAGCGCGTAGAACCACAGCGCCATCGCCGCCACGCCCGCGGCGCTGCGCCCGACGTGCATGCCCGGCACCGGCGTGCGCAGCGAGCCGCCGCGCGCGCGGTAGACGACGCCGATGGCCAGTGCGCCGACCAGCCCGCGGTAGAAGACGATCTCGCCTGGGCCGTAGCTCGCCGAGGCGAGCTTCACGCACACGCTCATGGTCGCGAACAGCAGCGACGACAGCACCATCATCCAGGCCGCATTCATGGCCCGCGATTCTGGCCTGCGGCACACTCGGGCGCCTGACAACCTCCGGAATGCGTACGCGATGGGACCCCTGCACGGACTGAAGGTGATCGAACTGGCGAGCATCGGCCCGGTGCCGATGTGCGCGACGCTGCTTGCCGACCTCGGCGCCGAAGTCGTGCGCGTGGACCGCACCGAGGCCAGCGGCCTGGGCCTGCCGTTTCCGCGCCGCCACGACGTGCACGGGCGCAGCCGGCGCTCGCTGGCGCTGGACCTGAAGATGCCGGCCGCGCGCGAAGCGGCGCTGCAGCTCGTGGCCGGCGCCGACGTGCTGCTCGAAGGCCTGCGCCCGGGCGTGACCGAGAAGCTGGGCCTCGGCCCCGAGGACTGCCGCGCGCGCAACCCGCGTCTCGTCTACGGCCGCATGACGGGCTTCGGCCAGAGCGGGCCGCTGGCCGCCGCCGCCGGGCACGACCTCAACTACATCGCGCTCACCGGCGCGCTGCACGCCATCGGCCCGCGCGGGGGCAGGCCGCTGCCGCCGCTCAACCTCGTCGGCGACTACGGCGGCGGCGCGCTCTACCTGGCGCTGGGCGTGATGGCCGCACTCTTCGAGCGCCAGCGCTCGGGGCTCGGGCAGGTGGTGGATGCGGCGATGGTCGACGGCGCGGCCTCGCTCAGCGCCTTCTTCTACGGCCTGCACGCCGCGGGCATGTGGAGCCAGCCGCGCGGCGAGAACCTGCTCGACGGCGGCGCGCCCTTCTACGACACCTACGAGACGGCCGACGGCCGCTGGGTCGCGCTGGCGGCGGTCGAGCCCAAGTTCTTTGCCGAGTTCGCGCGCCGCAGCGGGCTGGCCGAGCGCTTCGTGCCGATGCAGTACGAACGCGCGCAGTGGCCGGCGCTGCGCGAGGCGATCGCCGCTCTCCTGAAGACGCGTACGCGCGACGACTGGTGCGCGCGGCTCGAGGGCAGCGACGCCTGCTTCACGCCGGTGCTCGATTTCGACGAGGCGCCGCGGCACCGCCACGCGCAGGCGCGCGCGGCCTTCGTCGAGGTCGAGGGCGGCGTGCAGCCGGCCCCCGCGCCGCGCTTTGCGCGCAGCGCCCCCGAGGCCCCGCGCCCGGCGCCTCACGTCGGCGAGCACACGCGCGCGCTGCTGGCCGAGGCGGGCCTTGCCGAGCCGGCGATCGCCGCGCTGCTGGACAGCGGTGCTGCGCGCCAGGCCGAGGGGCAGGCATGACTGCCGCGAGCATCCTCCTGGGCGACTACACCCCGCCGCCGGGGGTGCGCCCGTCGGCCTCGCTGCTGCTGCTGCGCGATGGGCAGGCCGGGCTGGAAGTGCTGCTGCTGCGCCGCGCCGAACGCGCCCGCGATTGGCTCAGCGGCGCCGTCGTCTTCCCCGGCGGCGTGCTCGAGGCCGGCGACGGCGAGGCCGCGCGCTGCGTCGTCGGGGCGAGCGACGCAGACCTGAGCGCGCGCTACGGCCTTGCGCGCGGCATGCTCGCCTACGCGCTGGCGGCGGTGCGCGAGAGCTTCGAGGAGCTCGGCCTGCTGCTGGCCTGCGACGAGGCCGGGCGGCCGGCCTCGCCCGGCGCGCACTGGGCGAGCTGGCGCGCCCGGCTGCAGGCGCGCGAGGCGACGCTTGCGCAGGCCTGCGCGGCGCTGGCCCTGCGCCTGGACCTGCGCCGCCTCCACGCCTGGAGCCACTGGCTGACGCCGCCGGGAACGCCCACGCGCTTCGACACCCGCTTCTTCGTCGCCGCCGCGCCGCCCGCGCAGCTCGCGCAGGCCGACGAGGGCGAGGCGCTCGAGCTGATGTGGCTGCCGCCGGCGCAGGCGCTGGACGCTGCGCGCGGCTACAAGCTCTTCCCGGTGACGCGGCGCACCCTGCAGGAGCTCTCGGCCTTTGCCGACGTCGAGGCGGCGCTGGCCGCCGCCGCGGCGCGGCCCGCGCCGCTCCCGCGCGTCATGCCGCGGCACGCGCGCACGCGCAAGGGGCCGACCATCATCGTGCCGGACCACCTGGCCTTTGCCGAGGTCTGCAAACTCGACCCCGAGGGCCTGGCGCACGACGTGATGACCGAACTCGTCGCCGGGCAGGCGGTGCGGCTGTCGCCGCGCGTCATCCGCGTCACCGCGCCGAACCCGGGCGTGATGACCGGGCCGGGCACCAACAGCTACTTCGTCGGCGATCCGCAGGCCGACCGCTGGGCGTTGATCGACCCGGGTCCGGCCGATGCGGCGCACCTGGCCGCGCTGCAGGCCGCCGCACCCGGGCCGGTGCGCTGGGTGCTGGCCACGCACACGCACCGCGACCACAGCCCGGGGGCTGCCGCCGCCGCGGCGGCCTTCGGCGCCGTCGTGCTCGGCCGTCGCCCCGCCCACGCCAAGGGGCAGGACCTCGACTTCGCGCCCACGCGCGAGCCGGTCGACGGCGAATGCCTGATGCTCAGCCAGGGCAGCACGCTGCGCGCCATCCACACGCCCGGCCACGCCTCCAACCACCTGTGCTGGCTGCTCGAGCAGGAGAAGCTGCTCTTCACCGGCGACCACGTGATGCAGGGCTCGACGGTGGTCATCGACCCGCCCGACGGCGACATGGGCGCCTACCTGCGCAGCCTGCAGGGCCTGCTGGACGAGGACCTGCAGTGGCTTGCGCCCGGCCACGGCTTCCTGGTGGCCGAGCCGCATGCCGTGCTGCGCGCGCTGATCGCGCACCGGCTGCGGCGCGAGGCGCGCGTCGTCGCCGCACTTTCCGCGCGCGGCGAGGCGTCCCTGGACGAGCTGCTGCCCGAGGTCTACGCCGACACGCCGGAGCATCTCTTCCCCGTGGCGCGGCGCTCGCTGCTCGCGCACCTGCTCAAGCTGCAGGAGGACGCGCGGGCGCTGGACCTGGGCGGCGACCGCTGGCGCTGGCTGGGCGCGTAGCGCAGGCCGCTCGCGCTGGGAGCCAGGCGCCAGGCGCTAGGCCTCGTTCGCGCCGGGCGTGTCGGGCAGGTCGGGCAGGTCGGGCAGGTCGGGCGCGTGCGGCAGCGGCAGGCCGATGCCGCGCAGGAAGGCGCGCACCGAGACCTCGGCGGTCGCCTCGAGGTCGAAGCTCTCGTCCAGCAGCCAGCTGTAGACGAGGCCATGCACCATGCTGTGAAAGCCGTGGGCCAGCGCCCC
>CAUJJO010000227.1 GCA_963205125.1 Pseudomonadota bacterium | reverse complement strand
GCCGCTGGCGGCCATCGAGATGGTCAACCGCTTCTCGATCAGCACCCTGGCCGCCAAGCCGAGCTACCCCGGCCCGGGCATGTGGCTGCACGGCAGCAGCCGGGCGCTGATGCGCCGCACGCTGCAGGCCGGCGGCGAGATCGACGGCCGCAACCTCTTCGAGCACGACTTCCGCGTCTGCGACGCCTACACCGGCGGCCTGGACGCCGCCGCCAAGCTGCGCTGCCCGACCACCTTCGTGCTCGGCCGCCACGACCAGATGACGCCTCCCAAGGTCACCAAGGACCTCGCCGCGGCGCTGAAGGCGAAGATCGTCACGCTCGACGCCGGCCACAACCTGATGGCCGAGCAGCCGGACGGGATGCTTGCGGCGATGCGGGGGGCGCTGCAATGACGCTGCGGCCTGCGCGGGACAGTTCGATTGCCGGCGATCACAGGCGGGCGAGTGAAGCTCCGGCTCCTGCAAACGGAATTGCTTGAATTGAGGTCAACTGGTGCGTGACATCACTGCGACTGAAGCAAGAAGGGCACTCGGGAAGCTCATCAATCGTGTCGAGGCGGGAGAGGAGTTCACGATCACACGGCGTGGCCGATCCGTGGCTCGTCTCGTGCGCGTGCACGCAGATCGGGATCTGCATCACGCGGCCAGGGCGGTGCCAGCACGAATCCGGCAGCGCGCACTACAGCGTCCCACGATGAGCGTGGCCGAGTGGCTGTCGCTTCGCGACGAAGGCCGCCGTTAGCCGGCGCTCAAGTCGACGTGCGTGCCCGAGCATTCGGTACGCACATGCTGCTCATGCCATCGGTGGAACCGGCGCGCCCCATAGACCCGCGCAACGCCCGCCTCAATGCGCCTCCTCCCAGTTCGCTCCCACGCCCACTTCGGCAAGCAGCGGCACCTTCAGTTCGGCCACGCTGGCCATCAGGCGCGGCACTTCGGTCTTCACCCAGTCGAGCTCGGCTTGCGGCACCTCGAACACGAGTTCGTCGTGCACCTGCATCACCATGCGCGTGGCGCGCTGCTGCTCGTCGAGCGCGCGCTGCACCGCGATCATCGCAAGCTTGATGAGGTCCGCCGCGGTGCCCTGCATCGGCGCGTTGATGGCCTGGCGCTCGGCGCCGCTGCGGCGGGGGCCGTTGCCGCTGTTGATCTCGGGCAGCCACAGGCGCCGGCCGAAGACGGTTTCGACGAAGCCCTGCGCGTGCGCGCGCGCCTTGGTCTCGTCCATGTAGCGGCGCACGCCGGCAAAGCGCTGGAAGTAGCGGTCGATGTAGTCGCGCGCGGCCTTCTGCTCGATCCCGAGGTTCTGCGCCAGGCCGAAGGCGCCCATGCCGTAGATCTGGCCGAAGTTGATGACCTTGGCGTAGCGCCGCTGCTCGGACGAGACCTCGGCCAGCGGCACGCCGAAGACTTCGCTGGCGGTCGCGCGGTGCACGTCCAGGCCCTTGGCGAAGGCATCGAGCAGACCCGGGTCCTCGCTGATGTGCGCCATGATGCGCAGCTCGATCTGCGAGTAGTCGGCCGAGACGATGACGTGCCCGGGCGGCGCGACGAAGGCTTCGCGGACGCGCCGGCCCTCTGGCGTGCGCACGGGGATGTTCTGCAGATTGGGCTCGTTGCTCGAGAGCCGCCCGGTCACCGCCACCGCCTGCGCGTAGTTGGTGTGCACGCGGCCGGTGGCCTCGTTGACCATCTGCGGCAGCTTGTCGGTGTAGGTGCCCTTGAGCTTGGCAAGGCTGCGGTACTCGAGGATGCGCGCGGGCAGCGGGTAGTCGGCGGCCAGCTCCTGCAGCACGTCCTCGTCGGTGCTCGGGGCGCCCGAGGCGGTGCGCTTCTTCACCGGCAAGGCGAGGCGCCCGAAGAGGATCTCGCCGATCTGCTTGGGCGAGCCGAGGTTGAAGGGCCCGCCGGCGATCGCGTAGGCCTGCTGCTCGAGGGCAAGCATGCGCTCGGCGAGCTCGCGGCTCTGCTGCGCGAGCTGCGCCGGGTCGATCAGCACGCCGTGGCGCTCGATGCGCTGCAGGATCGCGGCCACCGGCATCTCGATGCGACGGTAGACCTCGGCAAGCTGAGGCACTTCCTGCAGGCGCGGCCACAGCGCCTCGTGCACCTGCAGCGCCATCTCGCTGTCCTCGCCCGAGTAGCGCGTCGCGCGCTCGAGGTCGACCTGCGAGAAGGGGATCTGGTTCGCGCCCTTGCCGCACAGTTCCTCGTAGGACAGGCCGCGGCGGCCCAGGTGCCGGTCGGCCAGCGACTCCAGGCCGTGCGAGCGGTGCGCCTCCAGCACGTAGCTCTGCAGCATGGTGTCGTGCCGGTAGCCGCGCACGGTGATGCCGTGGTTGGCGAAGACGTGCAGGTCGTACTTGATGTTCTGGCCGAGCTTCTGCGCCGCCTCGTCCTCGAGCCAGGGCGAAAGGCGCGCGAGCACTTCGGGCAGCGGCAGCTGCGCCGGCGCGCCGGGATAGTCGTGCGCCAGCGGCACGTAGGCCGCGCGGCCGGGCTCGACGGCAAAGCTCAGACCGACGAGGCGCGCACGCATCGCGTCGAGCGAATTCGTCTCGGTGTCCAGCGCCACCAG
>CAUJJO010000226.1 GCA_963205125.1 Pseudomonadota bacterium | reverse complement strand
AGGCGGCACGCTCATGGGCCACCGACCCCGGGTCCACGCGGCTGCTGCCGGATTTGGTTCTGCCTACCGCCGCACCGGCGGCGGCGGCCCCCGTCGCCGCCGCCGACCCGGACATCGCCTTCACCGTGCGCCCGGGCAGCTTCGACGCCCAGGCCGTGACGCAGGCCTACGAGCCGGCGCCCGCGCCGGCACCGGCCTACGCGGCCGGCGGTCGCCAGCCGGTCCTGCTCTTTCTCGCCGGCCTGCTCGTCACCGGCGCGCTGGGTGCCGGCGCCTACTGGATGCTGCGCACCGCCCAGCCGCCTGCGGCGCCGCAGGCGACGGCCGACGCCAGCGCCCCGTCGAATGGGCCGGCAGCGTCGCCCACCCCGGCTCCCGCCCCTGCTCCCACCCCTGCACCCACGGCCGGTCCGGCGGGCGAGGCGCCGGGCCCGGCCGCGGCGGCTGCGCCTCCCCGCGATGCCGGCGAGGACTTCGAGCGCATCGTCGCGGCGCAGACCCCCGGGCACGAGGTCGAGGTGACGCTCGTGCGCACGACGCTGCGCAGCGAGAAGGACGGCCTCGAGTTCACCGTCAAGTCGCGCCAGGACGGCTACCTCTACGTCTTCAACCGCGGCTCCGACGGCGCCTTGCTGCAGCTCTACCCGAACCGCATCTCCGGCCTGCTGCGCGTTCAGGCGGGCAAGCCGCTGGACCTGCCCGACCGCAAGGTGGAATTCAAGATCGCCGGGGCCAGTGGCCCCAACAAGCTGCTGGTGATGGTCTCGACGCTGCGCCGCGACCACTCGGCGCTGCCCGGCCGCGACGAGGGCGGCTTCACCTTCTACCCCACCGGCGACAGCGCCGCGGCGCTCTCGGCGCGCTCGGGCGGACCGCTGCCCTGGATCGCCGGGGTTCCCGTCTGCCCTGCCGGCAAGCCCTGCAACGACAGCTTCGGCGCCACGATCACCACGTTCAACGTCGTCCAGTAGGTCCGTCGCCCGCCGCGGGTCCACGAGGCCCGACGCGGTGGACGCGGACCGAGGCGATCGGCCATCCGCCCGAGCGCCGCCACCCCCGACCCGCCATGACCGACCCCATCCCCGACCCATCGTCCGCGCACGACGCGCCGACGCTGCGCGTGCCGACCGCGACCCACCCGCTGCCGCGTCCGCCCGGCGCGGCCACGCCCGCAGCGCCCGCGGCTACGCCGCAGGCGTCGGCGCCCGGCGGCACGCTGGCCGGCGAGGCCTCGCTGCCCGCGGCAGCGGCCGGCGCGCCGCGGGCCTCGCCTGCCGCGTCCGGGCCGGTCCGCCAGGTCGGCCGCTACCAGGTGCAGGAGCGCATCGGCCGCGGCGGCATGGCCACCGTCTTCAAGGCGCACGACCCGAGCATCGGCCGCGACGTGGCGATCAAGTTCCTGCACGCCTCGCTGTGCGAGGGCGACGACTACCGCGCCCGCTTCCTGCAGGAGGCGCGCGCCGCCGGCGGGCTCTCGCACCCCAACATCGTCACCGTGCACGACGTCGGCGAGATCGAGGGCCGGCCCTACATGGCCATGGAGCTGCTGTCGGGCATCTCGCTGGCCGAGGAGCTCGAGGCCACGCGCACCATCGCCGTGCGCGACGCCGTGGTGATGGGCATCCAGCTTGCGCGCGCGCTCGACTACGCGCACGCGCGCGGCATCGTGCACCGCGACATCAAGCCGGCCAACATCATGCGCCTCACCGGCAGCCGCACGATCAAGGTGACCGACTTCGGCATCGCGCACATCGAGCAGGCCGGCGAGGATTCGCTGCGCACGCGGGCCGGCGACGTGCTCGGCACGCCGCAGTACATGTCGCCCGAGCAGACGCGCGGCGAGCGCCTGGACGGCCGCTCCGACCTCTTCTCCGCCGGCATCGTGCTCTACCAGATGGTGGTCGGGCAGCGGCCGTTTCGCGGCGACAGCCTGATCGCGGTGGCCACGAAGATCGCCAGCGAGCCCGCCACGCCGATCGACAAGGGGCGCACCGACATCCCGGCCTCGCTGCGCCGCGTCATCGACCGCTGCCTGGCCAAGAACCCGGCGCAGCGCTTCCAGAGCGGGGGCGAGCTGGCCGAGGCGCTGGTCAAGGTGCTGGCCGAGATCGACGAGGAGGCGCGCGAGCGCGAGCGGCCGCGCATCCTGCCGCTGCGCGTGAAGTGGGCGGCGATGATGGCGGCGATCGTCGCGCTCGTGATGGGCGTCACCGCGACGCTGATCACGCAGCGCCAGGTCGCCGCCCTCACAGCGCAGGCGATCGACTACGGTGCCTCGGCGGCTCGCTTCATGGCCGCGCAGAACGCCACCATGGTGCTCGGCGAGGAATGGGAGGCGGTCGAGGTCATCGTCGAGAAGATCATGAAGACGGGCGACTTCGAGCGCATCACGGTCGCCGACGCCAACGGCATCGTGCGCGCGGCCAGCGACGCCGCCCTGCTCGGCAAGCCCTACCAGTCGCCGCGCGGGGAGGCGCTCGGCGAGCGCGACAAGGTCCGCGTCGAGCGCTTCGAGGCCGGCGGGCAGAGCGTGCTGGGCTTCGACGCGCCGGTCACCTTCCAGGACCAGGTCGCCGGGCGCGTGGCGATCGGCATCCGCGAGGCGCCGCTGACCGCGGTGGCGCGCCTGTCGATCACGCTGATGATCGTGCTTGCGCTCGTCACCGTCCTCGCCGTGGCCGTGGCGATGTACTTCGTCGCCAACTGGTTCGCCCGGCCGATCAAGCTCGTCGGCGACTCCATGGCCGAGCTTGCCAAGGGCCGTTTCGACCACCGCATCCACGAGCAGCGCGGCGACGAGTTCGGCCAGCTCTACGCCGCCTTCGACGCGATGGCCGACGCCCTGCAGTCGCGCGAGTCCGCGCTCGGGCGCGACGGCGCCACGACGCCGGGCCCGACGCGCGCGGCGACCCTGCCGGGGACGCTGCCCGGCGGCCTGCCGAGCACCTTGCCGGGCGCCCCGCCTGCGGCAGCGCCGGGCTCCGGCAGCCGCTCGTCCGGGCCGCAGCGGCTCTAGCCGGGGGAGGCCTTGACCGTGTCGCGCACTGCCCCGTCGGCCCCGCCGCACGCATCCCCCCTGTGGCGGGTCGCCGCTGGGGTGGGCGTGATCTTCGGACTCGTCACGCTGATGGCCGGGGGGCGGGTGCTGCTCGGCGCCGACCCCGGCTATGTCGTCTACAAGCCGCTGCTGCTGTTCAACACCGCGATGGGTCTCGCCTACCTCACGGTCGGCGTGCTGAGCTGGCGCCGGCATGCGCTGGCCCTGCCCGGCGCGGCGCTGGTGGCGCTCGCCAACCTGGGCGTGCTCGTCGCCCTGGCGCTGCGCTTCGAATCCGGCGGACCGATCGCCACCACCAGCCTGGGCGCGATGAGCTTTCGCACGGCCGTCTGGGTGATCCTGTTCCTGCTGCTGCGGCGCGCGGCGCGGCGCGGCGCGCCACATGCCGATGTCGGCTGAGGACAGGCGCAGGGCGCTCGACGCACGCGCGGGCCGCGGCGGCCGGCGTGGTCGACACAGCCAACGCGGCGCGACGCCGGCCCTGGCGACGGCCGCGCTCATGCTCGCGGTCGTGTTCGCGCTTGGCGCCTGCACGACGTCCGGGCCGGTGCGGGACTCGGCGCCCGGCGGGACGAGCGGGCGGTCGTCGGCCCC
This sequence comes from Pseudomonadota bacterium, assembly GCA_963205125.1. GTDB lineage: Bacteria > Pseudomonadota > Gammaproteobacteria > Burkholderiales > Burkholderiaceae_C > Rubrivivax. The sequence goes on along the minus strand of CAUJJO010000226.1, from coordinate 6,018 downwards.
GGCACAGTCGACGCCGACGCTGGAACCGGCAGCGCCCGAGGCGCGCGGGCAGGTGCTGGCGCGCAACGCGCGGCTGCTCGTCTACCGGGCCGCAGCGGGCGACACGCTGGCGGGCATCGCGCAGCGCTTCCTCGGCAGCGCCGACGAAGCCTGGCAGCTCGCCGAGGCCAACGGCATCGCCCAAGCGACCGCCGCGCACGCGCTGGTCGTGCCCTTGCAGCCGCTCAACCCGCTGGGCGTGCGTGCCGACCGCCTGCAGCTCGTCCCCATCCTCTGCTACCACCGGCTCGGCCCCGCGACCTCGAAGATGAGCGTCAGCCCGGCCAGCTTCGAGGCGCAGATGGCCTGGCTGGTCGACAACGGCTACCGCGTGGTGCGCCTGGCGGACCTGGGCGAGTTTCTCGCCGGGCGCAAGCCGCTGCCGCCGCGCTCGGTCGTGCTGACCTTCGACGACGGCTATGCCTCCTTCCATCGCCTGGCCTATCCGATCCTCGCGAAGTACCGGCTGCCGGCCACCGTCTTCGTCTACACCGACTTCGTCGGCGCGGGGGATGCGCTGAGCTGGGCGCAGCTGCAGGAGCTGCAGGCCTCCGGCCTCGTCGACGTGCAGTCGCACTCCAAGAGCCACCGCAACCTGGTCGAGCGCCAGCCCGGCGAAAGCCCGGCGCGCCACCTCGCCAACCTGGACGCCGAAATGCGCGTCTCGCGCGAGCTGCTGCAGCGCCGCCTGCCCGGCCTCGACGTGCGCCATCTGGCCTATCCCTTCGGCGACGCCGACGAGCAGGTGATCGAGAGCGCCCGCAGCAATGGCTACGAGCTTGCGGCGACCGTCGTGCCCGGCGGCAACGCCTTCTTCGCCGCGCCGATGATGCTGCGCCGCACGATGATCTTCGGCGACACCAGCCTCGAAGCCTTCAAGGCCAGGCTGCAGGTGCAGCGCGCCCTGCCCTGAGCCCGACGAGCCCGACGAGCCCGGCCAAGCTTGATGAGCCTGACCCGCCTGCCGCGCCACGGCCGCCACCGCAGACCGCAGGGGCAGCGTCGCCCGCGCCGGTCGCTGGCTTTGCTGCTGCCCGCGGCGCTGGTGCCGGCCCTGCTGCTGGGCGGATGCGGCGCGCTGCCGGGCCCCTCCGGGGCGCCACAACCCGGCCAGCCCGGGCAGCCCGCCGCGGATCAGCCCGAGCCGGCGCTCGAAGGCTATCTGCAGCAGCAGCGCAAGCTGGCCGAGCAGGCGCAGGCGCAAGGCCGTTGGGCCGACGCGGCGCTGGCCTGGGAGGTGATCGGCCTGCTGCAGCCGGGCGATGCCGCGGCGCGCGAGCAGCTTGCCGCCGTGCGGCAGCAGATCGATCGCCTGCGCGCGCGGCACGCCGCGGCCGCCCTCGCCGCCCAGCAGCGCGGCCAGCTCGACGCCGCCCAGCAGGCCTGGCTGCAGGTCCTGGCGCTGGAGCCGCGCGATGCGGCTGCCGCCGCGGCGCTGCGGCAGATCGAGCGCGAGCGCAGCAGCCGTGCGCAGCTCGGACGCTTTGCGCGAGCCGCCGCGCCCGCGCGCCCGGCCCGCAGCGCGCCGGCTGCCAGCCCGGACGCCAACAGCGAGCGCGAGCACGCGACGCTGCTGGCGCAGCAAGGCGACCTCGACGGCGCGCTGGCGCTGCTGCGCGAGAACCCGCGCTGGCGCAACCTGGCGGCGCACCGCGCGCTGGTGGTCGAGCTGCTGGTACGCAAGGCGCAGGCGCAAGCGCAGGCCGAAGGCGAGACCGAGGCCGCGCGCAAGACGGTCGACGCGGCGCTCGCGCTGGACCCGAAGCACGCCGCCGCGCGCGCGCTGCGCACCGAGCTCGGTGCCGCGGCGGACGCTGCGCAGCGCCGCGCGCCTGCGCCCAGGCCTACTTCACAGTAAGCAAGCGCTCGCGTTCAGCGACAGCCTTGTCGCGCTGAGCCTTCAGCGACGCGTTCTCCGGCTCCTTGGCGATCTGGCCATCGAGTCGGCGAATCGAGTTCTCGAGCAGGCGGATGAGCCCGCCGACCTGGTTCAGCGCCTGCGCCCGGCGCAGCTTGGCGTTGGCGTGCTGGGGGTCGCGCTCGAGGACGGCGTCGAAGGCCTCGATCGCCTCGGCCGGCTTCTGCTGAGCCATCAGCGCAAGACCCTGGCGGTAATGCTGGGCGACGAGCGCCTCGTTCGAGGCCGCGGGCGGGCGCGGGCTGGCGGGCGGCGCCGCGGCGGGTGACGACGGCGCCGCTGCCGGCGCTGCTGGTGCAGTCACGGGCGCGGCCACCGGCGGCGGCGGGGATGGCGGCGGGCTGGGCGCAGCCACCGGCGCCTTGCCCGGGACCCTGATCAACTGCCCTTCCTGGACCTGGCGCGGCACCTTGATGTCGTTGTAGCGGGCCAGCGCATAGAACAGGTGGACGTCGTTCAGGAAGCGCCCGGCGATGCGCGAGAGGCTCTCGCCGGGCTGCACCCGGTAGCTGAAGGACTCGCGGCCAAGCAGTTGCTGCGGGTCCGACTGCACCTGCCGCAGCAGGCTTTGCGCCAGGCGGTTGGCCGGGTCGGTCTGCTGCGCGCGCCGGATCTCCGCCAGCGCCTGCTCCTCGTGGCCTTGCTCGAGCATCTCGACCGCGGCCAGCGCCATCCGCTGCGCCTGCTGCGCCTGCGACGCGGAGACCGGGCCGGCAGGCACCGGCTCGGCCGGAGGCGGCGGCGGCGGCGCAGGCGCTGCCTCCGGCGCGGCGACCGGCGCACTGGCCGCGGGCGGCGGTGCGCTTGCCGGCTGCGGGGCCGGCGCGGTGCAGGCGGACAGCCCGATGCCGGCGACCAGGGCCAGCCACAGGCCAGCCCGCACCGTGCGATGCGATCTTCTCGTTGCTTTCATCTTCGTTGCCTGCGGTGGGCAGGCGCTCCCGGTGTGAAGGATCACGGCCGGCTCGGCGCCTGCTGCCACGTCCAGGGCCCGGATTATCGGGGCATGCGGGTCACGGCCGCGCGCCATCCCGGTGGCCAAATCTAGAATAGACGGCTTTTGCGCGGCCGCCCAAGGGTCGCTCGTGGCCGCCGGGGCGGTGGCCGCAGCGCCGAGTCGAGCCGCCGCCTGCTGCCATGCTCCATCCCGAGGAATTCGACCTCATCGTCGTCGGCGGCGGCCACGCCGGCACCGAGGCGGCGCTGGCCGCCGCGCGCATGGGCTGCAGGACGCTGCTGCTCACGCACGCGCTCGAGACGCTCGGCCAGATGAGCTGCAACCCGAGCATCGGCGGCATCGGCAAGGGGCACCTCGTCAAGGAGGTCGATGCCCTGGGCGGCGCGATGGCGTCAGCCGCCGATGAAGCCGGCATTCACTTTCGCATCCTCAACGGCAGCAAGGGTCCGGCCGTGCGCGCCACGCGGGCGCAGGCCGACCGATCGCTCTACCGCGCCGCGATCCGGCGTCGGCTCGAGAACCAGCCCGGCCTGTGGCTGTTCCAGCAGGCGGTCGACGATCTGCTGCTGCAAGGCGACCGCATCGTCGGCGTGGTGACGCAGATCGGCCTGAGCTTTCGCGCGCGTGCCGTGGTGCTGACGGCCGGCACCTTCCTGGACGGGCGCATCCACGTCGGGCTGCAGAACTACGCCGCCGGACGGGCCGGCGACCCGCCGGCGATCCGGCTTTCGGCGCGGCTCAAGGAACTCGCCCTGCCGCAAGGCCGGCTGAAGACGGGAACGCCGCCGCGGCTGGACGGCCGCTCGATCGACTTCGCGCGCCTCTGCGAGCAGCCCGGCGACGGCGTCCCGCAGGCCGACGGCGGCCCGGCCGCAACCGCGATGCCGGTCTTCGGCTTCCTCGGCCATCCGGCGCAACACCCGCGGCAAGTGTCCTGCTGGCTGACGCAGACGAACGCCGGGACGCACGACATCATCCGCGGCGGGCTCGACCGCAGCCCGATGTTCACCGGCGTCATCGAGGGCATAGGCCCGCGCTACTGCCCGAGCATCGAGGACAAGATCCACCGCTTCGCCGGCAAGAGCAGCCACCAGGTCTTCCTCGAGCCCGAAGGCCTGGACACGCACGAGTTCTATCCGAACGGCATCTCGACCTCGCTGCCCTTCGACGTGCAGCTTGCCGCCGTGCGCTCGATCGCCGGGCTCGAGCAGGCGCACATCCTGCGCCCGGGCTACGCCATCGAGTACGACTACTTCGACCCGCGCGAGTTGGAGCCCAGCTTCGAGACGCGTGCGATCAAGGGCCTCTTCTTCGCCGGCCAGATCAACGGCACGACCGGCTACGAGGAGGCGGCGGCGCAGGGGCTCTTCGCGGGCGCCAACGCCGCGCTGCAGGTGCTGGGCCGCGAGCCCTGGCTGCCGGCGCGGCACGAGGCCTACCTCGGCGTGCTGGTCGACGACCTCGTCGGCAAGGGCGTGACCGAGCCCTACCGCATGTTCACGAGCCGCGCCGAGTACCGGCTGCAACTGCGCGAGGACAACGCCGACCTGCGCCTGACCGAGACGGGGCGCCGGCTCGGCCTGGTCGACGACCTGCGCTGGAATGCCTTCTGCACCAAGCGCGAGCGGCTGGAGGCCGAGTTGCAGCGCCTGCGCACGAGCTGGGTGCGCCCGCAGACCGTCCCCGACGTAGACGCCGAGCGCCTGCTCGGCAAGGCGCTGGAGCGCGAGGCTCGCCTCGCCGACTTGCTGCGCCGGCCTGGCGTCGACTTCGATGCGGTGAGCGAGATCGCGGCGATGGCCGCCCGCACGCCGGCAGGCGGCGACGCAAGCCGCGGCGCCACCACGGTTTCACGTGAAACCTTGCGCCGCGACTGGGGTGAACGTGAGGCGGACCTCGTGATCGAGCAGGCCGAGATCGCACTCAAGTACGCGGGCTACATCGACAAGCAGAACGACGAAGTCGAGCGCGCCGCGCACTTCGACAAGCTCGCGCTTCCCGCCGACCTCGACTATGGCAGCGTCACGGCTCTGTCCTTCGAGGTCCGCCAGCAGCTCAGCCGCCACCGCCCCGCGACGCTCGGGCAGGCCGCCCGGCTTTCGGGCATGACCCCGGCCGCCGTCGCCCTGCTGCTCGTGCACCTGAAGAAGCGGCGGCGCGGCGCCGAATCCCGCGCCGACCACGCAGGCGACGCGCAGGATGTCGCCGCCTGACCGCCTTGCGGCGCACGCGGCAGCGCAGGCGCTCGCGCTGACGATCAGCGACGCGCAGGCCGACCGCCTGCTCGCCTTCCTCGCCTTGCTGCAGCGCTGGAATGCCACCTACAACCTGAGCGCCGTGCGCGACGCCCAAGGCATGTGGCGGCAGCATGTGCTCGACTGCATGGCCGCCGTCCCTTCGATCCAGCGCGACCTGGCCGAGCAAGAGGCGTTTTGCGCGGCGCCGCTCGCCCCTCCGATCCGCCCGCGCATCCTCGACGTGGGAAGCGGCGGCGGCCTGCCCGGCATCGTCTGGGCCATCCTGATGCCGCAGGTCGACATCACCTGCGTCGACGCCGTCGGCAAGAAGGCGGCCTTCGTGCGCCAGGCCGCGGGGCAACTCGGCCTGCCCAATCTGACGGCCACGCACGCGCGGGTCGAGTCGCTGGGCGGGCAAGGCTTCGACCTGATCACCTCGCGCGCCTTCGCCTCGATCGCCGACTTCACCCGGCTCACCCGTCCCCTGCTCGCCGAGAAGGGCCGTTGGCTCGCGATGAAAGGCAAGCCGCCGCACGACGAGATCGCTGCGCTCGCCTGGCCGGCGGCGAGGTTTCACGTGGAACCGATCACCGTGCCGGGCCTGGCGGCCGAGCGTTGCCTGGTCTGGATCGATCCCGGCGCCGCGCCGGATCGGCCAGCCGAACCGCCTGAACCGCGCACTCAGGACGCTGCGCAGGACGCCAAGCCAAATCTACACTAGCGCCTTCCCCGCTTTCACTTTCCCCGTTTCGTGCCGCCCGGCCGTCAGGGTCCACTCATGCTCGGCATATCCGACTTCGGCGCCTTCTGCGCCGCCATCCTCGTCTTCCTCGCCCTGCCCGGGCCGGGCACCTTCGCCCTGCTGA
>CAUJJO010000225.1 GCA_963205125.1 Pseudomonadota bacterium | reverse complement strand
CCGCTGGACGAGCTCGGCCGCCGCATCGCGCGCCGCTACCGGCTGATCTGCTTCGACGAGTTCCACGTCGCCGACGTGACCGACGCGATGATCCTGCACCGGCTGCTGCAGTCGCTCTTCGACAACCGCGTGAGCATCGTCACGACGAGCAACTTCCACCCCGACGAGCTCTACCCCAACGGCCTGCACCGCGACCGCATCCTGCCGGCGATCGAGCTGCTGAAGGCGCATCTCGAGGTCATCAACGTCGACGCGGGGCACGACTACCGGCGGCGCTCGCTCGAGCAGATGAAGATGTACCACTGGCCGCTGGACGCCGCGGCCGAGGCGGCGTTGAAGCAGGCCTTCGAGCAGCTCGCCGAGGCACGCGACGAGGACCCGGTGATGCACATCGAGCACCGCGAGCTGCGCGCGCTGCGCCGCGCTGGTGGCGTCGTCTGGTTCGACTTCCGCACGCTCTGCGGCGGCCCGCGCTCGCAGAACGACTACCTCGAGATCGCCTCGCGCTTTCACACCGTGCTGCTCTCGGGCGTGCCGCAGATGCCGCCGCGCCTGGCCAGCGAGGCGCGGCGCTTCACCTGGCTCGTCGACGTGCTCTACGACCGGCGCGTGAAGCTCGTGATCTCGGCGGCGGTGCCGGCCGAGGAGCTCTATACCGAGGGGCCGCTCGTGCACGAGTTCCCACGCACCGTCTCCCGCCTCGTGGAGATGCAGACCGCCGAGTACCTGGCGCTGGCGCGGCGCGAGGTCGACACCTCGCTGACCTGAGCCGATCATGCTCCGTGCCCTGCGCCCGACCCATCCTTGCACTCTGCTGCTGGGCGTCGCCATGCTCGCCTTGCACCTAGGTGCCGCGGCTGCGGCCAGCGGCTCGGCGAGCGCGGATGCGGCGGCACCGCCGCGGCAGCGGCTGGCCGAGGAGAAGGCCGCGGTCGAGGCGCGCTACGAGCGCGAGGCGGCGGCCTGTGGCCAGCGCTTCGCCGTCAACGACTGCCTCGACCAGGCACGCCGGCAGCGGCGCCAGGCGCTGGCGGCGCTGCGCGCGCAGGAGCAGGCGCTGGACGCGCAGCAACGCCAGCAGCGGGCGGCCGAGCGCGCGGCCGAGTCGCGGCGGCGGCAGGAGCGCATCGCGGCCGACCAGGCGCGCATCCGCGATCGCATGCACAAGCGCGCGGCCCGCGGCAAGCCGGTGCCGCCGCTGCCGGCCGCGCCGTCGCCTGCGGCGGCGACTTCGGCTGAACCGTCAGCGGCGGCCTCGGCGCCGCCTTGAACTCTCGGCCGTTCGGGACGCTACGACTTCAGCGGGTCGACCCGCAGCAGCGCCACCGAGAGGTTGTCGCCGCCGCCGCGGGCGCGCTGGCGAGCCTTGGAGATCAGCATCTCGCCGGCTTCGCGCGGCGGCAGGGCGTGCACGATCGCGCCCATCTCCTTCGGGGTGAAGTAGTGCCACAGGCCGTCGCTGCAGGCCAGCAGCGTGTCGCCGAAGGTCAGCCGTTCGATCGGCCACAGTGTCACCGGCGGGTCGGCCTGCGTGCCCAGGCAGCCGGTGAGCAGGTTCGATTGCGGATGCGTGTTGGCCGCCTCCTCGGTCAGCTTGCCCTCGTCGACCAGGCGCTGCACGAAGGAGTGGTCGGAGGTCCGCCGCAGCATGTCCGCGCCGCGGAAATGGTAGACGCGCGAATCGCCGGCGTGCACCGCCCAGGCGTCGAGCTCGGGGTTGACGAGGAAGGCGGCAACCGTGCTGTGCGGCTCTTCCTCGGCGGTGATGGCGGTCAGCTTGATCATCAGGTGCGCCTCCATCACCAGCTGGCGCAGCAGCTCGGCGGCGTCGTCCTGCTGGGGCACGTAGCGCTCGAACACCTGGCGGCCGGTCAGGAGCACCTGGTCGGCCGCCTTGCGGCCCCCGCTCTTGCCGCCCATGCCGTCGGCGACGATGGCCAGGGCGCAGCCCTTGACGCGCGGGTGGGTGAGGATCTCGACCTGGTCCTGCTGGTAGGCGCGATCGCCCTTGTGAAGGCCGGTCGCCGCGGTCAGGCGAAACGCGAGGCTGGCCGCCTGGGCTGTCGAATTCATGGCGGCGAATATAAACTCAGGCCCAGGCTCCACGGCGTGCAGCAATGACCGACAACCTCCATTCCCCGCAGCGTCGCCTGATCGAGTTGCGCATCGAGCACGCAGACCTGAACAACCTGATCGATCACAGCATCGCGGACCCGTCGGTCGACGAGCTCGCGCTGCGGCGCCTGAAGAAGCGTCGCCTTTCCCTGCGCGACGAGATCGCGCGGCTGGAGGGCGAGCTGAATCCGGAGCAGGCGCCGCAGCCCGACGAGCCGGCCTGAACCCCGGTGGATTTGGCGCCGTGATCGCGCACCCGAGGGCCGGCGACGGTGCCGGGGCGCCCGCGCGCAGGGGCCCGCCATGAGCGACGACCGCGACGAGCTGTGGCTGCACGTGCAGGCGGTGTTCGCGGCCGACGGCCCGCTGGCGCAGGCCGATCCGGGCTACTGCCAGCGACCGCAGCAACTGGCGCTGGCCCAGGCGGTCTGTGAGGTGCTGCAGCAGCGGCAGGTGCTCGTGGCCGAAGCGGGCACCGGGGTCGGCAAGACCTTCGCCTACCTCGTGCCGCTGCTGCTGTCGGGCAGCCGGGCGCTGGTCAGCACGGCCACCAAGAGCCTGCAGGACCAGCTCTTCCTGCGCGACCTGCCGCGGCTGCTGGGTCTGCTCGGGCTGCCGCTGCGCACGGCGCTGCTCAAGGGCCGCTCGAGCTACCTGTGCCGTCATCGCCTGCAGCAGGCGCGGCAGACGGCGCAGTTGCCGGACCGCTTCGCGGTGTGCCAGCTCGCGCGCATCGAAGCCTGGGCGCAGGGCACGAAGAGCGGCGACCTCGCCGAAGTGCAGGGGCTGGACGAGCGCTCGCCGGTGATCCCGCTCGTCACCAGCACGCGCGACAACTGCCTGGGCTCCGACTGCCTGGTCTATGCGCAGTGCCACGTCGTGCAGGCGCGGCGCGAGGCGATGGCCGCCGACCTGGTGGTCGTCAACCACCACCTCTTCTTCGCCGACCTGGCGCTGCGCGACAGCGGCGTGGCCGAGCTGCTGCCGACCGTCGACGCCGCTGTGTTCGACGAGGCACACCAGCTCGTCGATGCCGGCGTGCAGTTCCTCGGCCAGCAGCTGGGTACGGCGCAGCTGCTGGAGTTCGCGCGCGACCTGCTTGCCGTCGGCAACAGCCAGGCGCGCGGGCTTGCCCCGTGGCAGCCGCTGGCCGCGGCCGTGGAGAAGGGCGCGCGCGAGCTGCGGCTGGCGCTGGCCGGCGAGCTGCGCGAGCTGCGTGGCCTGCGCAAGCTGCGCTGGGAGGAGCGCGCGGGCCGGCCCGAGTTCCCGCAGGCGCTGCAGGCGCTGGCGGTGGCGCTGCAGGACGCGGCCGCGGTGCTCGGCGAGCAATCCGCCGCCGGCCCCGACCTGCTGCGCCTGCACGAACGCGCGCTCGAACTCGCGGCGCGCACGCAGGTCTTCGAGCAGCCGCTGCCGCCCGAGCGCGTGCGCTGGATCGATCTCTCGCCGCAGCAGGCGCGGCTGGTCGAATCGCCGCTGGACATCCGCGAGATGCTCAGCGACGAGCGCGGGCGCGCGACGCGCGCCTGGGTCTTCACCTCGGCCACGCTCGGCGACGACGAGCGCTCGAGCTGGTTCACGCGGCAGGCCGCCCTCGAGGACGCGCGCACCTTGCGCGTGCAAAGCCCCTTCGACTATGCCGGCCACGCCCGCGTCTGGGTGCCCGCGCGCATGCCCAAGCCGGGCGAAGCCGCGCATGCGGCCGCCGTGGGCACGGTGGCCGCGCGCTGCGCGCATGCGCTGCAGGGGCGCAGCTTCGTGCTGACGACGACGCTGCGCGCGCTCCCGCTCGTGACCGAAGCCCTTCAGCGCGAGGCCGAGTGCCTGGGCGCCGATCTCGAGGTGCTGACCCAGGGCTCGCAGCCGCGACGCGCGCTGCTCGCGCAGTACGGCGATGGCCGCGGCCGCGTGCTCGTGGGCTCGCACAGCTTCTGGGAGGGCATCGACATGCCCGGCGACGCGCTGCAGTGCGTGCTGATCGACAAGCTGCCCTTTCCGCCGCCGGATGATCCGCTCGTGCAGGCGCGCGTGCGGCAGTTGCAGGCGCAGGGCCGCAATGCCTTCGACGAGGTGCACGTCGCCGAAGCCGCGGTGGCGCTGAAGCAGGGCGCGGGGCGGCTGATCCGCGCCGAGAGCGATCACGGCCTGCTGGTGATCTGCGACCCGCGCCTGCGCAGCATGGCCTATGGCCGCAGGCTGCTGGCCGCGCTGCCGCCGATGGGCTTGATCGACGACGAGGCGCAGGCGCTGGACTGGCTCGCGCTGCTGGCCTCGATGCACGAAGGCGGGGCCGGCAGCACGCCTGCCGCGCCCGCTCCCTCGTCCTCTACCAGAAGCGCCACCACGGCCGCTGTGCATCCTGCGGCGGCGTGGCCCCCGCGATGAAGCGGCTCTGCGGATAGTTGCTGCGCAGCACGCGCTGCGCGTCGTCGCGCAGCACGGGAAGCTGCAGCTTGTCGTAGCTCTGCGCCATCAGGTGCAGCGCCTCCTCGATGGCCGGCGACTGCGGGTATTCGGCCACCGCGCGCTGGGCGCGGTTGGCCGCGGCGACGTAGGCCCCGCGGTTGTAGTAGTAGCGCGCCACGTGCACTTCGTAGGTGGCCAGCGCGTTGACGATGTAGTCCATGCGCAGCCGCGCGTCGGCGGCGTAGCGCGAGGCCGGGAACTGGTCGACGAGCTGCTTGAACGCCTGCCAGGCGTCGCGCGAGGCCTTCTGGTCGCGCTCCGACAGGTCCTGCCCGCCGAGGCTGCCCAGCAGCCCGAGGTTGTCGTTGAAGTTGATCACGCCGCGCAGGTAGAGCGCGTAGTCCAGCGCCGGGCTCGACGGGTTGTACTTGATGAAGCGGTCGATCGTCGCCAGCGCCTGCGGCCGGTCGTTGCTCTTCCAGCGCGCGTAGGCCAGGTCGAGCTGCGCCTGCTGCGACAGCAGCGTGCCGGCGCCCAGGCCCTCGACGCGCTCGAGCGCCTTGGCCGCACGCTCGTAGTTGCCGGACTGCAGGTCTTCCTTGGCCTCTGCATACAATTTCTCGGCGCTGCGGCCGGCGAACTCGTCCTTGCCCGTCGCGCAGCCAGTGATCTGGACGACGGCCGACGCGGCGAGCAGGGCCGCCATCAGGCGGCTTGGCATGCGGAACCGGGAGCGGGCTGGGTGCATCGGTGCTGTCGCCGCGCACCGCGCGCGCGGTGAGCGTGTCCTGCTGTGAAATGGCGCCGGATTATAGGAAGCTCATGAGTCGCACGAGAGAGGCCTCGACGCCGCCCGCACCGCGGCCTGCGCTCGACGAGGCCGACCACGCGGACGGTCCCGACAGCACGGATACCACGGACGGCACGGACGGCACGGACGCCGAGCGGCGCGAGTTCGTCGTCGACCTCGAAGGCCATGGCCAGCGCCTGGACCGGCTGCTCGCGCTGGCGGCGCCGGAGTTCTCCCGCAGCTACCTGCAGACGCTGGTGGCCGCCGGGCGCGCGCAGGTCGACGGCAGCGCCTGCACGCACAACGCGCGCAGGCTGCGCAGCGGCCAGCGCGTGCAGGTCACGCTGGTGCCGACGGCCGAAAGCCGTGCCTTCACGCCGCAGCCGATGGAACTGGCGATCGTCTTCGAGGACGCACACCTGCTGGTGCTCGACAAGCCCGCGGGCCTGGTCGTGCACCCGGCTGCCGGCAACTGGAGCGGCACCCTGCTCAACGGCCTGCTCGCGCACCACGCGGACGCGGCGCGGCTGGCACGGGCTGGCATCGTGCATCGCCTGGACAAGGACACCTCCGGCCTCATGGTCGTCGGCAAGACGCAGGAGGCGGTGACGGCGCTCTCGCGCGACATCGCCGCGCGCACGGTGAAGCGCGAGTACCTGGCGATCGCCTGGGGCGAAGTGCAGGCCGCCGCGCAGTGCATCGACGCCCCGATCGGCCGCGACCCCGTGCAGCGCACGCGCATGGCCGTCGTTGCCGGCGCCCGTGCGGCGCAGACCACGGTCGAGCGCGTGACCGTGCGCGACGGCTTCTCGGCCCTGCGCTGCCGCCTGCACACCGGCCGCACGCACCAGATCCGCGTGCACCTGGCCTCGCGCGGGCATCCGCTGGTGGCCGATGCCTTGTACGGCGGCCGCCCGGCGCTCGGGCTACAGCGCCAGGCCCTGCACGCCACGGCGCTGGCCTTCCGGCATCCGGCAAGCGGCGAGGCACTCGACTTCCAGCGCCCGCCACCGGCCGACCTGGCCGCCGCCTGGGCGGCGCTGACTGCTCCCTGAGCCGGCGCACACGCGCGGCCCAGGGCGTCGAGTCAACGGCGCCTGCGACGCGCGGCGGCGATTCCGCTCAGGCCAAGACCGAGCAGCGCCAACATGCCGGGCTCGGGAACACCCGTGGGCGGCGTGCCGGGGCAGCCCGGTTGCGTCGAGCCGGGCGGGCAGACCTCGTCGGCTGTGCCTTGAACTCCGACGGTGAAGCCGTTCCAGTTCTCGTCCGAACGGCTGACCCAGGTCAGGGTATCGAAGGTTCCGAGGAAACGCAGCGTGCCGTGCGGTTCGCTGCCACCGACGTTGTTGCTGTTCAATTGATAGCGCGTGCCGCCGGGCGTGCTTACGACGACCTTCTCGGCGCCGCCGCAGCCCCAGTAGCCGCAGGCGTTGCCGTCCACCCCGCCCAGGCTCAGGATCTCGAAGTCCTGGTCGAACTCGTAGCCGTTGCCGTTCAGGCTGATGAATGCGAACACCGGATTGGCGATCGCCTGCGAGAACTGCAGCGTCTGGCTGCCCCTGTGGTTCAGGGCGATGAGGTCGGTGCCGGTCGGGCGGTTGTCGACCTGGGTGCTGGTGTAGGGCGAGGTTGCGCCTGAGCCGCCGGTCCAGAAATCGGTTTCTCCCAGGGCGCCCGTGTAATAGAAGCTGATTCCCTGCGCGTTGGTGTAGGTCACATTGACCGTCGACGTGCCCGTCGTGATCACGCCCTGGCCGCTGAACCCGGGACCTGAGTCGAGGTCGGACCCCTGCCAGTCGGCCCAGAAGTACGGCGCGGCCTGCACGGCGGGAACTGCCGATGCCGCCAGCAGGATGGCCAACCGACGCAGGCCTCGAAACTTGGACTTGGTGCTCATGAGGGGCCTCCAGACTTGATGCAACAGGGGCAGATGACTGACGCCGGCTCGCCTTCACCTTGCCGTACGGCGCGACAGCGTGTCTGCCAACAGCAAAGCAATTTCTGTGCTATCAATGCGACTGCTTTCGGCATTGCGCATCTACCCGGTTGTTTTGAAAGGGGTTTCGCGCCGTCTGGATGGCTGGACCTGCGTGCTTGGCGGGCCGCGGTCCGCCTGCGCCGAGTCCCGGCGAAGCGGGCTGTAAATTTTGCCGACACAGGCGCGCTGCGCTGGCCAGGTCGCTCGCCGCGAGCGGATCCGTGGGCAGGATGCCTTGTCCAATGGGCGCTGCAGGATGAGCGATGGGTCCGCTGAACGATGGGTTCGCATCCGCCGCGCTACAATGCGGAATTCCGCGTCCTGCGGCTTCGAGCCTTCGGTTCGGCCGCCCGAGCGCGACGCCAGTGCCTGAACCCGTTGCCGGGCATGCTGCGGCCCACGAGGCCGCGCCCGCAGTTGCGGCAAGGCTGACCCCGACTCGAGCTTTTGCCCCGGACCGCGCTGCGCGCGGGCGCCGCACGACGGCAGGGCCGCAACATGGGCTGCGACAAGCCCTCGAGCCACCGCCGGCGAGGCGGTTCACCGACGATCGAGATGACGAGCGCCGAAGCCCAGCGCATCCTGGAGACCGCCTTGCTGTGCGCGCAGGCGCCGATGTCGCTGCGCGAGATGCGTGCGCTGTTCGACGACGAGGTCGGCGCCGACTCGCTGCGCATGCTGCTGGAGCGGATCGGCAGCGATTGGGAGGAGCGTGGCATCGAACTCGTCGCGCTGGCCGGCGGCTGGCGCTTCCAGAGCCGGCCCGAGATGCGCGAGTACCTGGACCGGCTGCATCCCGAGAAGCCGCCGAAGTACTCGCGGGCGGCGATGGAGACGCTGGCCATCGTCGCCTACCGCCAGCCGGTGACGCGCGGCGACATCGAGGACATCCGCGGCGTCACCGTCAGCTCGCAGATCGTCAAGCAGCTCGAGGATCGCGGCTGGATCGAGGCCATCGGTCACCGCGAGGCCCCGGGCCGCCCGGCGCTCTATGCGACGACCTCGCAGTTCCTTGCCGACCTCGGCCTGGCCTCGCTGGACCAGCTGCCGCCGCTGGCCGGCGCGGACGATGCAGCGGGCGACAAGGCCCTGGCCGCACTCGAAGGGCAGGCCTCGCTGCTGGACGACGGCCAGGCACGCCTGCCGCTCGAGGACGCCGATGAGTCCGGCGCGCCCGCCGCGGCTGCAGCGCAGGTCGACAGCGCCCTGACGCCGGCCGAGCCGCCAGCTCGAGACGCTCGAGACGCTCGAGACGCCACGCACGACGCCACCCGCGACGCCACCCGCGACGACCCGCCCGCAACCCGCGACGAACCCCTGCCCGACGAACAGCCATGAACGATCACGTGCCCCAGGACCCGGCGCCCGAGTCTGCCGATGCCGCAGCCGGCGCAGCCCCTGTCGACGACGCCGGCAGCGTGGCAGCGGCCAAGCCGCGGCGTCGCCGCGCCGCACCCAAGGCCGCGGCCGGTGCAGACACCGCAGTGGCGACGCAGGCGCCGCCCGCGGAACCGGACGAAGCCGCCGCGCCACGGGAGCCGTCCGCGGTGGCCGCTGAGCCCGTGGCCGTCAAGCCGGCGCGCGCCCGCAAGCCGCGCAAGGCGGCCGTGGCCGAGGGCACTGCGATCGATGCGGCCAGCGACGCGCCGAGCCCGGTCGCGCCCGAGGCCGCAGCAGCGCAGGCGGCGCAGGCAGCGGAACCCGTGACGTGGGCGCCCGTTGCCACCGCAGCGCAGGCCGCCGCGAGCGTCGTCGCCGAGCCCAGCGGCTCCGAGGATGAGCAGGCAGAGATCGCGCAGGCCGACGGTGCTGCCGGAACGGACGGCGAGCCTGCGAGCCCGCCGCGCGAGGGCAGCCGCCGCAAGCGTCGTCGCAACCGGCGTGACCGCGCCGAGCGTGCGGAGCGTGCGGAGCGTGCAGAGCGAGCCGAGCGCGCGTCCGGCGAAGGCGGCGCGGCCGATGGCGCGGCTGCGTCGGGTCAGGGCCATGACGCGACCGGCGCGCTCGGCACGCGCGAGGGCCAGGCGGAGGACGCCTTGCCGCCGCTGCAGGCCCTGCCGCCGACCGATCCCGGCGAGCTCTTCGCCGAAGTGCTCTCGGGGGCGTTCGACACCGAGGCGCCGGCCGAGGAGGGGCAAGCGGCCCCGGCGCAGGCGCCGCGCCGCGTGCTCGCCCCCGAGGCGGATGCGCCCAAGCTGCACAAGGTACTGGCGCAGGCCGGCATCGGCTCGCGCCGCGACATGGAGCAGTGGATGCTCGAGGGCCGCGTCACGGTCAACGGCGAGCCGGCGCATACCGGTCAGCGGATCTCCTTCGGCGACCGCGTCGCCGTCAACGGCAAGCCAGTCAAGCTGCGCATCGCGCCGCCGCCGCCGCGCGTGCTGGCCTACCACAAGCCGGCGGGCGAAGTCGTCACGCACGACGACCCGCAGCATCGGCCGACCGTCTTTCGCCGCCTGCCGCGGCTGCCGCACGGCAAGTGGCAGTCGGTGGGGCGGCTGGACATCAACACCGAGGGCCTGCTGCTCTTCACCAATTCGGGCGAACTCGCCAACCAGCTCATGCACCCGCGCTTTGGCGTCGAGCGCGAGTACGCCGTGCGTTCGCTCGGCGAACTCGGGCAGGAGCAGCGCCAGCGCCTGCTGGAAGGCGTCGAGATCGACGGCCAGCGCGCAGCCTTCGTGTCGATCGAGGACGGCGGCGGCGAAGGCGTCAACCGCTGGTACCGCGTCGTCATCACCGAGGGGCGCAACCGCGAGGTGCGCAAGCTCTTCGACGCCGTCGGCCACGCGGTGAGCCGGCTCATCCGCATCCGCTACGGCTGCGTCGTGCTGCCGCGCGGGCTCAGGCGCGGCCAGTGGGTCGATCTGCCCGAGCCGGACGTGAAGGCGCTGCGCCGCCTCACCGGCACCGAGCGGCCGCGCCCGGCGGCGCGTCCGGCGGACGATGCGGGCCCACGCGATCGCCGCGGGCGACGAGGCGGTCGTGGTCGCGACGCGCGTGATGGCCGCGAGGGTCGCGATGGACGGCGCGAGCCGATGCCCGAGCAGGGACGTGAACAGGGCCGCGAACAAGGACGCGAGTACGGACGCGATCGCGCGCCCCGCATCGAGGCCGACGACGACGGCCCGATGCACATTCCCAACCCGCTGCAGCAGACCTACGACAAGCGCTTCATCCAGCAGGCGCGGCGGCCGCAGCGCGAGTACAGCGAGGACGGCCCCATCCCCAACCCGCTGCAGCAGACCTACGACAAGCGCGCGCTGCAGCGCGAGCGCATGCCGCAGCGCGACCTGCCCGAGGACGGCCCGATTCCCAACCCGCTGCAGCAGACCTACGACAAGCGCTTCGTGCAGAAGGGCGCGCCGGGTGGACCGGGTGGCCGGCGCGGCGCGCGCAGCGGCGGGCGCGGCCCCGGCGCGCAGCAGCCCGATCCGATGCAGACGACGATGGGTTATCTCGGCGCCAACGCGCTGCGCGGCAAGGGTGGCAAGGGCGGCAGCAAGTCTGCACGCGGCGGCAAGGGTGGCGGCAAGGGTGGCGGCGCCAGGAGCGGCCCGCGCGGCGCCGGCGGCGGCAAGCGCAGCAGCCGCGGCGGCCCCCGGGGGGCTTGAGCCGGCGCGGGCGAGGCGCGGCCTCGGGCGGCGGCGCGGGCGCGGTGTCGCCGCCGCAGCATCGGATCGGGCGCGCCGAATGTCGCTCGCGAACTAGAATTCGAGGTTTTTTCAAGTTCCCTTCAGGAGAATCCAGGAATGGCGATCGAACGCACTCTCTCGATCATCAAGCCCGACGCGGTGGCGAAGAACGTCATCGGCCAGATCTACGCGCGCTTCGAGGCGGCGGGTCTGAAGATCGTCGCGGCGCGCATGGTCCACCTCTCGCGCGGCGAGGCCGAGGCCTTCTACGCCGTGCACAAGGGCCGCCCCTTCTTCAACGACCTCGTCCAGTTCATGATCTCCGGCCCGGTGATGGTGCAGGCCCTGGAGGGCGAGGGCGCGATCGCGAAGAACCGCGAGCTGATGGGCGCCACCGACCCGAAGAAGGCCGACAAGGGCAGCATCCGCGCCGACTTCGCCGACAGCATCGACGCCAACGCCGTGCACGGCTCGGATGCCGCCGAGACGGCCGCCGTCGAGGTCGCCTTCTTCTTCCCCGGCATGAACGTCTACAGCCGCTGAGGAGCCGTGCGTCGCGGTGCGCCGCGACGCCATCGCCCACATGAGCGCCGTCAACCTGCTGGACTTCGACCTGGACGCCCTGGCGGCCTGGTGCGCCGGCCTGGGTGAGAAGCGCTTTCGCGCGCAGCAGCTCTTTCGCTGGATCCACCAGAAGGGCGAGCGCGACTTCGGCCGCATGAGCGACCTCGCGCGCACGCTGCGCGAGCAGCTCGTGCAGCACGCCGAGGTGCGCGCGCTGCAGCCGATGAGCGAGCGCCGCTCGGCCGACGGCACCGTGAAGTGGCTGTTCGACGTGGGCGGCGGCAACGCGATCGAGACTGTCTTCATCCCCGAGGACGATCGCGGCACGCTGTGCATCAGCTCGCAGGCCGGCTGCGCCGTCGGCTGCCGCTTCTGCTCCACCGGTCACCAGGGCTTCAGCCGCAACCTCACGACCGGCGAGATCATCGGCCAGCTCTGGCACGCCGAGCACGCGCTGCGGCGCCAGCTCGGTCTGGCGGCCGGCGAGCGCGCCATCACCAACGTCGTGATGATGGGCATGGGCGAGCCGCTGCAGAACTACGCCGCGCTCGTGCCGGCGCTGCGCATGATGCTGGACGACCACGGCTACGGCCTGTCGCGGCGGCGCGTCACCGTTTCGACCTCGGGCATGGTGTCGATGATCGAGCGCCTGCGCGACGATTGCCCGGTGGCGCTGGCGGTGTCGCTGCACGCCGCCAACGACGCGCTGCGCGACGAACTGGTGCCGCTCAACCGCAAGCATCGCCTCGCCGATCTGATGCGCGCCTGCCACCACTACCTCGAGCGCGCGCCGCGCGACTTCATCACCTTCGAATACTGCATGCTCGACGGCGTCAACGACAGCGACGCGCACGCGCGCGAGGTGATCGAGCTGGTCGCCGGCCGTGGGCCCGCTGCGGCGCCGGGGCTGCGCATCCCCTGCAAGATCAACCTGATCCCGTTCAACCCGTTCCCGCAGTCGGGGCTGCGCCGCTCGCCGGACGCGCGCGTGCAGGCCTTTGCGCGCGTGCTGCAGGCCGCCGGCCTGGTGACCACCGTGCGCAAGACGCGCGGCGACGACATCGATGCCGCCTGCGGGCAACTCGCCGGCGAGGTGCGCGACCGCACGCAGGTGCGCGTGCGACTGCAGCGCCGTCGCGAGGCCGAACCGCTCGCGGCCCCGGTCGCCGCCGTGGCGCAGGCCGCGCAAGGAGCCGCCCGATGAGACTGTTCGAGCGACTTGCGGCCGTGGCCGCACTGGCCATGCTGACGCTGCTGCACGCCGGCTGCGCGGTCGCGCCCGCGGGCGGCGGGCGCGAGGTGCGCACCGAATCCGACCAGACCAGCGCCGAGCGGCACGCGCGCGTGCGGCTCGAGCTCGCCGCGGCCTATTTCGAACGCGGGCAGGCCAGCACCGCGCTGGACGAGGTCAAGCTCGCGCTGGCGGCCAAGCCCGACCTCTCCGAGGCCTACAACCTGCGCGGGCTGATCTACGCCAGCATGGGCGAGACGGTGCTGGCCGAGCAGAGCTTCCAGCGCGCGCTGCAACTGGCCCCGCAAAGCGGCAACGCGCTGCACAACCACGCCTGGTTCCTGTGCCAGCAGCGGCGCTTCGACGAGGCCAGGCCGCAGTTCGACGCGGCGCTGGCCGCACCCGGCTATGCCGACGGGGCGCGCACGCTGATGGCACGCGGCGTCTGCCGGGCGCGCGCGGGGCGCTGGGGCGAGGCCGAGCAGGACCTCGCCCGCGCCTTCGAGCTCGACCCGGCGAACCCGGCGATCGCCTTCGCCTACGCCGAGATCCTCTACCAGCGCGGCGAGTACGAGCGCGCGCGCTTCTACGTGCGGCGCATCAACAGCCAGCCCGAGCAGTCCAACGCGCAGACGCTGTGGCTGGCCGCGCGCATCGAGCGGCGCCTGGGCAACACGGCCGGCGTCGAGAGCCTGGGGCGCCAGTTGCGCGAGCGCTTCCCGAGCGCCCCCGAAGTCGTGCGCCTGCAGCGTGCGCAGTTCGACGACTGAGCGATGAGCGAGCCGCTGCCGGAGATCCAGGGCGCGACGGCGAGCGATGGGGGCGCCGCGGCGACGGCGACGAGCGCCGGCGCCCTGCTGCGCGCGGCACGCGAGCGCGAAGGCCTGCACCTGGGGGTGCTTGCCGCGACGATCAAGGTGGCACCGGCCAAGCTACAGGCGCTGGAGCAGGACCGCTACGACGAACTGCCCAACGCGACCTTCACGCGCGCGCTGGCGCAGTCGGTCTGCCGCAGCCTGAAGATCGACCCGCGGCCGGTGCTTGCGCTGCTGCCGCAGGCCGACGCGGCCGCGCTCGATGGCACGGTCGGCCGCCTCAACGAACCCTTCCGGGAGCGCGGCGCGCGCGGCGAGGGCGCCGGCCTGACGCGCGTCAGCAAGCCGATGTTCTGGGCCGGTGGCCTGCTGCTGCTGGCGGCGCTGGTCGTCGGCCTCGTGCCCAGTTCGCTGCTCGAGCGCGTGACGGCGCCGAGCGCGCCGCCTTCGGCGGCCTCCGCGGTGGCGGCCGGCGCGTCGGCCGTCGCAGCGCCCGGGGTGACACCTGGTGCGACACCCGGGGCGACACCCGGGGTGGTGCCCGATCACCCGCCGCTTGCCCAGGCGGATGCCGGCGATGCGAGCGCCGCGGCGCTTTCGATTGCCGCCTCGCCATCGGCGCCGCAGGCTGCGCAGGCCGCGCAGGCCGCGAGCGCCGCAACCACGCCCGAGGCCGCCGCCTCGGTTCCCTTGGCGCCGGCTGCCGGGCTGCTCACCGTGCGCGCGACGGCGCCGAGCTGGATCGAGATCGTCGATGCCGAGGATCGCGTGCTGCTCTCGCGCGTGGTCGGGGCCGGCGAGTCGGTGCAGCTGGAGGGCCGACCGCCGCTGCGCGTGCGCATCGGCAACGCCGAGGCCACGGCCTTGTTCCTGCGCGGCCAGCCGGTGGACCTTGCACCGCACACGCGCGTCAACGTCGCGCGGCTCGAACTGCGCTGACCCGCTCTCTTTCGATGAACGATTCGTCCGAACTCTTCGTGGCCGGCAGTGCGCCGCAGGCCCGGCGCTCGCGCCAGGCGCGCGTGGTCTGGGGGTCGCGCGTCGTCACCCTGGGCGGCGACGCGCCGGTGCGCGTGCAGGCGATGACCAACACCGACACGGTCGACGTCGTCGCCACCGCGATCCAGGTCAGGCAGCTCGCGCAGGCGGGCTCGGAGCTGGTGCGCATCACCGTCAACACGCCCGAGGCGGCGGCGGCCGTGCCGCGCA
Source organism: Pseudomonadota bacterium (assembly GCA_963205125.1). Lineage (GTDB taxonomy): Bacteria > Pseudomonadota > Gammaproteobacteria > Burkholderiales > Burkholderiaceae_C > Rubrivivax. The sequence continues at coordinate 434 of CAUJJO010000225.1, read as the reverse complement.
TCCGCGAGCAGCTCGACCGCATGGGCGTGGACGTTCCGCTCATCGGCGACTTCCACTACAACGGCCATCGCCTGCTGACCGAGTTCCCGGACTGCGCCAAGGCGCTGTCCAAGTACCGCATCAACCCCGGCAACGTCGGCAAGGGCGAGAAGAAGGACCGCCAGTTCGCCCAGATGATCGAGGTCGCGGCGCGCCTGTCCAGGTGCGTGCGCATCGGCGTCATCTGGGGCAGCCTCGACCAGGAGCTGCTGGCCGAGCTGATGGACGCCAACGCGCGTCGTGCCGCGCCCTGGGACGCCAGGCAGGTGATGTACGCCGCGCTCGTGCAGTCGGCGCTGGGCTCGGCGGCCTACGCCCGCGAGCTGGGACTCGACCCGGACCAGATCGTCATCAGCTGCAAGGTCAGCGGCGTGCAGGACCTGGTGGCCGTCTAC
>CAUJJO010000224.1 GCA_963205125.1 Pseudomonadota bacterium | reverse complement strand
CGGCCACCATTCGCGAGCTGGCGATGGCCAAGTACTACTGCACCGAGATCGGCTCGCAGGTCGCCGTCGCGGCGATCCAGGTGCACGGCGGCTGGGGCTTCATGGACGACTGCGCCGTCTCGCGCTACTACCGCGACAACCGCATCTGCACCATCGGCGACGGCAGCAGCCAGATCCAGCAACTGCTGATCGCGCGTTCGCTGGGCCTGGACGTGCGCTTCGAAGGCTGAGCACGATGTCGGCCGAACCCGTCTTCGCCAACGAGGCTGCCCGCCTCACGCAGCCCGAGCGCGGCCTGTGGCTGCTGCAGATGCAGCGCGAGCCCGAGATGAACACGCTCACGCACGCGCTGCTGGACGCGATCGAGACGGCGATCGAGACCTGCCGGCGCGAGCGCGCGCGCGCCCTCGTCTTCACCGGCACCGGGCGCGCCTTCTGCTGCGGCGCGCACCTGCGCTACTTCGCCGGGCCCGAGGCCGAGCTGACCGAGCCGCAGGCCGCGCGCGACCGCTATCTCGCACGCATTGCCGCGCTGTTCGACCGCCTGGAGGAATGCCCCTTCCCGACGATTGCCGCGGTCAACGGCTTTGCGCTCGGCGGCGGCTGCGAGCTGGCGCTGTCCTGCGACCTGCGCGTGCTCGCCGACAGCGCCCGCATCGGCCTGCCGGAGACGCGCCTGGGCGCCATCGCCGGAGCCGGCGGCGTGCAGAAGCTGCTGCGCCACGTCGGACGCGGCAAGGCGCTCGAGTGGATCCTGCTGGCGCGCCAGATCGACGCCGCGACCGCCGAGCGCCACGGCCTCACCAGCGCCGTGGTGCCGCAGGCCGAAGTCCTGCCCACCGCGATGACGCTGGCGCGCGAGCTGCGCGCGCTGGGCCCGCAGGCGATCGCGCAGAGCAAGGCCACGCTCTACGCCAGCGAAGACGCCGACCTGCGCAGCGCGCGCCGCTACGGCGTCGACGCGCTGGCGCTGCTGGTGGGCGGCGCCGAGTGGCACGAGGGCATGAGCGCCTTCGTCGAGAAGCGTCAGCCCCGCTTCGACGCGTGGTGAACATGAGCGACGCCGACGCCCTGCTGGCGCGCCTGGTCGAGCGACACGCCGGCCGGGTGGCCGACCTCGATGCCCGGCTGGCCGCAGCGGGCCTGGGCGCCACGTGCCCACCGACCTGGCAGACGCTCGAAGCGGTGCCGCCGCGCGCCAAGAGCGATCTCGCCGAACTGCAGCGCACGCGCCCGGACTTCGGCGGCCTGGCCCCGAGATCGCTGCGCCCGAGCGCGGTCTTCTGGTCGCCCGGCGGCCTGACCGAGCCGCAGGTCGGCGCCGCTGTGCAGCGCCTGGCCGAGCTGCTGCACGACGCCGGCTTCACGGCCGGGGATCGCGTCGCCAACGGCTTCTCCTACCACTTCACGCCCGGCGGGCTGCTGGTGCACGAGGCGCTGCTGCAGCTTGGCGCCACGGTGCTGCCCATCGGCCCGCAGCAGACGGCGCAGGCGGCCGATTTCCTTGCCGCCGCGCAGGCCAGCGCCTACGTCGGCACCGCCTCGCACCTGCAGGCGCTGATGCGGGCGCTCGATGCCCTGCCGCCCGAGCGCGCGCGGCCGCCGCTGCGGCTGGCGCTGGCCGGCACCGAACCCCTGGGCGACGCCATCCGCCGCGAGCTCGGCACGCAGTACGGCATCCGCTGCCTGGACTTCTACGGCACCGCCGAGATCGGCGTCGTCGCCGTCGGCTGTGCCGCCGACGCCGGCCTGCACCTGCACCCGCAGGTGCTGGCCGAGCTCGTCGAGCCCGCGACCGGGACGCGCAGCGCGCAGCCCGAAGGCGAGCTGCTGCTCAGCGCCGACGCCGACGAACTGCCGCTGCTGCGCTTTGCCACCGGCGATCTGGCGCGACTCGAGGAAGGCGCTTGCTCGTGCGGGCGACACACGCCGCGCCTGCGCATCCTCGGCCGCGTGGGCGAGAGCGCGCGCGTGCGCGGCATGCTGCTGCACGCCTCGCAGCTGCGCGCCTTCGCCCGCGCCGCCGGCCTTGCGGCCTGCCGCGTCACCCTCACGCGCCGCGAGGGCCGCGACCACATCGAGCTGCGCTATCGCGCGAAGGCCGCGGCAGGGGCGAGCGCGCAGGTCGCCAACGCGCGAGCCGATGCCGAGGCGATCGCCCAGGCCTTTCGAGACCACTGCCGCCTGCGCGCCGACGTGCAGGGCGCGGACGCGACGCTGGCCGAGGCCGAGATCGCGCTGGCCGACCGGCGCACCGAAGCGGCGCTGGAGGGCCGGACGTGAGCGAAGCCGTGCTCGCCGCCCGCGACCTGAGCCTGAGCTTCGGCGCCATCAAGGCGCTGGACCGCGTGAGCTTCAGCGTGCACGCGCACGAGCTGCTGTCCATCATCGGCCCCAACGGCGCGGGCAAGTCCAGCCTGCTGAACTGCCTTTCGGGCTTCTATCGCCCGCAGGAGGGGCGGGTGAGCTTTCTCGGCCAGGACGTGACGCGGCTGCCCGTGCACCGCTACGCGGCGCTGGGCATAGGCCGCACCTTCCAGGGCATCCAGACCTACGCCAGCATGAGCGTGCGCGAGAACATCCTGTGCGGCTTTCACACGCGCATGAAGGGCGGCCTCTTCAGCGGCCTGCTCTATTTCGGCCCGGGCCGGCGCGAGGAGGACGCCTTCGTGCGCGAGGCCGAGGAGATCATCGTGTTCCTCGAGCTCGAGGAACTGCGCCACGCGCCGGTGGGCGAGCTGCCCTACGGCCTGCGCAAGCGCGTGGACCTCGGCCGCGCGCTGGCGATGCGGCCCAAGGTGCTGATCATGGACGAGCCCATGGCCGGCATGAACCCCGAGGAGAAGTCGGACCTCGCGCGCTACATCCTCGACATCAAGGAGGGGCGGCGCATCCCGGTCGTCCTCGTCGAGCACGACATGGACGTGGTGATGGACATCTCCGACCGCGTGATGGTGATGGAGTGGGGCCGCTCGATCGCCGAGGGCAGGCCCGAGGCGGTGCGCAGCGACCCGCGCGTGGTGCAGGCCTACCTGGGAGACGCGGGATGAGCCGCGCGCCGCAAGCAGCGCAAGCAGCGCAAGCACTGCACTCCTCGGCGCGCCCGCAGGGCGCGGCCGGCGCCCGGCACCGCATCAGCGGCAGCCACGGCCGCGACGCGCGCTCGGCGCGGCGCCGCACCCTGCCGCAGCTGCTGTTCGCGCTTGCCGCCGAGCGCGCCCAGGCGCCCTTCCTGCGCGCCAAGCGTCAGGGCATCTGGGTCGAGCGCAGCTGGGGCGAGGTGGCCGCGCAGGTGCGCACGCTGGCGCACGCGCTGCGCGGTCGCGGCGTCGGCCACGGCGACGTGCTGGTGATGATCAGCGAGAACCTGCCCGAGATCTACCTTCTCGAGTACGCCGCGCAGGCGCTGGGCGCGGCCGTCACCTGCCTGTACCCGGACGCGTCGAGCGCCGAGCTCGACTACATCGTGCAGCACAGCGGCGCGCGGCTGCTGGTGGCGCAGGACCAGGAGCAGGTCGACAAGGCGCTGGCGCTGGAGGGCGCGGCCGCCGCGCAGCTGCAGACCCTCGTCTACCTCGAGGATCGCGGCCTGTGGGACTACACGGACCCACGCCTGCTCTCGCTGCCGGCCCTCATCGCGTCCGGCGCGCGCCCCGACGCGCAGGACGAGCAGGCGCTGCAGCGCTGCATCGACGAGGGGCAGGACACGCAGGTCGCGGTGCTCTGCTACACCTCGGGCACCACCGGCCGCCCCAAGGGCGTGGTGCTCACGCACCGCTACCTCACCGACAACGCCTACCGCCTGCTGGCCAGCTTCGAGGTGCCGCGCGACATCGCCTACCTCAGCTACATCTCGCCGGCCTGGGCGGCCGAACAGATCATCGGCCTGGCGCTGGGCCTGATGGCGCCCTCGGTCGTGCACTTCGCCGAGAAGCCGGCGACCGTGCAGGCCGACCTGCGCGAGATCGGCCCGCAGTTCCTGCTCTTCACGCCGAGGCAGTGGGAGATGATGGACTCGGCCGTGGCCGGCGCGATGCTGGACGCGGGCCGCTGGCGGCGCCGCCTCGTCGACTGGGCGCTCTCGCCGGCGGCGCGCGAGGGCTGGCGCGGCTGGCTGGCCGAGCGCCTGGTCAAGCGTGCGATCCGCGACAACCTGGGCCTCAAGCAGGCGGTGATCGCCCTCGCGGCCGGCTCGGGCATGTCGGCCGAGGTGTTCGGGCGCTTCCACGCCCTGGGCGTGCCGCTGCGCAACCTCTATGGCTCGACCGAGGCCGGCCTGCTCACCGCGCACTGGGGCGGCGCCTTCGACGCCGCGACGCTCGGCCGCCTGCTGCAGGTGGATCCCGAGGTCGGCCCGGTGCTGCAGGCCGAAGTGGGCGACGACGACCAGTTGCGCGTGCAGGGCGGCAGCGGCTTTGCCGGCTACCACCGCGATGCCGCGGCCACCGCCGAGGTCGTGCAGGACGGGCGCTACGCCACCGGCGACGCCATCCGCGTCACCGAGGACGGCGAGTTCGTCTTCCTCGATCGCGTCAAGGACCTGCGCCTGCTGCAGGGCGGGCGGCGCTTTCCGCCGCAGTTCATCGAGAACCACCTGCGCGCCTCGCCCTACGTGCGCGACGCCATCGCCATTGGCGACGAGCGCCGCCCGCACGTCACCGTGCTGGTCAACATCGACGCGCGCATCGTCGGCCGCCACGCCGAGCAGCTGGGCCTGGCCTGGGGCACCTTCGCCGACCTGAGCCAATTGTCCGAAGTGCACGCGCTGCTGCGCCAGACGCTGGCACAGATCAACGCGCGGCTGGACCCGCACGCGCGGGCGCTCGCCTTCGCCGCCTTTCCCAAGGAGCTCGACGCTGACGACGAGGAGCTCACGCGATCGCGCAAGCTGCGTCGCGACGTCATCGAGCAGCGCTACGCCGCGCTCATCGACGCCATGTACGCGGGTGCCCCGTCCTGTCCCGTCGAAGTGCTGGTGCGTTACCGCGACGGCAGCCAGGCCCACGTGCGCCAGCAGGTGCGCATCACTCCCGTGTGAGACCGCGATGGAACTGCTGCAGACCCTCCTCAACGGCGTGCTCACCGGCTTCGTCTACGGCGTCGTCGCCCTGTCCTTCGTCGTCATCTACCGCGCCTCGAAGATCGTCAACCTCGCGCAGGGCCAGGTGGTGATGGCCAGCGCCTTCTTCGTCTGGCTGTTCGTGCTCGCCCTGGGCTGGCCGCTGTGGCTCGGGCTGCCGGCGGCGCTGGCGGCCAGCGTGGCGCTGGGCGCGGCGATCGAGCGCACCATCTTCCGCCGCCTCATCGGCCAGCCGGTGTTCAGCGTGGTGATGGCCAGCATCGGGCTGCTGATCCTGATCCAGGGCGCGGCGCAACTCGTCTTCGGCGCACAGACGCGGCCCTTCCCGCAGATCCTGCCCGCAGGCGCCTGGGAGATCGGCCCGCTGCTGCTGAACAAGGCACTGCTCATCGGCGCCGTGCTCACGCTGCTCGTCGGCGAGGGCCTGCACCGCTTCTTCACGCACACGCGCGCCGGGCTGCGGCTGGCGGCGGTCGCGGAGGATCACGTGACGGCGCTCTCGCTGGGCGTGTCGGTGCGTCAGGCCACCGCCATCGCCTGGATGCTCGGCACGGCGCTGGCCATGCTGGCGGCGGTGATCCTGCTCTCGGGCACGGTGCTCGGGCTGCAGGCCGCGGAGATCGGCCTGCGCGCACTGCCGGTGGCGCTGCTGGGCGGCCTCGAGAGCGTGCGCGGGGCCAGCCTCGCGGGCGTGCTGGTGGGCGTGGGCGAGGCGCTGGCCTCGCGCTTCCTGGACCCGCTCACCGCGGGCGCGGCCTCGCTCGTCTTCCCTTACGTGCTGATGATCCTGGTGCTGCTGCTGCGCCCGCAAGGCCTTTTCGGCTGGCGCAAGATCGAGAGGCTCTGAATGGCCATGCTGCCCTCGGGCGTCTTCTTCTCCTCCTACGCGGCCGAACGCGCGCTCCAGCGCACGCCGGCGCAGCGCCTGGCCCTGCTTGCGCTGCTGCTCGTGCTGGCGCTGCTGCCGCTGCTCGTCGGCGACTATCTGCTGGGCGTGCTGACGCTGGCCGGCGTGACGCTGGTGGCGGTGCTGGGTCTGCACATCACCGTCGGCCTCGCCGGCCAGCTCAACCTCGGGCAGTCGGCCTTCGTCGGCGTCGGCGCCTTCGTCGCCGCGGCGCTTGCCGCCAAGGGCTGGCCGCTGTGGCTGTGCATCCCGGCGGCGGCCTTCGCGTCGGCGGCGGTGAGCATCGTCTTCGGCCTGCCGGCGGTGCGCATCAAGGGCTTCTACCTCGCGCTCACCACCATCGCCGCGCAGATCATGTTCCCCATCGTCATGATCCGCCTGCCCGAATCCTGGTTCGGCGGCACCGCCGGCCTGCCGGTGGATCCGCCTGCGGTGTTCGGCTTCGTGCTCGACACGCCGCGTTCGATCTACGGCCTCGTGCTGGTGGTCGTCGTGCTGGCCTTCCTCGGCGCGGCCAATCTCTCGCGCAGCCGCATCGGCCGCGCCTTTCGCGCCATGCACGACAACGACATCGCCAGCTCGGTGATCGGCCTCGACCTCGCGCGCACGAAGATCCTCGCCTTCTTCGCCGGGGCCTTCTACGCCGGCGCCAGCGGCGCGCTCTACGCCTACTACGTGCGCTACGTGAGCACCGAGCAGTTCACGCTCTGGCTCTCGGTCTGGTACGTCGGCATGCTCATCGTCGGCGGCCTGCACACGCCGCTGGGCGCGGTGCTGGGGGTGCTCGGCATCACCGCGCTGCAGGAGGGCGTGCACGCCGCCGGCGGCTGGGTGATGGCGCACATGGGCAGCGGCCTGAGCGGCGGCACCGTGTTCGCGCTCACCAACGTCGTGCTCGGCGGCGTCATCGTCCTCATGCTGCTGTTCGAGCCGCTGGGCCTGGCGCATCGCTGGGCCCTGCTGAAGGCCGCCTACCGCATCTGGCCCTACCCGCGCGCCTGAGTCGGCGCGCCGAAGTCCAACCCCACCCCAAGGAGACGACGAGCATGAACCCTTCCCTTGCAAGCCCGGGCCGCCGCGCCTGCCTCGCCGCCGCACTGCTCGGCGGACTGGCCTCCCCCTTGCTGGCGCAGGCCCAGCACAGCTACACGGTCTCGGTCTCGCTGGACTACACCGGCCCCTTCGCCAACGTGATGGACAGCTGGTGGGGCGGCCAGCAGAGCGTCTTCGACTGGTGGAACGAGACCAAGGGCAAGGCGCTGGGCATCAAGCTCGACGTGAAGACCCACGACCTGCGCTACGACGCCAGCGTGGTGGCGCGCACCTGGCCGCAGATCCTGTCGCAGGACAAGCCCATCGTCTTCCTCGGCATGGGCTCGCCCGACTTGGTGAGCCTGATGAAGCGCCTGCCCGGCGACAAGGTGCCGATGCTCATGGGCACGGCGATGATCGCGCCGCTGTGGACGGCCAACGGCTGGCACTTCTCCTACCGCCCGACCTACTCGCAGGAGTTCGCCGGCCTCTTCGACTACCTGCAGAAGCGCCTGCCCGAGAAGCGGCCGCTGCGCATCGGCACCGTCAGCACGCAGGGCCTGGCCGGCTACGTCGACCAGGTCAACGGCGTCGTCGCCCTGGCCAAGGCCTACCCCGAGCGCTTCGCCGTGGTCAGCCAGCAGTGGGTCGACAACCAGCCGGTGAGCGTCACCAACCAGATCCGCGAGATGGCCAAGGCCAACCCCGACCTGGTGCTGGTCGGCACCAACACCGCGCAGGTGGTGGCGACGGTGAAGGCGCTCAAGGAACTGGGGCTGAAGACGCCGATCGTGACCTCCTCGCACAACGGCCTCAACGAGGCGGCCAAGGCGGTGCCGATCACCGACCTCGAAGGCAGCTACTCGGTGTTCGCCTTCGCGCCCTACAACGACCCGACCGTGAAGGTCGCCGAGATCTTCGCCAAGTACAACAAGACCAAGGGCACCTGGGGCATCACCTCGGCGCAGACGGCGGGCCAGGCCTTGCTGGCGGTGGCCGCGATCGAGCGCGCCGCAGCCAAGGTCGGCGCCGACAAGCTCAGCGGACAGGCGGTCTACGACGCGCTGCTGGCCGGCCCGTTCCCGGCCGAGCAGTTCCTCGGCCTGCTGCCGACGGTGGCCCTCACCGCCGCCGCGCCCTTCCCCACCGAGCATCTGGCGGTGAAGGCGATGACGGTCAAGGGCGGCAAGCTGGTCGCGGTGTCCGACGACTGGATGCCGGTGCCTGCCCTCGCCAAGTGGTGATCGACCCGTGAGCGAAGCCGCCGCCACCTCCGCGATGCTCGCGCTGCGCAACGTCGACGTCGTCTTCGACGGCGTGATCCAGGTGCTGCGCAGCCTGAGCCTCGAAGTGCGCCCCGGCCAGGTGGTGGCGTTGATGGGCGGCAACGGTGCCGGCAAGACGACGACGCTCAAGGCCGTGAGCAGCCTGCTCGCGGCCGAGCGCGGCGCGATCGTCTCCGGCCAGGTGCTGCTGCAGGGGCAGGACCTCACCAACGCCGACCCCGGCGACGTCGTGCGCGGGGGCACCGTGCAGGTGATGGAAGGCCGCCGCGTGCTGCACCACCTGACCGTGGAACAGAACCTGCGCGTGGGAGCCCACTTCCGCGGCGAACGCGCCGAAGTCGCCGCCGACATCGACGAGGTCTACGGCTACTTCCCGCGCCTGAAGGACTTGCGCGAGCGCACTGCCGGCTACCTCTCGGGCGGCGAGATGCAGATGCTGCTGGTGGGCCGCGCGCTGATGGCGCGCCCGCGCCTGCTGCTGCTGGACGAGCCCTCGATGGGCCTGGCGCCGCGCATCGTGCACGAGCTCTTCGAGCGCGTGGCCGAGGTGCGCGCGCGCCGCAGCATGAGCGTGCTGCTGGTCGAGCAGAACGCGCGCGCGGCGCTGCGCATCGCCGACCACGGCTACGTGATGGAGAACGGCCGCATCGTGCTGCACGGCTCGCGCGACGAACTCGAACGCAACGAGGACATCCGCGAGTTCTACCTCGGCCTCGGCGGCGCCCAGGGCCGGCGCAGCTACCGCGAAGTCAAGCACTACAAGCGGCGCAAGCGCTGGCTGGGCTGAGGCGAGCGTTCAGATGAACAGGCAGACGTCCGCCTCCCCGGCGAACTCGAGGAAGGTCGCTGCGCCGCCGTGCTCGATGCCGTCGATGAAGTCGCCCGCCTGAAACTCGAACAGGTCTGCGCTCATCTGGCAGGCGATGAAGCTCACGCC